>NZ_JBFBJI010000003.1:12698-95051 GCF_040702065.1 Streptomyces sp. NPDC086777 | reverse complement strand
TGTTGCGCGGTTTCCCGCGCCCCTTTGGGGCGCTTGTCGCGCGTCGGCCTTCTTTGACCGCCGGGGGCTGGGCGCGTGCCTTGGGGCGGTAGGTGGGCTGTTTGTCAGCAGGTTTTCTTTGTGGTTGCGGCGGCCGGTTCGGGGGCGGAGAGGGCTGTGATGGCCTTGGTGGCCGTGGCCTGAGGGGTCAGGGACTTGAAGGCGTTGCCGATGATCAGGTCGACGGCGGGGCCCTTGCGGCCCGCTTCCGTGCGCTGGTCGGCGGCCGTCACCTGGGTGGCGAGGACCGGGAGCGAGGTCTTCAGGGCGGTGGCCGGCCCGAGCAGGACCGCCGTGCCCTTGACCTTCTGATCGAACTTCGCCGGTGCGTTGCCGACGTCGCCGATCTTGAAGCCACGCTTCTTCAGTTCGTCCGCGGTGTCCTTGGCCAGGCCCGTGCGGGTCGTGGCGTTGTAGACGTTCACCGTGATCTGGGCCGGCTTCGGGAACACCGCGGCCGACGTGCCGGCGGACGCTCCGGCCGCGGGGCTCGCGCTGGCGGCGGCCTGCTTGACGCAGTCTCCCGCGGAGCCGGCCGCCGAGGCCGTTCCGCCGCCGCCCGTGAAGACGTCGATGAGCTGCAGGGTGCCCCAGCCGACCAGGCCGAGCGCGGTGACGGAGGCGACCACGGAGAGGACGAGCCGGGCACGCCGCCGGCGCGGGCGCATGCGAGGGTATTTGTCCCCTGTGATCCGGTACTGGCCGCCCATGCCGGGGGGAGTCAGCATGCTCATGAGCGCAGCGTAGTGCGCCGCGGGTGCGTTGACTAATAGATGATCATCCGACGGCGCACGGTCCAACCCGAAAGGGCCAACCGGGGGGCAAATGCCCGATGGCCTACGGGTGTCAGCCCAGTTCGAGCACGCGCGCGTGCAGCACCTGACGCTGCTGGAGGGCGGCGCGGACCGCACGGTGCAGCCCGTCCTCCAGGTACAGGTCGCCCTGCCACTTCACGACGTGCGCGAAGAGGTCGCCGTAGAACGTCGAGTCCTCGGCGAGCAGGGTCTCCAGGTCGAGCTGCCCCTTGGTCGTCACGAGCTGATCGAGGCGGACCGGGCGCGGTGCGACGTCCGCCCACTGCCGGGTGCTCTCCCGGCCGTGGTCGGGGTACGGCCGGCCGTTTCCGATGCGCTTGAAGATCACACGGAAAGCCTACCGGTCCAGACGTTCCGGGCGCAGCCATGGCGACCGAGTGCGACGCTGGAAAAGACATCGTAAAGGTCATCAAGTGGGCCAAACGGGAACAGGGGGTCCGATGACGAGTTCCGGTGACGCCGGCGAAGCGAGCGTCAAGGGCCCCGCGGGCGCCGGCGATCCCGTGGTCGCCGGGATCGCCGCCGGGTACGCCTTCGCCGGTCAGGCGCTGGAGCTCGGCGCTGTCCTCCGGGACGGCCGGTGCTTTCCCGGCGCGCAGGTCCGCATCCCCCTCCCCATGCTCAACCGGCACGGCCTGGTCGCCGGCGCCACCGGCACCGGAAAGACCAAGACGCTCCAGCTGATCGCCGAGCAGCTCTCGGCGCACGGCGTCCCGGTGTTCCTCGCGGACGTGAAGGGCGACCTGTCCGGCATCGCCAGGCCCGGGCGGCCGGACGACAGGGTCGAGGGCCGGGCGGCCGAGGTCGGCCAGCAGTGGACGGCGACCGGCTTCCCCGCCGAGTTCCTCGCGCTCGGCGGCCTGGGCCACGGCGTCCCCGTCCGCGCCACGATCACCAGCTTCGGCCCGCTGCTGCTCGCCAAGGTGCTCCAGCTCAACCGCACCCAGGAGCAGTCCCTCGGCCTGATCTTCCACTACGCCGACACCAAGGGCCTGGAGCTGATCGACCTCAAGGACCTCAGGGCCGTGGTCGCCTTCCTCAGCTCCGCCGAGGGCAAGGCGGAGCTGACGGACATCGGAGGGCTCGCGACGGCCACGGCCGGGGTGATCCTGCGCTCGCTCACCGCCTTCGAGGCCCAGGGCATGGCGGACTTCTTCGGCGAGCCGGAGTTCGACACGGCCGACCTCCTGCGCACCGCCCCGGACGGCCGCGGCATCGTCTCGGTCCTCGAACTCCCCGCCGTCCAGGACAGACCCCTCCTCTTCTCCACCTTCCTGATGTGGCTGCTCGCCGACCTGTTCCACGACCTCCCCGAGATCGGCGACGCCGACCGGCCCAGGCTGGTCTTCTTCTTCGACGAGGCACACCTGCTGTTCGACGAGGCCTCGAAGGCGTTCCTGGACTCGATCACGCAGACCGTGCGCCTCATTCGCTCGAAAGGGGTCGGCGTCTTCTTCGTGACGCAGACCCCGAAGGACGTACCGTCCGACGTCCTCGGCCAGCTCGGCAACCGCGTCCAGCACGCGCTCAGGGCCTTCACCCCGGAGGACCAGAAGGCGTTGCGGGCCACCGTGCAGACCTTCCCGAAGTCGTCGTACGACCTCGAAGAGCTGCTCACCGGGCTCGGCACCGGCGAGGCCGTGGTGACCGTGCTCGGCGAGACGGGTGCCCCGACGCCGGTCGCGGCGACCCGGCTGCGGGCCCCCGAGTCGCTGATGGGGCAGGTCGAGGCGGCGGAGCTGGACGCGGCGGTGCGCGGGTCCGCGCTGCACGGACGTTATGCACAGGCTGTGGACCGGGAGTCGGCCTACGAGAAGCTGCAGCGGACGCCGGCCGAGCCGCAGGCGCCCGCAGCGCGCGGAGAAGCGGCGCGAAGAACCGTCGCTGGTCGAGCAGGTGGTCGGCAGCGGGATGTTCAGGTCCCTCGCCCGGTCGGTGGGCACGCAACTCGGCCGTGAGATCACCCGGTCGCTGTTCGGCACGGCCCGCCGACGGCGGTGAGCCGGGCGCCCGCACGGGACACCCGGCTCGGCCTGGGCTCGGTTCCGGCTCAGCTCCGCGGGATCAACCGCGTTGCTGCTCCTGCGGCCGTGGCCGCGGCGGTTCGGCCGTCTTCGTCGTCGGTTTCGGTGTGCTGCGCACGGCTTCCGCGCGCAGCAGGGCGCGCAGGACCGCGTATGGGTCTGAGGACATGACCGTGTTCCTTGCGTAGAGCTGACTGAGCTGACTGACCTGGGGGAGCGCGGGACAGGCCGGTCTCTCAGCAGCGCAGGACCACGGTGCGCAGCAGGGGGGTGGCGTACGGCGGACGCGGTGCCGTCGGGCAGGCCCGGCGGCGGTCCGCCGGGCCTGCGGGGGCCGGGTCGGGAAGCGGTGCGGGGCGCTGGAGTACGTCGGCGCGGTCGACGGGGCGGACGGGCGGCCGTAGCGGGATGTCGGGGACGTCGTGCTCGACGGTCTCCGCCGAGACGGCCGGGGCGGCCGCGGCGAGTGCCTCGGCCGCCGTCGGGACGCCGGTCAGCAGCAGGGCGAGCAGCAGCACGAGCACCCGCGGCCAGGCGGGGCCCGACCGCGGGCGGCGTCCGGTCGAAGGACCGCTGCTCATGGCGTTCATCTCCCCGCGAAGTGGGCGGTGTTCATCGCGCAGGGCCCGAGAACCGCTCGCACGGCGTACCTGCGAGGCGCGAGGTTGACGAAGTGGACGGGGCGCCGCCGACGGGGCCCGAGCCGCGCAAGAGGTTGGCGCCGCACACGAGGTCGGCGCCGCGCAAGAGGTTGGCGCCGCGCAAGAGGTTGGCGCCGCGCACGAGGTCGGCGCCGTCCACGAGGTCGGCGCCGTTCAAAAGCTCCGCGCCGCTCAGCAGGCCTGCGCCGCTCGCCAGGCCTGCGCCGCTCGCCAGGCCCGCGCCGCTCACGAAGCCCGCGCCCATGAGGCCCGCGCACGCGAGACCCGCGTCCACGAGGCCCGCCCCGGCGAGGCCGGGGTTCACAGGGCCTGTGGGATCTGCTTGGCGCGGCCGCGGATGCCGAACGCCGTGACGATCTCGACGACGCCCACGACGACCAGCCAGATACCGGCGACCAGGGTGAGCACCGCGACCGACCTGAACGGCGAGACGATCAGCACGACACCGGCGACGAACGTGACGATCCCGAGGAAGATCTGCCAGCCTCGCGCGGGCATCCGGGAGTCGGAGACGGCGGCCATGGTCTGGGTGATCCCGCGGATCAGCCAGCCGATGCCGATCCACAGGGCGAGCAGCAGGATCGACTCCAGGGGACCGCGGAAGCAGAAGAGGCCCAGCACGATCATCAGCGCGCCGCTGATGAAGGCCAGCACGCGCAACGAGGTCGCGCGGTGCGTGCCGAACGCGGAGACCAGCTGGAAGACGCCGGCGATCAGCAGGTAGATGCCGAAGAGCACACCGGCGGCGAGCAGCGAGGCACCGGGCCAGACGAGGACCAGGACGCCGAGGACCAGGGAGGCGATCCCGGTGAGCAGGACGATCTGCCAGGCGGCCCGGGAGAGGGCGTGCAGTGGTCCCTCGAAGGGCGGTTCGGGCTCATGCCGAGCGGTGCCGGTGGCGTGCGCCTTCCGGTCGTCGTCGGCGGGGTCGGTGCTGGGGGGCTCGGTCATGGTTCCAGCTGAGACCGGGTGGGGCGGCGGTGCCAGCAGGGAGGGGCTGATCGGATGACGCCCCGGGAGCCGCGGCCGCCCGCCCGGCGGGTGTCAGGGCGTGTCCGCCACCCGCTGCCCGGCCGCGCCCTTCGCGGCCTTCGCCGCCGCCTTCAGCTCCTGCTTGTGGGCCCGCACCTTCGCCAGCGACTCCGGCCCGGTGATGTCGGCCACCGACCGGTACGCGGCCGCCTCCCCGTACGCCCCGGCCGCCTTCCGCCAGCCCGTAGGCGTCACCCCGAGCTGCTTGCCCAGCAGCGCCAGGAAGATCTGCGCCTTCTGCTTCCCGAACCCGGGCAGTTCCTGGAGCCGCCGGAGCAGCTCCGCCCCGCTGCCGGCGTCGCGCCAGATGCCCTCGGCGTCACCGTCGTAGTGCTCGACGAGGTACTGGCACAGCTGCTGGATTCTCTTGGCCATGGAGCCGGGGTACCGGTGCACTGCCGGTTTCTCGGCGAGCAGCGCGGCGAACGCCTCCGGGTCCTGGGCGGCGATCTCGTGCGCGTCCAGGTCGTCCGTGCCCATGCGCCGGGCGATGGTCGCCGGCCCCTTGAACGCCCACTCCATCGGCACCTGCTGGTCGAGCAGCATGCCGGTGAGTGCGGCGAGCCTGCTGCGGCTGAGGAGTTCGTCGGCCTCGGGGTCCTGGGCGAGGTGCAGGGCGGGGGAGTCGGTGTCGGCGTCCATGGCTCGATGATCCCGCGCCCGGGCCGGCGCCGCGCGCTCGCGGCCGCCAGCGCTCCCCCGGCCTCTGTGACACCCGCACCCCTCGCGTACGATTCCCCCGCGATTCAACTTAGGCAAGGCTAACCTCAGACAAGGGGGTCACGGCGTGGCCATCGAGACGTACCGCGACGCCTGGGGCATCCCGCATCTGCGGGCGGCCGACGCGCTCGAACTCGCCCGCGCCCAGGGCCGGGTCACCGCCCATGACCGGGCCTGGCAGCTGGAGGTGGAACGGCACCGCGCGCAGGGCACGTCGGCGTCCTTCCTCGGTGCCACGGCCGTCGCCTGGGACGTCTTCGCCCGCCGGGCCCGCCTGGCGGACACGGCGAGACGCTGCTTCGCGGCGCTGGAGAGACGGGACCCGGAGGCGGCCCGGTGGGTACGGGCGTACGTGGCCGGCGTCAACGAGGGCCTGCCGGCCGGCGCCGCCCGCACCGAGGAGTTCGCCCGTACCGGTCTCGCCCCCGGCACCTGGGAGCCCTGGCATCCCCTCGGCGTCTGGCTGACCACCCACATCCTGTTCGCCGGCTTCCCGGCCAAGCTGTGGCGCGAGGAGGCGGTACGGCACCTGGGTGAGGCGGCGATCCCGCTCTTCGCCACGGACGGTCCGGGCACCGCGGGCAGCAACGGCTGGCTCCTCGCCGGCTCCCGCACCACCACCGGCCGCCCCCTCCTCGCCGGCGACCCGCACCGCTTCATCGAGGCACCCGGCGTCTACCAGCAGATCCGCCTCGCCTGCCCGGAGTTCGACGTCGTCGGCCTGGCGGTCCCGGGCGTCCCCGGCATCGCCCACTTCGCCCACACAGGCACGGTCGCCTGGTCCATCACCAACGCGATGGCCGACTACCAGGACGTCTACCGGGAGCGCCTACGGCGCACCCCGACCGGCACAGAGGCCCTCGCCCCCGACGGCACCTGGACCCCGACCACCCACCACACAGAAACCATCGAGATCTCCGGCAACCCCCCGATGCGCATCGAGGTACTCGAAACCCCCCGGGGCCCGATCATCACCGACTGGCCGGGGACGGGATCGGAGACGGGGACGGGACGGGAGACGCGGACGGGGACCGAATCAGAGACGCGGCCGGGGACGGGATTGGAGACGGAGGCGAGGACGGGGACCGAATCGGAGGCGAGGACGGGACCGGAGACGCGGACGGGGACGGCGATGAGACCGGGACCCGAGACGGGGACGGGATGGGAAGCGAGGACGGCGGCGGGACGGGAGACGCGGACGGGGACCGAATCGGAGACGGGGACGCGACCGGAGACGCGGACGGGGAGCGAATCAGAGACGCGGACGGGGAGCGAATCAGAGACGCGGACGGGGACCGAGCCGGGGACGGGGATGGCGGGGGACGACGGCGTTTCGCGGGGAGCTGCCGATGGCGCTCGGCCCCCGCTGGGGCCACCCGCACCCGACGACGAAAGCAGCACGGGTGGTGCGGGTGGGAAGACTTCCGCCGATGGCGAAGCCGAGGCGTTGGCGCTGCGCTACCCACCCCGCGTCACCGAAGACCTCGGCTTCAGCGCCCTCCTCCCCCTCCTCCGCGCCCGCCACGTCACCGACGTCGACCGCGCCCTCGACGCCTGGACCGAGCCCGTCAACGTGGTCCACGCCGCCGACACCGCCGGAGGCACCCTGCACCGCGTCGCCGGCCGCGTCCCCGTCCGGTCCCACACCAACCGCACCCGCCTCGCCCCCGCCTGGCTCCCCGGCCACGACTGGCAGGGCTGGCACGAGATGCCGTACGGCGACCTCACGGACGGCGTGGCCGTGATGGCCAACCAGCGCGGCCCGGCCGCCCCCCTCGGCGTCGAGTTCGCCCCGCCGCACCGCGCCGACCGCATCCGCGCCCTCCTCGACGAACGCCGCACCTGGTCCGCCGCCGGCCTGCCCGCGATCCACACCGACACCCACCTCGCCTCCGCCGCCCCCCTCCTGGACCACCTGGCCGCCCTCGACGACCTCACCCCCGAGGCCGGCGCGCTCCGCGACCGACTCCTCGCCTGGGACCGCCGGATGGACGCCGACAGCGCCGACGCCGCCGCCTACGCGGCCGTACGGTCCGCCGTCGTACGGCACCTCGCCGCCCACCCCGCGTTCGCCGCGCTCGCCGAGCCCCCGGCCCCCTCCGAGGTCCTGATCCCGTGGCTGGCCCTCACCCCGCGGATCGCCTTCGCCCTCGAACACCTCCTGAGGGCGGCGGAGTTGTTCGGCGTCGACCGCCCCGCCGCCGTCCGCGCGGCCGTGCAGGAGGTCGCGGCCGCCCCGCCCACCGGAACCTGGGGCGACACCCACCGCCTCGCTCCCTGGCAGGCGCTGGCCGGCCCGGCACCGTACGAGGGACCGGCGCTCTCCGGCGACCACGACTGCGTGCTGTGCACCTCCGCTGTCCCCGGTCTCACGGACCGCTCCGCACGCGGCCCGGCCGCCCGCTACGTCTGGGACCTGGCCCGCCGCGACGACAGCCTCTGGGTGGTCCCGTTCGGCGCGGACGGCGTCCCCGGCGCCCCCCACCACACCGACCAACTCGCTCTGTGGCTGGCGGGAGAACTGGCCCCGGTCGTCACGGACTGGGCCCGACTGAACCGCGTAGACCCCGAAGCCCCTGCAGCCCCCGTAGACCCCGCAGTCCCCGCAGTCCCCGCAGTCCCTGTAGACCCTGCAGTCCCTGCAGCCCCCGTAGACCCCGCAGTCCCCACGGAGAACACCGATGCCTGAGCGCGTCTTCGAACACCCCGTCCCCGGCTTCGGCACCGTCCGGCTCCGGCCCCTCGACCCCGAGCACGACGCGGCCGTCGTGCACACCTGGGTCGACACGGAACGCGCCGCCTTCTGGGGCATGACCGGCCTCACCCCCGCCCGGGTCGCCGAGATCTACGCCCACATGGCGGCCCTCGACACCCACCACGCCCACCTCGCCGAGAAGGACGGCACGCCGGTCGGCCTCCTGCAGACGTACGAGCCGGCCGCCGACCGGGTGGGTGAGTGCTACGACGTCCGCCCCGGCGACATCGGCGTCCACGTCCTGCTCGCACCGGCCGGGCCCGAAGGCCCCCGCCCCGGTTGGACGGAGGCGCTGCTGACCGCGTTCACGGCGTACGTGCTGCTCGCCCGGGACCGTCACCGCATCGTCGTGGACCCGGACGTCCGCAACGAGAAGGCGATCGCCCGCTTCCGGCGCCAGGGGTTCGAGCTCGGCCCGGCCGTCGTCCTCCCGGAGATCGACCTCCCCGACGTCCACCTCCCCGAGAAGCGCGCTCAACTGGCCTTCCTCACCCGGCCGGTAGCCTTCCCGGGTGACCTCCTCGATGCCGACGCCGATGCCGAGCCCTAGGCCGACCCCCGACGACCTCATCGCCCACTACGGCCTGACGCCGATCCCCCGCGAGGGCGGCCTGTTCCGGGAGACCTGGGCGGGTCCCGCCCGCCCCGACGGCCGCCCCGAGGGCACCGCGATCGTGGTGCTCCTGCCCGCCGACGACTTCTCGGCCCTGCACCGTCTCCCCACCGACGAGGTCTGGCACTTCTACCTGGGCGACCCGCTGGAGCTCCTGCTCCTCGCCCCCGACGGCACCACCCGCACCGCCGTCCTCGGCCCCGACCTCCTCGGCGGCCAGCACATCCAGCTGACCGTCCCGGCAGGCACCTGGATGGGTGCCCGGGTGGTGGCCCCGGGTGCCTGGACCCTGTTCGGCTGCACCATGGCCCCCGGATTCACCTTCGAGGGTTACGAACACGGGAACGCGGCCGACCTCACGGCGCGTTACCCCGCCGAAGCCGCCCGCATCACGGAACTCTGCCGTCCATGACCCACCTACTCGACGGACAGACCGCCCTGGTCACGGGCGCGAGCGGCGGCATCGGCCGGGCCATCGCCCGGCGCCTGGCGGAGGAGGGCGCGGCGGTTGCCGTGCACTGCCGCACGGCGGTACGAGCGGCGCGGGAGGCGGCCGCGGAGATCGCGGCCCTCGGCGGCAGGGCGACGGTCGTACAGGGCGACCTGAGCGACGAGGAGACCTGCCACCGCGTCGTCCGGGAGGCCACGGAGTGGGGCGGCGGTCGGCTGACGGCCCTGGTCAACAACGCGGCGGTACAGCCCGTACAGCCGCTGCCCGGCATGACCGCGGCCGACTGGCGCGCGGTCGTCGACACCAACCTCACCAGCGTCTTCGCCTGTACCCAGGCCGCCGCCGACATCATGCGCGAGCTGCCCGGCGGCGGCACGGTCACCCACATCGCGTCCATCGAGGCGAGCCGGCCGGCCCTGGGCCACGCCCACTACAGCACGGCGAAGGCGGCGGTGGTCATGCACGCGCGGGCGGCGGCCCTGGAGTACGGCCGCTCCGGCATCCGCGTCAACACCGTCTCCCCGGGCCTCATCGACCGGGAAGGACTCGCGGAGGACTGGCCCGAGGGGGTGCGGCGGTGGCAGGAGGCGGTGCCCACGGGCCGGCTGGGGAACGCGGAGGACGTGGCGAACGCGGTGGTCTTCCTCGCCTCGCCCCTCGCGTCCTGGATCAGCGGCCACGACCTGGTGGTCGACGGCGGGGTGTCCGCACGCCCGACGTGGTGACGCGCCCCGTGGCGGCACGCGGAAGTGCGTGACCAGCCACGACGAGCCCGCGGACAGAGTGAGCACCACGGGCTTCCCAGCCGTATGACCCAGGAACGCGTGTTTCCGAACTCCGAGCGGGTGACATGAGCGAAGGAAACGACCAGCGGCGATCGCCGACCGGCAGCCACAGGAACCTCGGGAACCACAGAGTCCTGCGCGCCCTCGCGCTCCTGGGCTCCCTCCTCGCCGCCCTCCTCCTCGCATCGGCCGCCCCCGCCTCCGCGCACGCCGCCCTGCGCGGCAGCGACCCCGCCGACGGTGCCGTCCTCAAGTCGTCCCCGGCAGCCCTCACCCTCACCTTCACGGAGGCCGTCGGCCTGCTCGACGACTCGTTCCGGGTGTACGACCCCACCAACCACCGGGTGGCCACCAGCGAGGCCGAACACGGGCCGGCCGGCTCGGACACCGCCCGGATCACCTTCCCGAAGAAGCTGGGCACCGGCACGTTCACCGTGGCCTGGCGGATCGTCTCGGCGGACAGCCATCCCGTCTCCGGCGCCCTCACCTTCTCCGTGGGCAAGCCGTCGGCGACCGCGGCGACCGTCTCCGCCGATCCCGTCGAGAACCCGGTCACCGGCAGCCTCTACAACATCGGCCGCTACGTCGCGTACCTCGCCGCGGCCCTGCTGATAGGCGCCGTCGCCTTCCTGGCCGTCTGCCGCCCGCCGGACCCCGCCCTGCTGCGCACCCCGGTCCGCACGGCGTGGTGGGCGCTCCTCGCCGCCACCCTCTTCCTCTTCGTCCTGCGCTCCCCGTACGAGGAGGGCACCTCCCCGACGACGGCCTTCGACCTCTCCGCCCTCGCCAGGTCCGCGACCGGCCGTCCGGGCCTGGCCCTGCTGGCCAGGGTGGCCCTGCTGGTGCTCACGGCAGCCCTGCACCTCCTGCTCCGCAAGCGCGTGGACCGGGACCTTCAGACCAGCCGGTCCGGCCGGTCCGGCCGGTCCGGCCCGTCCCGGCCGCTGCTCGCCACGGCCGCCGTCCTCTCCGTCGCCCTGGCCCTGACCTGGGCGGCGGCGGAACACGCGTCGGCCGGCATCCAGGTCCCGCTGGCGATGACGTCGTCGGTCCTGCACCTGCTGGCGATGGCGCTCTGGATGGGCGGCCTCGCGGCCCTCCTGATCACCCTCCAGCGCTCCACCACGCCGCTGCCCGCCGCGGTGGTCACCCGCTTCTCCCGCGTGGCCTTCGGATCGGTGACGGTCCTCGTCGTCACCGGCGTCTACCAGTCCTGGCGCGGCCTCGGTTCCTGGCAGGCCCTCACGGACACGTCGTACGGCAGGCTCCTCCTCGTCAAGCTCGCCGCGGTGACCCTGCTGCTGGCGGCCGCCTCGCAGTCCCGCCGCTGGACGGCGAAGTCGGCGCAGGCCCCGGCCGTGCCGGCCCCCGAGCGCGTCCCCCTTCCGGTCGGCGGCCCGGCGGGCCCACCGGCCGACAGGCAGGACGCTCCGCTCCCCGACGAGCCTTCGCTCGGCCCCGACGGGCCTGGGGACGCTCCCGCCGGGCGGCACCAGGCCGCCCTGCGCCGTTCGGTCCTCGCCGAAGTGGCCGTCGGCGTCGCCGTCCTGGGCATCACCACGATCCTCACCGGCACCCTGCCCGGCCGGGCCGCGGCCGAGGCGGGAACGGCGTCGGTCTCGGCCGGCATCCCCGCGGCCGCCGTCGCCCTCGTCCCCTTCGACGTCGGCACCCCGAACGGCCACGGCAAGGTGCAGATCACCCTGGACCCGGGGCGGGTCGGCGCGAACTCCGTGCAGGCGGTCGTCTTCGGCCCCGACAACGGCATCTCCGCCGTCCCCGAACTCCGCCTCTCCTTCACCCTCGACGCCCAGAAGATCGGGCCGCTCCCGGCGAACCTGACCGACCGCGGCGGCTATTGGGCCGCCGACTCCGTCAACCTCCCCATCGCGGGCGAGTGGACGATGTCGGTGACCGTACGGATCTCCGACCTGGACCAGGTGACGGTGACGAAGAAGGTGCGGATCGCCGCCTAGCCGCCCGCGCCGTGACGCTCCGTCTCGTCCCTGACCAGCAGGGTGAGCAGGGAGGCCACGGTCAGTCCGGCGCCGGCCTCGGCGGGGTGGCGGAGCACCTTGTCGGGGTCGATGCGGTACTGGTTGGTACGGCCGTTGCGGGTGTGCGAGAGGTATTCGTCCTGTTCCAGATCGGAGATGATCTTCTGGACGGCGCGTTCGGTGAGCCGGCAGCGGGCCGCGATGTCGCGGATCCGGGTGTTGTGGCCGTCGGCGATGCTGGCCAGGACCCGTGCGTGACTCGTCAGGAACGTCCAGCCGGTGTGCGGCTCGGGAACTCCGTCGACTCCCACCATGGCCCACAGCGTACGGCGGTGCGTTCGCACCGGCAAAAACCTCCGGCGGACCCCGACCGTGCGGAACGGGCCCGGAGACACGCGGCCCGGTGCGGCCGACCGGCTCAGGCGCCCACGGTGCCGTCGACGCCCTCGCGCAGGAAGTCGGCGTGCCCGTTGTGGCGGCCGTACTCCAGCAGCACGTGCAGCATCACCATCCGCAGGGACACCTCCTCCTCCCACCTCGGCTGGTATCCGGCCCGGTCCAGGGAGGCGGCCGCGCGCTCGATCCGGCGCGAGGTCGCCACCTCGGCCTCCCAGGCGGCGAACGCCTCCGCCCTGCTCGACCCGCTCGCGTCGTACGCCGCCTGGAAGTCGATCTCGTCGGACCACACCATGGGCGCGTCCCTGTCCTCGAACACCCGGCGGAACCAGGCGCGTTCCACTTCCGCCAGGTGCCGCACCAGACCGAGCAGCGACAACGTGGACGGCGGCATCGACCGGCGCCGCAGCTCCTCGTCGGTGAGCCCCTCGCACTTCATCGCGAGGGTCGCGCGGTGGTAGTCGAGGAAAGCCCGCAGCATCTCGCGTTCACTGCCGAAGCTGGGCGGTCCTGTGCGGGGGTCGCTGGTCACTGGCCGTACTCCTCGTCCGTTCACCGATCGTCCGCTCCGGCAACCCGGGCGCGCCAGCAGTATCCAGTCGACCGCACCCACTCCGGCACCCTTCCGTCCATGCCGACGCAGAACAGCGGTGCGGAGATCCGCTTGTCCGGCGAGTCGCGGAGAAAACCGTCGCGCCGAACAGCCCATACAGCGGGGCCGTATGGGCTGTTCGGCCGACGAAGGGAGGTGCCGTGCCTGGCGTCGCGGGCGCCGGAGGCATGCGACCTGTGATCATGGGACGGTCATCAAAGGTGACGGATGCGGAGAAAAGTGGCCGATGTGGAGCTCCGGGTCGCGGTGCCCGACGCGCCGCCGCCGTGGGGCGCTCGCGAGAACGCGCTGCGGGTGATGCGGTGAACTGGTTGACCTCGTTGCCGGCGGTGGTGCTGGTCGTGGGCGGGCTCCTGCTCGCCCTCCTGGTCGCGGCGGTGGCGCGGGTCGGCGTCCGGGCACTCGTACCGGCCGGGGAACGGGATCGGGTGCCGCAGATCGCCACCCCCCTGATGCCGACGCTCGGCGCCGCCTTCGCGATCTTCGCCGCACTGTCACTCGCCAGCGAGGCCGGCTACCTGCGCGCAGCCGAGGGGCTGGTGAGCGAGGAGGCGGCCGCGGCCTCCCGGCTGGCATGGGCGGCGACGAGTCCGCACGTCCGGTCGGAGCCGATCCATGCGGCACTGCTGGACTACCTGCAGACCACGCGGGCCAGGGAGTGGGAGGGTGCGGCAGCGGCGTCCGGCGACGATCCGGCCACCGCTCGTGCGATCGCGGGGCTGGAACGGAGCGTGCGGGCCGAGGCGGCCCGGCCCGAGGTGGGCGTCCCGACCGGCGGCGAGCTGGTGCTCTCCCTGGACGGTGTCACCAGCAGCCGGCGCGCCCGCGTCGCCGCCGCCTCGCGCGACGTTCCCACCCTCTACGTCGTCACCCTGGTGGTCAGCGGTGTGGCGCTGATCGTGAACTCCGGTGCCCTCGTCTTCCGCAGCAGTCTGCGCACGTCGCTGCTCATCGTGGGGGTCGCGAGTGTGGTCGGGCTGAGCCTGGCGTTGCTCTTCGCACTCACCGCGCCCTGGAACGGCCCCTTCATCGTCAGCGGGCACCCGCTCGACGCCGTCATCGGCGACCTGAAGTCCGGCTTCTTCGACGGCGGACCGTAGCGGAGGGCGCGATCTGCGCGCCGTGGGCAGGAACCAGGACAACGAGATCCGGCACTGGCGGAGGACACGAGATTCGAACGCGTGAGGGGTTGCCCCCAACACGCTTTCCGACTGTGGTGGTCGTCCCGGGGGCCTCGGACGGGTTCGTTCACCTGCGTTCATCGGCGGACGGTCGTAAGGGCGGCTACCGGCTTCGGTCCCGTCTGAACGACCGTGAACGGTGGTGAATGAGACGGAAACTGAGACGGAAGCCCACCCACCCCCAGCTTCAGGGCCTGAGCCTGTTCAGTTGGGGATCGAAGCAGACCAGCCCCATTGAGTCGGCGAGGATCGCCACGTAGGCGGAGGCCTCATCAGCCATGCTCCAACGCATCGGGAAGTAGACCAGCGGGCCGCGTGCTTCTCCCCTGTCGTCCGCCGCGGCGTCGTGGAAGACTGCTCCGGCCTGTAGGCGGACGCTTTGCACTTGGTCCGTTTCCTCATCAGGTCGATCACGAGGGTCTGCCAACGTCGACCAACCGCCCCTGCGCCTCGGCCGATCGTCCACTGAGGTCCGGCGTCCGCTGAGCCCGAACACCGACTTCCACATCTGGAAGAGACTCCTACGGGACGCTGGGGTGCGAGACGGCCGCCTCCATGACGCTCGTCACGCCGCCGCGACCGTGCTCCTGATCCTCGGGGTCCCGGACGTCGTGGTCGACGCGATCATGGGCTGGGAGCCCGGGGGAGCGGCCCGTATGCGGGCCCGGTACATGCATGTCACCGGGGCAGTGTTGAAAAGGACCGCGCAGCGGGTCGGCGAGGCCCTGTGGGATTCCGATGGACGGCATCTGCCATGATCCGGGATCGCCTGTCTCCCGTCCGGGAGGGGGCAGCGGGGGGAGGAACCATGGACAAGCGGACGGACCCTGTCGAGATCATTGCGCGCGTGGGTGGCGTGACGCCCTATTCGGATCGCGAGCGGGCCTTCGGCACCTGGGTGTATCTCGCCTCGAAGGCCGGCTGGCAGGTGGTCGAGGCTGATGGCTTCACCGCCGACAGCGATCGGGGCGTAATCGGTGCGGTGGACGTCGAGGGCGTTCGGTACGTGATTCGGCTCGGGCCACGAGTGCGGCGGCTGCTCTACGACGTCGTTGACGGGCACATGGTGAAGCGGGACGTCCTCGCGGTTGCGGCCTGGGCGGAGCCGGTCGTCACCAAAGAGAGCGCCCCTGGTTGGTACTCGGCAGAGGCCGACTGAGACGGAAAGTGTGACGGACAACGTCGAAGGGCCCCGCTGCAAACAGCGGGGCCCTTCGACATCGTGCCCGGTGAGGCACTGGCGGAGGATACGAGATTCGAACTCGTGAGGGGTTGCCCCCAACACGCTTTCCAAGCGTGCGCCCTAGGCCTCTAGGCGAATCCTCCGCTGGGAACATTACATGACCGAGAGGAGTGCTCGCGAACTCGTTCCTACCCGCTGACGTCGGGTACTCTGTGCAGAGCCCCTCACGCGGCGCTATCTGACTGAACTCCCCCAGGGCCGGAAGGCAGCAAGGGTAGGTCGGCTCTGGCGGGTGCGTGGGGGGCGCTTGCGTTTGTGGGCGGAGCTGGTTGTCAGTGGGCGCCTATAACCTCGTATGCGTGTCGTCTCTCGCGCTGTACCGCCGCTATCGCCCGGAGTCGTTCGCCGAGGTCATCGGGCAGGAGCATGTCACCGACCCGCTGCAGCAGGCGCTGCGGAACAACCGGGTCAATCACGCGTACCTGTTCAGCGGCCCGCGTGGGTGTGGCAAGACGACCAGCGCACGGATCCTCGCCCGGTGCCTGAACTGCGAGGTCGGCCCGACGCCGACGCCGTGCGGGGAGTGCCAGTCCTGCCAGGACCTGGCGAGGAACGGCCCCGGTTCCATCGACGTCATCGAGATCGACGCGGCCTCTCACGGTGGTGTGGACGACGCCCGTGAGCTGCGCGAGAAGGCCTTCTTCGGGCCCGCCTCCAGTCGCTACAAGATCTACATCATCGACGAGGCCCACATGGTCACGTCGGCCGGCTTCAACGCGCTGCTGAAGGTCGTCGAGGAGCCGCCGGAGCATCTGAAGTTCATCTTCGCCACCACCGAACCCGAGAAGGTCATCGGGACCATCCGGTCGCGGACCCATCACTATCCGTTCCGGCTGGTGCCGCCGGGCACCCTGCGGGACTACCTCGGCGAGGTGTGCGGCAAGGAGCAGATCCCCGTCGAGGACGGCGTGCTCCCGCTCGTCGTGCGCGCCGGTGCCGGGTCCGTGCGTGACTCCATGTCCGTCATGGACCAGCTGCTCGCCGGGGCGGGTGCGGACGGTGTGACGTACGCCATGGCGACCTCCCTCCTCGGGTACACGGACGGGTCGCTGCTCGACTCCGTCGTCGAGGCCTTCGCGACCGGGGACGGTGCCGCCGCCTTCGAGGTCGTCGACCGCATCATCGAGGGGGGCAACGACCCGCGCCGCTTCGTCGCCGACCTGCTGGAGCGGCTGCGTGACCTGGTGATCCTCGCCGCCGTGCCGGACGCCGCGGAGAAGGGGCTGTTCGACGCCCCCGCCGACGTCCTCGAACGGATGCAGGCCCAGGCCGGCACGTTCGGCGCCGCCGAGCTCAGCCGCGCCGCCGACCTCGTCAACCAGGGCCTGACCGAGATGCGCGGCGCCACCTCCCCGCGCCTCCAGCTGGAGCTGATCTGCGCCCGCGTGCTGCTGCCGGCCGCGTACGGCGACGAGCGGTCCCTGATGGCCCGCCTCGACCGCCTGGAGCGGGGCGTCAACTTCTCGGGCGGGGGCGTCGCGCCCACCATGGGGTACGTCCCCGGTCCCGAGGCGCACGTGCAGCCTCCGGCGCCCGTACAGCAGGGGGGAGGCCCGGCGGCGGCCCGGGCGGCCGTACGAGGGGGAGCGGCACCAACCGCGGCACCAACCGCGGCACCGACCCCGGCACCGGCACCTGCACCGACCCCGGCACCGACCCCGGCCCCTGCGCAGACTCCCGAGCCGCCGGCTCCGGCGCCCGCCGCCGCGCCCGCCCCGGCCGCTCCCGCGCCCGGTGCCTGGCCGACGGCGGCTCCCGCGGGCGGTGGCACCCGTCGCCCCGGCGGCTGGCCCACGGCCACGGCCACCGCCTCGGGCGGCGCCGCCGCTCCGGCGCCCCAGCAGGCTTCGCAGCCCTCGGCGGCCCCGGCAGCCGCCGCCCCGGCCCCGGCTGCCGCCGCCGGTGGCCCCGACCCCCGGGTGCTCTGGCCGAACATCCTGGAAGCGGTGAAGAACCGCCGCCGTTTCACCTGGATCCTGCTCAGCCAGAACGCCCAGGTCACCGGTTTCGACGGCACCACCCTGCAGATCGGCTTCGTCAACGCCGGCGCCCGCGACAACTTCGCGAGCAGCGGCAGCGAGGACGTGCTGCGGCAGGCGCTGGGCGAGCAGTTCGGCGTGCAGTGGCGGATCGAGGCGGTCGTCGACCCGACGGGCGGCGGTGGCGCGGCTCCGTCCGTCGGCTACGGGGGTGCGGCCCCCTCGGGCCCGGCCCGCCCCGCGCCCGTCCAGCAGGGCCCGACGGCCGCCGCCCCGGTCCAGAGCCCGCCGCCGCCCGCCCCGAGGGCGACGGCCCCGGCCCCCATGCCGGCCGCCGCCCCGGAACCGCCGCCGGTGTCCCCCGAGGACGACATCCCCGAGGAGGACGACCCCGACCTCGACGAGTCGGCCCTCTCCGGCCACGAACTGATCGTGAAGGAACTGGGGGCGACGGTGGTCGAGGAGATCCAGAACGAGTGACGCGTGGCGGGCGGCGGTCCGTCGCGGGCTGCGGGGCGGTGCGGGTGCGCGCGCAGTTCCCCGCGCCTCTGGGGTTCTCGGCGCATCCGGCGCCGGAGGGCGCCACGCGTGAGTGGTCCGCCGGATGTGCCGCGATGTGCCGTCGGACGGCCACGGCGCCGTCGTGGCCGGTCGCGCAGGTCCCCGCGCCCCTTGTGCGGCGCTGCCGCGCGGCCCGTCCGGTGACGGAGGCAGCGACCACCGCTCGGCCCCCGTCCCGTCCGGTGTTCGAGCACTTGGTCGGTCGGGCCGACCCCGAGGACCCCCTTGGAGGAACCTCCAGTCGGCCCGCCCGGCTACGCTGGCCCCCGTGAAGGTCCTCGTCATCGGCAGCGGCGCCCGCGAACACGCCCTGTGCCGCTCACTGTCCCTCGATCCCGACGTCACCGCGCTGCACTGCGCCCCCGGCAACGCCGGCATCGCCGAGGTGGCCGAGCTGCACCAGGTCGATGCCCTGGACGGCGGGGCGGTGGCCGCGCTGGCCCTGGAACTCGGCGCCGACCTGGTGGTCGTCGGCCCGGAGGCCCCCCTGGTCGCCGGGGTCGCCGACGCCGTGCGCGAGGCGGGTGTCCCGGTCTTCGGCCCCTCCGGGGAGGCCGCGCAGATCGAGGGGTCCAAGGCGTTCGCCAAGAACGTGATGGCGGGGGCCGGGGTCCCCACCGCACGTTCGTACGTCTGCACAAACGCCGAGGAGGCCGCCGAGGCGCTGGACGCCTTCGGCGCTCCCTACGTCGTGAAGGACGACGGGCTCGCGGCCGGCAAGGGTGTCGTCGTCACGGACGACCTGGACGCCGCCAGGGCACACGCGGCCGCCTGCGACCGTGTCGTCATCGAGGAGTTCCTGGACGGCCCCGAGGTCTCCCTCTTCGCGATCACCGACGGCGAGACGGTCCTCCCGCTCCAGCCCGCGCAGGACTTCAAGCGCGCCCTGGACGGCGACGAGGGGCCGAACACGGGCGGCATGGGGGCCTACTCCCCGCTGCCCTGGGCCGACCCCAAGCTCGTCGACGAGGTGCTGGAGACGGTCCTGCAGCCGACCGTCGACGAGATGCGGCGCCGCGGCACCCCGTTCTCCGGCCTCCTCTACGCGGGCCTCGCGATCACCTCGCGCGGCGTGCGGGTCATCGAGTTCAACGCCCGTTTCGGCGATCCGGAGACCCAGGTGGTCCTCGCCCGCCTGCAGACCCCGCTCGCCGGTGTCCTGCTCGCCGCCGCCAACGGCACCCTCGCCGACCTCCCGCCGCTGCGCTGGAGCGACGACGCGGCCGTCACCGTCGTCATCGCCTCGCACAACTACCCGGGCACCCCGCGTACCGGCGACCCCGTCACCGGCCTCGGCACGGTCGCCGCCGAGGACGCGCCGCACGCCTACGTCCTGCACGCGGGCACGAAGCGCGCCGGTGACGACGTCGTCAGCGCGGGCGGCCGGGTCCTCTCCGTCACGGCGACCGGCGCGGACCTGACCCAGGCCCGTGAGCGGGCGTACGCGGCGGTGGCGCGGATCGGCCTCGACGGTTCCCAGCACCGTACGGACATCGCCGCGAAGGCGGCGGCCGAGGCCCGGGAGGCCTGAGCCCGCCGCCCCCGCAGACCCGTCCCTGATCAGGCCCCGGACCCGAAATCCGGGGCCTGATCGTTGCTGTCTGTCGATCACCTCTGACCAAAGCCATTCCATCGAGTGACCGATGCCCTATCCGGCTGACGGGGGCCGAACCCCCAACTAGGGTGCGGCGCAGGCGTTCCGGCACTTGGCCCACCGGCATTGCGATGTCAGTGACGGGTGCCACAGTGGGGGAGTGAGCAACAGCCAGGACAGGCCGAGGACAGCAGGGAGGGGGTGAGGTCCGGACGTGACCAGTACCGGTATCGGTGCGGAGGCGGGAGCGCAGGCAGCGCGTACCCGGGCGCTCGCCGTGCTGCGCATCCGCGGCCGCGCCCTGGCCGTGGCGCTGCTGCCCGCCGCGGCCACGGTGATCCTGCTGGCCGGCGGTTCCACCGGCCACTTCGTCGGCCGCGGCTGGGACACCGCCCGCTGGACCGTCGGCGCCCTCGCCCTCCTCGTGCTGCTGGCCGCCGCCGGCATCGCCCTGGTGGTGGCCCGCGCCCGCCCGGCCGTGAGCCCGACGGTCGCGATCCCGGAGGAGTCCGCCCCCGACCTGTACCGGATGGTGCGCGACCTGGCCGACCGCCTCGACGTGCCGGCGCCCTCCGCGATAGCGCTCACCCCGGACTGCGACAGCTGGCTGGAGGACCGCACCCACCCGGCCCACGGCCCGCCCGTACCCAGGGGCGGCGACGAGCTCGGCACCCCCGGCCTGCACCGCCGCACCCCGGCCGCCCCCGTCCTCGTCATCGGCTCCCCGTTCCTGTGGTGGATGCGCGTCGGCGAGCTCCGCGCGGTCCTCGCCCCGGTCGTCGCGGGCACCGGACCCTCGGCGCACCCGGACATAGCGGCCGCCCGCCGCTTCGTACGGGGCCTGGACGCGGCGGTGGCGGTCTCCGCGACGTCCGCCCGATGTCCGGCCACCCGCCTGGTGTGCGCGGGTGTCGCCTGGGTGGCCCGGCTGCTGCTGCGTGGCTGCCGGGAGCACGCGGCGCTGATGGAGCGCGGGGTCGCCGCGGCGGCCGCCGAGCGGGCCCAGGCGGTGGACTACGGACTGCGGATCGTCGCCCAGGAACAGGTCGGCCTGGCCTACGCGGGCTGGGACCGGCTGCTGACCCGGGTCGCGCTGCCCGCCTGGCGGATGGGCCGCTGGCCCTCCCGGCTGGACGCGGGCGTGGTCGCGGCCCTCACCGAGCTCTCCCGGCGCGACCGGCTGGCCGAGGGCTTCGCCTCCCGGCTGGGCGAGCGGCCCGCCTGTGACCTGCTGGAGGAGCCGGGCCTGGTGGACGAGGCCGCCTCGCTGCTCGCCGCCCGCCTCTTCCACGGCGGCCCCGCCGAGCCCGGCCCGGCCTGGTCGCCGGTGGCCTGGCCGGAGTACCCGGACGAGGTCGTCGACCGCACCTGGCGCACCGAGGCCGCCCGCCTGCACCGCGTCCTGGACGCCCTCGGGGTCCGCGCCACCCTCGACCCCGGCGCCCCGGACCCCGGCGGCCCCACCCTGGCCCGGGTCCTGGACCACCTCACCGACCCGACCGCCGCCCCCGGCGGGCGCCGCTGCCGCCCGGCACCCGACGACGACGCCCGCGTCCTGGGCCACGACGTCCGCGCCCCCGGCTACGACGACGAGGCGGACGGCGAGCCCACCGGCACCGAACGCAGCGCCGCCCTCGCCGCCGGTCTCACCGCGGCCCTCGCCCGCGAGGAGCACGAGGGAGCGCACGCGAGCACGGCCGACACCACGCGCCCCGGCTGCCCCGCGGCCGCCGGCGGCCAGAGCGGCCCCGGCAGTCCCTTCTGGGACGACGGGGCACTGCCCCTCTTCCCGCTCCAGCCCCCGCGCACCGCCCGCGAACTCCTCGCCGACCACGTCAGGGCGATGGTGTGCTGCGCGGCCGTGGACACCGCCGGAGCCACCCCCGGCCTGGACTGGCTCGACGGTCCGGCCCTGCTGGTCGACGGCGAGCGGACCGCCGACCTGACGCCCAGAATCCTCAGCCTCATCGAGGAGGGAGACCCGGCCCCGCTGCGGGCCTGGCTGGTCGAGTCCGGAATACGTCCCGAGAAGCCGGTCCGGCTGGTCTGACCTCGACGTTTCGGCGCTTTAGCGGAGCAAATTGTTCCACTTCAGGCAAATTCGCAACGAACCGTGACCGTACACGTGCGTTATGTGATGTGCTGGGACCGTTGCCGGGTGTGGCAAGCGCATCCGACATAAGACAGACGCCACAGTCACGGCCCGGCACCGCACGGAGCGGCACCGCAAGGGCACAGCACCGCACGGAACGGCAGAGCACGGCACGCGGCACGAGACACGGCGCACACATCGCACATCGGCTCGTATCAGCACACTTCACGGGGGCACGAGGGAGGGGAGCCACCATGGCATCGGACCAGATCCGCCGCTGGGAGTCGGGAGCACTCGCGCACGCCGTCACGGACCCCTTCGGTCAGGGGCCCGTCCCCTGGCTGCGCGGCAGCGAGACCTATTTCGACGACACCGGTCATGTCGTCCCCTGGTACGTGGACCCCAGCCGGCCACAGCCCACCGGCGAGAACCCCCGGGTCCCGGCACCGCGCACCGCCGACGGCGGCCCGCGCTCCGCGGACGACGTGCACCGCCAGATCAAGGGGTTCACCTCGACCGGCGCGGTCACCCCGGGCGAGGCCGTCGACTTCCACATCACCGTCGACCCGCCGCAGGAGTTCAGCGTCGACATCTACCGCATCGGCCACTACGGCGGCGACGGCGCGTCCAAGATCACCACCAGCCCCCGGCTGTCCGGCATCGTCCAGCCCCCGCCGCTCGCCGCCGACCGCACGGTCTCCTGCCACCACTGGTGGCTCTCCTGGCGGCTGCAGGTCCCGTTGTACTGGAGCATCGGCGCGTACGTCGCCGTGCTCACCACGGCCGACGGCTACCGCTCCCACGTGCCCTTCACGATCCGCGACAACCACCCGGCCGACCTGCTGCTCCTGCTGCCGGACATCACCTGGCAGGCCTACAACCTCTACCCGGAGGACGGCCGCACCGGCGCCAGCCTCTACCACGCCTGGGACGAGCGGGGCCGGCTGCTCGGCGAGGCCGACGCGGCGACCACCGTCTCCTTCGACCGGCCGTACGCGGGCGCCGGCCTGCCCCTGCACGTCGGCCACGCCTACGACTTCATCCGCTGGGCCGAGCGCTACGGCTACGACCTCGCCTACGCCGACGCCCGCGACCTGCACGCCGGCCGCGTCGACCCGACCCGCTACCGGGGCCTGGTCTTCCCGGGCCACGACGAGTACTGGTCGCCGCAGATGCGCCGCACGGTCGAGCTGGCCCGGGACAGCGGCACCAGCCTCGTCTTCCTCTCCGCCAACACCATGTACTGGCAGGTGGAGTTGGGCCCCTCCCCGTCCGGGGTCGCGGACCGCCTGCTGACCTGCCGAAAGCGCAAGGGCCCGGGAAAGCCCGTGCTCTGGCGCGAGATCGACCGGCCCGAACAGCAGACGGTCGGCATCCAGTACGCGGGCCGGGTGCCCGAGCCGTACCCCCTGATCGTGCGCAACGCGGGGCACTGGCTCTGGGAGGCCACCGGCGCGCACGAGGGCGACGAACTCCCGGGCCTGGTGGCCGGCGAGGCGGACCGTTACTTCCCGCGTACCGCGCTGCCCGAGCACGAGGAGCGCATCCTGCTCGCCCACTCCCCCTACACCGACAACGACGGCGTCCTGCGGCACCAGGAGACCTCCCTCTACCGCGCCCCCTCCGGCGCCCTGGTCTTCGCCGCCGGCACCTTCGCCTGGTCGCCGGCCCTGGACCGCCCCGGTCACGTCGACCCGCGCGTCCAGCGGGCCACGGCCAACCTCCTGGACCGCATCTGCAAGCACGACTGACGCGGACGCGGCCGTCCCGCACAGGTGTCCGCGCGGCCCCGCTGTCCGTGCGCAACCCGGAATACGGGAGAATCGAGGGCACCTGTACAGAACCACGGGGAGGAACCGTGTCCGGATTCGTCGAAAAGCCCGAGCCCGTGGAGGTGCCGGGCCTGGTGCATCTGCACACCGGCAAGGTGCGCGAGCTGTACCAGAACGCGGCCGGAGACCTCGTGATGGTCGCCAGCGACCGGCTGTCCGCCTACGACTGGGTGCTGCCGACCGAGATCCCCGACAAGGGGCGGGTGCTCACCCAGCTCTCCCTGTGGTGGTTCGACAAGCTCGCCGACCTGGCGCCCAACCACGTCATCAGCACCGAGCTGCCCGAGGGCGCCCCCGCCGACTGGGCGGGCCGCACCCTGATCTGCAAGTCCCTGAAGATGCTCCCGGTCGAGTGCGTGGCCCGCGGCTACCTCACCGGCTCCGGCCTCGCCGAGTACCAGGAGTCCCGCACGGTCTGCGGCCTCGCCCTGCCCGAGGGCCTGGTCGACGGCTCCGAGCTGCCCGCCCCGATCTTCACCCCGGCCACCAAGGCCGAGGTCGGCGAGCACGACGAGAACGTGTCGTACGAGGAGATCGCCCGCCAGGTCGGCGCCGAGACCGCGGCCCAGCTGCGCCAGGCCACCCTCGCGGTGTACGGCAGGGCGCGGGACATCGCCCGGGACCGGGGGATCGTCCTGGCCGACACGAAGTTCGAGTTCGGCTTCGACAACGACACCCTGGTCCTCGCCGACGAGGTCCTCACCCCGGACTCGTCGCGCTTCTGGCCGGCCGACGAGTGGCAGCCGGGCCGCGCCCAGCCGTCGTTCGACAAGCAGTACGTGCGTGACTGGCTGACCTCGGCCGAGTCCGGCTGGGACCGCAGGAGCGAGCAGCCCCCGCCGCCGCTGCCGGAGCAGGTGGTCGAGGCGACCCGTGCGAAGTACATCGAGGCGTACGAGCGGCTGACGGGCAACAGCTGGTCGTGACGGAGGCGTCTCCCGGGCCCCGGGCCCGGGAGAACCGAAGGCCCCGAACGCGGAAGGCCCCCGGTGGGAACCGGGGGCCTTCTCTCCGAGCGGACGACGAGGCTCGAACTCGCGACCTCAACCTTGGCAAGGTTGCGCTCTACCAACTGAGCTACGTCCGCATGCGCCGTGGCGCGAGAGCAACTATACCCAACCTCGCTCCCGTGCGAGACGCACCGCCGCATGACGGTTCTCCGCACCGAGTTTGGTGACGGCCGAGGAGAGGTAGTTGCGCACGGTTCCCGGCGACAGCGCGGCCCGCTCGGCGATCTCCGCGACCGGCGCCCCGTCGGCCGCCAGCTCCAGCACCTCCGCCTCCCGCGCGGTCAGCGGCGAGTCCCCGGCGGAGATCGCGTCGGCGGCCAACTCCGGGTCGATGTACCGGTTTCCCGCGTGCACGGTCCGGATGATCTCGGCGAGGCGCTGCGCGCTCACCGTCTTCGGGACGAACCCGCGCACTCCGGCGGTCAGCGCCCGCTTCAGATGCCCGGGCCGGCCGTGACCGGTGACGATCAGCACCTGGCAGCCGGGCAGTTCGGCCCGGAGGGATGTGGCGACCCTCACACCGTCGGCGCCGGGCATCTGCAGGTCCAGCACCGCCACGTCGGGGCGGTGGGCCCGCGCCATGGCCAGCGCCTCCGGCCCGCTCGCCGCCTCCGCGACGACGACCAGGTCGTCCTCCAGGCCGAGCAGCGCGGCCAGCGCACCCCGGATCAGATGCTCGTCGTCCGCGAGCAGCAGTCGGACCGGAGATGTCATGAAGTGACTCCACTCACACTCGTTTCAGGCGTCGTGCGATCGGACAGCGGTACCGAGGCGACCACCCGGAAGCCGTCCGCCCCGACCGGCCCGGCCTCCAGCGTCCCGTCGACCACCGCGAGCCGCTCCCGCAGCCCGGCCAGTCCGGACCCGCCGTCCCGGGACGGGCCGGCGTCCCCGCGTGCCACGACCCCGTCGTTCTGCACCGTCAGCACCACGCTTCCCTCCCGTACCCGCAGCCCCACCGTGCACCGTCCGGCGTCCCCGTGCCGCAGCACGTTGGTGGTCGCCTCCCGCACCACCCAGCCGAGCGCCGACTGCACCTCGGCGGGCAGCCCGGCGGCGTCGCCGGTCACCTCGCAGGCGACTCCCGCGGCCGTCAGCACGCCCTGCGCCCCGGCGAGTTCGGTCCCGAGGTCGGCCTCCCGATAGCCCCGGACGACGTCGCGGACCTCCCGCTGCGACTCCTGCGCGATCCGCTGCACCTCGATCATCTGGTCGACGGCCTCGGGCCGCTCGCGCCGGGCCAGCTGGACGGCCAGTTCGCTCTTGAGGGCGATGACGGCGAGGTTCCGGCCGAGGACGTCGTGCAGATCGCGCCCGAACCGCAGCCGTTCCTCGGCGACGGCGAGCCGGGCGCGGGTCTCGCGGGCCTCGTCGAGTTCGTAGACCGCGTCCAGCAGCCAGACGGAGAAGATCGCGGTGACGGCGAGGAACGCGCTGCCGAGGAACACCACGAGCGCGGTGAGCAGCGCGGCCGGGACGGGGTAACCCAGCGGGAGGGAGACCGCCCCGGCTCCGCACGCGAAGCCCGCCACGAGCGACAGGACGCGTCTGCGGTTGCGCACGCCGAGTGTCATGGTCCCGGCGCCGAAGGACTGCACCCCGGTGAAGACGCCGGCCACGGCGGCGTCCAGGTCCGGGCCGGAGCCGTGCCTGCGCAGGACGAGCGCGACGACGGCGATGACGTAGGTCGCCGTGACGAGTGCCCAGAGCAGTCGCACCGGCTGCTCCCGGCGGCCCCGCGTCCAGTCCAGCGCGCGGGACGCCGTCACCGCGCAGAGCAGGGCGTGGACGACGACCAGGGCCATCAGCAGGCTCGCGAGGGCCGCCCCCGCCTGTCCGAAGACCGGCAGCCCGATGGCCGTGACCTCGATCAGCGCGAAGAAGTGGAACGACCAGCGTGTGTACGTCTCGACCTTGGCGGGGGTGGTCTTCCGCCGCCACCAGCCCCCTGCTGCCCCGCTCATCCCGGTCCCGTTCCCCTCGTTCCCCTCAGCGCCGGGGTTCCCAGCGGAACCACCGCCGTACAGCAAACACCGCGACCACCGTCCAGGCCAGGGCGGTGAGGACCGCGCCCAGGGCCTGGCCCGCGCCGAGCTCCCCGGTCCAGCCGGCCCGGACCAGCCGGACGGCCGGGGAGAGCGGGAGGAGTTCGCAGATCCGGGCGAGCCGGCCGGACAGGGCGTCCGCGGGGAGAGCGATGCCCGAGCCCGTCATGGAGACGAGGACCAGGGGCAGCGCGGTGATCTGGGCGCTCTCGGTGGTCCCGGTGAAGGCCGAGGTGAGCGCGGCGAGCGCGGCGCTGAGCAGCAGGCCGAGGAGGAGTCCGAGCAGCGTGAGGTACGGCGCCCTGGGCGCGCCCGCGCCGAGCAGCACCGTGCAGCCGGTGGCCAGCAGCAGCGCCTGTACCAGGCCGAGGCAGACGGCGGGCAGGGCGGTGCCGGTCAGGATCTCCGCGTCGGACAGTTCGCCGGTGCGCAGCCTCTTGAGGACGAGTTCCTCGCGGCGGGCGACGAACGCGCCGACCAGCGAGGTGTAGACGGCGAACAGGAGGGAGAAGCCGATCGCCGCGGTCAGCATCAGGGTGCCGAGGCCGATCCCCTTGATGCCGGCCCGGTCGACCGCGGGCCGCACGGTGACCGGGAGTGCGAGCGGTACGAGCAGCGCGGTGAGGACGGCGCTGCGGTTGCGGCCGAAGAGGAGCAGTTCGGCGTGGGCGAGGGCGCGCAGCCGCGCCGTGATCACGGTGTTCATGCGGCCGCCTCCCGCGCGATCCCCAGGAACGCCTCCTCCAGCGAGGCGGACCGCACCTCCAGCCGGTGCAGTTCGACCCCGGTCCGTTCGGCCCAGCCGAGTACGGCGGCGGCGGTCCGCTGCACCTCGCGGGTGCGCAGCCGGACGAGGCCGCCGTCGAGTTCGTGTCCGCACACCCCCATCGCGGCGAGCGGCGGCAGGTCCCCGAGGAAGTAGCCCGTGGGCAGTTCGAAGGACATCCGCGCGGGCCGGCCCGCGGTCACCTCGCCCGGTGTCCCGGCGGCCGCGATGTGTCCCTCGTGCAGGATCGCGAGCCGGTCCGCGAGTTCCTCGGCCTCCTCCAGGTAGTGCGTGGTGAGCAGGACCGCGGCCCCGTCGTCGCGCAGGGTGCGGACCAACTCCCAGGTGTCCCGGCGGCCTTCGGCGTCGAGTCCGGTGGTCGGCTCGTCCAGGAAGAGCACCTCGGGCCTGCCGAGCAGCGCGAGCGCCAGGTCCAGGCGGCGCCGTTCGCCGCCGGAGAGCTGCTTGACCCGGACGTCCGTCCGGCCGCCGAGCCCGACCAGGCCGAGCGCCTCGGCCGTGGGCCGGGCTCCCGTCGTACAGCCGGCCCACATCCGTACCGTCTCGCCGACGGTGAGCTCGGAGGGGAAGCCGCCCTCCTGGAGCATCACGCCGGTGCGCGGGCGTACCGCGGCCCGTTCCCGGTGCGGGTCGTGGCCCAGTACCCGTACCCGGCCGCCGTCGGGCGGTGCGAGTCCCTCCAGCAGTTCGACCGTCGACGTCTTTCCGGCGCCGTTGGTGCCGAGCAGCGCGAAGATCTCCCCGCGGGCCACGGAGAAGGTGATCCCACGGACCGCCTCGAACCCGCCCCCGTAGACACGCCGGAGATCTGTGACCTCAATCACGTGTTCGTAGTCCATGGCTCCAGCCTCCCCGTGGCCGGCGCCGGGGAGCAGTGCGCGGTGTCATCACGCGCCATGACAAATGTCAGAGAGCGTCGGGGGCGCGGAGGTGAGCGCACGAAAAAACCCCAGTCATACGACTGGGGTTTCCTCTATGAGCTGGAGCGGACGACGAGGCTCGAACTCGCGACCTCAACCTTGGCAAGGTTGCGCTCTACCAACTGAGCTACGTCCGCACTGCTCCCGACCGGCTCCCACCGATCGGTGCGAGCACCAGCCTACCTGATCCACAAGCATGCTCAGGACCGGCGGTGCAGAGCGGGTGACAGGAATTGCACACTGCGCCTTCCCCCTGGAAGGGGGATGTTCTACTACTGAACTACACCCGCATGTACTCCGTGGGCTTCGGCTTTTCGGCCTGGCCCGTCGGCGTGCTCCAGACATTAGCTGATCAGCAGGGGGGTAGCGCAAGTCGGCTGCCCCCAGGGGCGGCTGACGCTCCCTGAGGGCAGCCGGCCGCCCCGTCACTGGGCGGCGCTGAACGCCTCGTACACCTTCTTCGGGATGCGGCCGCGGGCCGGGACATCCATCTTGTTCGCCTGCGCCCAGGCGCGGACGGCCGCCGGGTCGGGGGCGACCTCCGTCTGCTTGTACGCCTTGCCCGACTTCGACCGCTTGCGGCCGGCCACCACGTAAGGCTCCAGGGCCTTGCGCAGTTTCTTGGCGTTGGCTTGATTCAGATCGATCTCGTACGACTTGCCGTCGAGTCCGAAGGCGATCGTTTCCGCCGCTTCCGAGCCGTCGATGTCGTCAAAGAGAGTGACCACGACCTTCTGCGCCACGAATATCCGGTCCCTTCGTGTGGCACGTCTATACAGCTCATCGACAGCTCATCGGCGATGACCGCGACGGCGGAAGATGACGTGCCGAGTATCGGCTATTGCCAATTCATTTGTACAGTGCCTGGCAATACAAAGTGAAGCCCGACTAAATCTGTCCGCGTGTCCCCGGCGCAATAGATGTCGTGGACGAACCCGGGGAACTTTCCCAGAACTTTTCGTGAGGATCGGCCGCTGTCACCCGATCGTGATGCGGCTCACGTAGTTTCCTACAACTCTACCCGCGTAGAAATTTTGTGCGGGTAGTCTGAAGGCACCGGTCGGAGACCACCGACGGGTATCACGGGTATCTGCTCAGCAGTCAGCACCACAACACCGGGAGTGCCAGTGGCACGCGTCGTAGTCGACGTCATGCTCAAGCCGGAGATCCTCGACCCCCAGGGCCAGGCGGTCCAGCGTGCGCTGCCGCGCCTGGGTTTCGAAGGCATCTCCGATGTACGTCAGGGAAAGCGATTCGAACTGGAAGTTGACGGGCCGGTCGACGAGGCCGCGCTCGCCCGCATCCACGATCTTGCGGAATCCTTCCTCGCCAACACCGTGATCGAGGACTTCACGGTTCGCGTCGACGAAGTCGCGGAGGCGGCGAAGTGACCGCTCGTATTGGCGTCGTCACTTTCCCCGGAAGCCTCGACGACCGTGACACCCAGCGCGCGATCCGGCTCGCGGGCGCGGAACCGGTCGCCCTCTGGCACAAGGACAAGGACCTCCACCAGGTCGACGCGGTGGTCCTTCCCGGTGGTTTCTCCTACGGCGACTATCTGCGGGCCGGCGCCATCTCCCGCTTCTCGCCGGTGATGGAGACGGTCATCGAGCAGGCGAAGGCCGGGCTGCCGGTCCTCGGTATCTGCAACGGCTTCCAGGTCCTCACCGAGGCGCACCTGCTGCCCGGCGCGATGCTCGGCAACAACCACCTGCACTTCATCTGCCGCGAGCAGAAGCTGCGCGTGGAGAACACCTCCAGCGCCTGGACGACGGACTACAGCGCGGGGCAGGAGATCCACATCCCGCTGAAGAACATGGACGGCCGGTACGTCGCCGACGAGTACACGCTCGACAAGCTGGAGGCCGAGGGCCGGGTCGCCTTCCGCTACGTGGTCCGCGGCGAAGCCGCTGATGGATGCGGCAACCCCAACGGCTCGCTGCGCGACATCGCCGGCATCACCAACGAGGCCGGGAACGTCGTCGGCCTCATGCCGCACCCCGAGCACGCCGTCGAGCCGCTGATCGGCACCGGCCGCACGGACGGCCTCCCCTTCTTCACCTCGATCCTCAAGAAGCTGGTCAACGCATGAGCCGGACGCCTCTGGACACGGTCGAGCACGCGGCCGCGACCCCCGACGTCGAGCTGCCCTGGGCCGAACTCGGCCTGAAGAAGGACGAGTACGAGCGGGTGGTGGAGATCCTCGGCCGCCGCCCGACCGGCGCCGAGCTCGCCATGTACTCGGTCATGTGGTCCGAGCACTGCTCGTACAAGTCCTCCAAGGTCCACCTCCGCCAGTTCGGCGAGAAGGCGCCCCAGTCGGACGCCCTGCTCGTCGGCATCGGCGAGAACGCGGGCGTCGTGGACGTCGGCCAGGGCTACGCCGTGACCTTCAAGGTCGAGTCGCACAACCACCCGTCGTACGTGGAGCCCTACCAGGGCGCGGCCACCGGTGTCGGCGGCATCGTCCGCGACATCATCGCGATGGGCGCGCGCCCGGTGGCCGTGGTCGACCCGCTGCGCTTCGGCGCGGCCGACCACCCCGACACCAAGCGGGTGCTGCCCGGCGTCGTCGCCGGCATCGGCGGCTACGGCAACTGCCTGGGCCTGCCGAACATCGGCGGCGAGGTCGTCTTCGACGCCTGTTACCAGGGCAACCCGCTGGTCAACGCCGGTGCCATCGGTGTCATGCGGCACGAGGACATCCACCTCGCCAAGGCCTCCGGCGCCGGCAACCAGGTCATCCTGTACGGCGCCAGGACCGGCGGCGACGGCATCGGCGGCGCCTCCATCCTCGCGAGCGAGACCTTCGACGACGCCAAGCCGTCGAAGCGTCCCGCGGTGCAGGTCGGCGACCCGTTCCAGGAGAAGCTCCTGATCGAGTGCACGCTGGAGGCCTTCGCCGAGAAGCTGGTCGTCGGCATCCAGGACCTCGGTGCGGCCGGCCTGTCCTGCGCCACCTCCGAGCTGGCCTCGAACGGCTCCGGCGGCATGACCGTCACCCTGGACGACGTCCCGCTGCGCGACTCGACCCTCTCGCCCGAGGAAATCCTCATGAGCGAGTCGCAGGAACGCATGTGCGCGGTGGTCGAGCCGGCCAAGGTCGCCCGCTTCCTGGAGATCTGCGAGAAGTGGGACGTCATCGCCACCGTCATCGGCGAGGTGACCGACGGCGACCGTCTGGAGATCTTCTGGCACGGCGAGAAGATCGTCGACGTCGACCCGCGCACGGTCGCCCACGACGGCCCGGTCTACGAGCGCCCGTACGCCCGTCCGTCCTGGCAGGACGCCCTCCAGGCGGACGACGCGAACAAGCTGCCGCGGCCCGCGACGGCGCAGGAGCTGAAGGACCAGGTCCTGAAGCTGGTGGGCTCCCCCAACCAGGCCTCCAAGAAGTGGATCACCTCGCAGTACGACCACTTCGTGCAGGGCAACACGGTGCTGGCCCAGCCCGAGGACTCGGGCATGATCCGCATCGACGAGGCCACCGGCCTCGGCGTCGCCATCGCCACCGACGGCAACGGCCGCTACGCCAAGCTCGACCCGTACACGGGCGCGCAGCTGGCGCTGGCCGAGGCCTACCGCAACGTGGCCACGACCGGTGCCAAGCCCCTCGCGGTCTCGGACTGCCTGAACTTCGGCTCGCCCGAGGACCCGGCGGTGATGTGGCAGTTCGCGGAGGCCATCCGCGGTCTCGCCGACGGCTGCCAGCAGCTCGGCACCCCGGTGACCGGCGGCAACGTCTCGCTCTACAACCAGACGGGCGAGGCGGCCATCCACCCGACCCCGGTGGTCGCCGTCCTCGGCGTGATCGACGACGTGGCCCGCCGCACGCCGGTCGGCTTCCAGGAGGAGGGCCAGCTGCTCTACCTCCTCGGCGACACGCGTGCGGAGTTCGGCGGCTCGGCGTGGTCCCAGGTCGTCCACGACCACCTGGGCGGCCTGCCGCCGAAGGTGGACCTGGAGCGCGAGCGGCTCCTCGCCGAGATCCTGATCTCCGCCTCCCGCGACGGCATGATCGACTCCGCGCACGACCTGTCGGACGGCGGCCTGGTCCAGGCGGTCGTGGAGTCCGCGCTCCTCGGCGACAAGGGCGCGCGCCTCGTGGTCCCCGACGGCCTCGACGCCTTCACCTTCCTCCTCTCCGAGTCGGCCGGCCGCGCCCTCGTGGCCGTACCGCGCTCCGAGGAGGTCCGCTTCAACGACATGTGCGGCGCCCGCGGCCTCCCGGCCACCCGCATCGGCGTCGTGGACGGCGACTCGGTGGAGATCCAGGGCGAGTTCGCACTCTCCCTGACCGAACTCCGCGAGGCGCACGAGGGCACGATCGAGGCCCTTCTGGCGTAACCCGCCGTAGCGCGACGAAGGCCCCGCCCGGGTTCATGTCTCCGGGCGGGGCCTTCGTCGCGCTCATCGGACGTAGTTCTCGAGGATCTCCGTGTCGAGTTCGATGCCCATCGGTTCGGGGAGGGCCAGCTTCTCGCCGACCTTCGAGGTCCGGACGCTGCGGTACCCGCCGACCTGCCGGTCCGGGCCGCTGTGCACCGTGACCGTGCAGGAGTCCCGGTCGATCAGGAGATACAGGGGGATCCCGGACCGACCGTACGCCGTCGGCTTCTCGTGCCGGTCCCGCCGGTCCGTGCACGGGTGATCACCCCGACCGGCGCAGGCGGGTGCGGACGGCGGTGCGGTCGATGTCGAGTTCGGTGAGGAGCGCCGCCACCGGATCCGGGTGCTCGCAGTCGAGCAGCGCCAGCAGCAGGTGTTCCGGGGTGATGCGGCGGCTGTGGGCCTTCCTCGTCTCGGTGAGGGCGCGGGGGAGGACCGCGCGGGCACCCGAGGTGAAGGGGGTTCGTTTGCGGGACGCCGGGATCGGCGCCCGCTCGATGCCCCGGACGTCGATGCCGACCACGGCCAGCGCCGAGCGGTCGAGGGCGTCGAGGGCGGCGCGGGCGGTCTCCAGGTCGGTGCCGAAGGCGCGGGCCGCGCCGGGGTCGCGCAGCACCCCCAGCAGGAGGTGCTCGGTGCCGATGCGGCGGTCGCCGCGCAGCGTGGTCTCCTCGACCGCCGACGTGACGGTCGCCCGGGCCTCCGCCGCGAACTGTTCGAACATGTCGTCTCACTTCCCGTACTTGGCGTGGACGGACTGCCGGGACACCCCGAGGGCGTCCCCGATCTGCTCCCAGGACCAGCCCTGTTCGCGGGCGCGCACGACCGCCGCCGCCTCGACCTGTTCGGCCAGCCGGTGCAGGGCTCCCACGGCCCGCAGTCCCACCGCGGGGTCGTGCGACCTGAGGCGTTCCGAGAGCTCTGGTGTCTCCATGTCTGTCAGTCTGGATTGACGGACAGAGGTTGTCAACCCAGACTGACAACCTCGACCCTCGCCTGTCGGACCGAGGCAATACGCTCACCGCCATGCCTCCCGCCAAGAAGCGCCCCAGGACGTACGACCCCGGCAAGACCCGTACGGCGGTCCTCGCCCAGTTCTCGAACGTGCGGGACGCCGTCCGCGCCCTCACCCCCGAGCAGCTCGCGCTCCCCACCAGGCTGGCGGGGTGGACCGTGCGGGACCTCGTCGCCCACGTCGGCATGGCGCTCACCGCCGTCCACCGGGCCCTGGACCAGCCCGAGCCGGCGAAGGCCGACGCGGTGCTGCTCGACTGGCCGTTCGGGACCTCCGGCAACGCCGTCGCCATCGACGACTTCACCCGGCGCCTCGCCGCCGGCCACCCCGACCTCGACGCCTACCTCGCCGGCATCGACGACAGCTTCCGCGTCCTGCTCGACGCCCACCCCGGCACCCGGCTGCTCGCCACCAGCGCCGGCGCGCTCTCCCTCGACGACTACCTGGTCACCCGGGCCGTCGAGCTGGTCGTCCACACCGACGACCTCGGCGCGGCGGTCCCGGGACTCGACATCCCCTACGACCGGCAGGCCCTGGCCGCCTGCACCCGGCTGCTCGCCGACGCCCTCGCGGTCAAGGCGCCCGGCGGGTCGACCGAGGTGCGGGTGCCGCCGTACGCCGTGGTGCAGTGCGTCGAAGGGCCCCGGCACACCCGGGGGACCCCGCCGAACGTCGTCGAGACCGACCCGCTGACCTGGATCCGGCTCGCCACCGGACGGCTGGGGTGGCAGGAGGCCCTGGCGGACGCCAGGGTCAGCGCCAGTGGGGAACGGGCGGACCTCGGGGCGTACCTGCCCGTCATGGGATGAGGGAACCGATCACCCGGGGCGCACCGTCGAAACGGTATGTACGGGTACGGGTTGAAACTGCGCACGCACCGTACGACCCTGGCGAGGGCAGTGGCCGCCGCCCTCCTCGCTCTGCTCGCGGTGGCCTGCGGCGACGGGAGAGGCGGAACCGTGGGTACTGCGCCGGCCGTGACCGGGATCGACTGGACCGTGGACAGCGTGACCGTCGACGGCACCACCCACCGCGCTCCGGCGCGTGCCCACGTGAGGATCGAGGACGACCGGGCGGCCGGCAGCTTCGGGTGCAACCAGTTCAGCGGCACGGCCCGGATCACCGGCGACCAGTTCCGGCTGAGCCACGTCCGCACCACGCGGATGGCCTGTGACAACGCGCGGATGGCCTTCGAGCGCGCCCTCTCCCGCACGCTCACCTCAGGACCGCTGACCATGACGGGTGAGAGCGGGAAACTCACCCTCACCGCGAGCGGCGGCGACCGCGTCCAGCTCTCCAGGACGTGACCGCCACCCGGGCCGCAGCCCCCTCGCGACCCCCCGAATGATGTGCGACACCTCACTCAGAGATACGGTGTGAGGGGGTTGCGCGGGCGCCGCTCCGCCCGAACCGGCGCCGCCTGGAGGAAGCTCTGACCGCGCTGACCTGCGGAAATGGAGAAAGCCACAACCGCGTCCGCGGTCGTAGATCCATTACGGCGGGGTATCCCCAATTCGGACCAGTGGTCGATCTCGCCTACACTCGGTGCCGTGCCACGTGGTGACGGTCTCCTCAATCACGATCTGCTCCCCGGTGAGAAGGGCCCCCAGGACGCTTGCGGCGTCTTCGGAGTCTGGGCTCCCGGTGAAGAGGTCGCCAAGCTCACGTACTTCGGGCTCTACGCCCTCCAGCATCGGGGCCAGGAGTCCGCGGGTATCGCGGTCAGCAACGGCTCCCAGATCCTCGTCTTCAAGGACATGGGCCTCGTCTCCCAGGTCTTCGACGAAACCTCGCTCGGTTCGCTCCAGGGTCACATCGCGGTCGGTCACGCCCGCTACTCGACCACCGGTGCCTCCGTGTGGGAGAACGCCCAGCCGACGTTCCGTGCCACCGCGCACGGCTCGATCGCGCTCGGCCACAACGGCAACCTCGTCAACACGGCGCAGCTCGCCGAGATGGTGGCCGAACTCCCCAAGGACCACAACGGCCGGTCCACCCGGGTCGCGGCCACCAACGACACCGACCTGCTCACCGCCCTCCTGGCGGCCCAGACCGACGACGACGGCAAGCCGCTGACCATCGAGGAGGCCGCGCACGCGGTCCTGCCCAAGGTGCGCGGTGCCTTCTCGCTCGTCTTCATGGACGAGCACACCCTCTACGCCGCCCGCGACCCGCAGGGCATCCGCCCGCTGGTCCTCGGCCGTCTCGAGCGCGGCTGGGTCGTCGCCTCGGAGTCCGCCGCGCTCGACATCTGCGGCGCCAGCTTCGTCCGCGAGATCGAGCCGGGCGAGTTCGTCGCCGTCGACGAGAACGGCCTGCGCACCTCGCGATTCGCGGAAGCGAAGCCCAAGGGCTGTGTCTTCGAGTACGTGTACCTGGCCCGCCCCGACACCGACATCGCCGGGCGGAACGTGTACCTCTCCCGCGTGGAGATGGGCCGGAAGCTCGCCAAGGAAGCCCCGGTCGACGCCGACATGGTGATAGCGACCCCGGAGTCCGGCACCCCGGCCGCCATCGGCTACGCGGAGGCCTCCGGCATCCCCTTCGGCAACGGTCTGGTCAAGAACGCCTACGTCGGCCGGACCTTCATCCAGCCCTCGCAGACCATCCGGCAGCTCGGCATCCGGCTGAAGCTGAACCCGCTGAAGGAAGTCATCAAGGGCAAGCGGCTGGTCGTCGTCGACGACTCCATCGTCCGCGGCAACACCCAGCGGGCCCTGGTGCGGATGCTGCGGGAGGCGGGCGCGGCCGAGGTCCACATCCGGATCTCGTCGCCGCCGGTCAAGTGGCCGTGCTTCTTCGGCATCGACTTCGCCACCCGCGCCGAGCTCATCGCCAACGGCATGACGATCGAGGAGATCGGCACCTCGCTGGGCGCCGACTCCCTGGCGTACATCTCCATCGACGGCATGATCGAGGCGACCGCCATCGCCAAGCCGAACCTGTGCCGCGCCTGCTTCGACGGCGAGTACCCGATGGAGCTCCCGGACCCCGAACTGCTGGGCAAGCAGCTCCTGGAGACCGAGCTGGCCGCCGGTCCGGCAGCCACGGCCGCGGCCGACGCGATCCGTCGCCCGTAAGCCTCGTAGAAACCAACCCGAAAGATCCCAGGCAATGTCTGAGAACTCTGTTCCCGGTGCTTCCTACGCGGCTGCCGGCGTCGACATCGACGCGGGCGACCGCGCCGTGGAGCTCATGAAGGAGTGGGTGAAGAAGACGCAGCGCCCCGAGGTCCTCGGTGGCCTCGGCGGCTTCGCCGGCCTCTTCGACGCCTCCGCCCTGAAGAACTACGAGCGCCCGCTGCTGGCCTCCGCGACGGACGGCGTGGGCACCAAGGTCGACATCGCCCGCCGGCTGGGCGTGTACGACACCATCGGCCACGACCTGGTCGCCATGGTCATGGACGACATCGTGGTGTGCGGTGCCGAGCCGCTGTTCATGACCGACTACATCTGCGTCGGCAAGGTGCACCCGGAGCGGGTCGCCGCCATCGTCAAGGGCATCGCTGAGGGCTGCGTGCTGGCCGGGTGCGCCCTGGTGGGCGGCGAGACGGCCGAACACCCGGGCCTGCTGGGCGAGGACGACTTCGACGTGGCCGGCGCCGGTACGGGCGTGGTGGAGGCCGACCGGCTGCTCGGCGCGGATCGTATCCGTACGGGTGACGCGGTGATCGCCATGGCGTCCTCCGGGCTTCACTCCAACGGGTACTCCCTGGTCCGGCACGTGCTGCTGAACCAGGCGGGCCTCGCGCTCGACGCGCACATCGAGGACCTGGGCCGCACGCTCGGCGAGGAACTCCTGGAGCCGACCAAGATCTACTCGCTGGACTGCCTCGCCCTGATGCGGACGGCGGAGGTGCACGCCTTCAGCCACGTCACCGGCGGCGGACTCGCCGCGAACCTGGCCCGGGTGATCCCGGACCACCTGCACGCGATCGTCGACCGCGCCACCTGGACCCCCGGTCCGATCTTCGACCTCGTCGGCCGCACCGGCGGCGTCGAGCGGCTCGAACTGGAGAAGACGCTCAACATGGGCGTCGGCATGATCGCGATCGTCCCGCAGGAATCCGCGGACGTGGCCCTGACCGCCCTGGCCGACCGCGGGGTCGACGCCTGGGTCGCCGGCGAGATCACCGAGCGCGGCGAGCACACCACCGGCGCGGAGCTGGTGGGGGACTACGCACCGAACTAGCCCCTCCGGCGTCTGAGGAGCGGGGTCCGGGGCGGAGCCCTGTGAGGCCAGCACAAAACCCGGTCCGGCGATGAAACCCCGGACCGGGTCAGTGAAGCGGCTCAGCAGCCGCCGGCGTCAAGCACCACGACGATGCTGGGAGTGCGGACCGGACTGGTCGTCCTCGTCCTCGTCCTCATCGTCGTCGTTGTAGAGATCCGCGTACTGGGCGTACGGGTCGTCATCCTCGTCGTCGTCCTCGAACGGCTCGCCATTCGGCGGCTGGCTCGAAGTCGATGCGCCCAGCTCGCTGGCCAGACGTGACAGGTCAGTCCCACCGCTGTTGTACTTCAGCTGGCGGGCGACCTTCGTCTGCTTGGCCTTGGCCCGGCCGCGCCCCATGGCTCGACCCCCTCGGTGACGGGGCTCGACGGCCCCAGAGTCTGACACGCGTTCATGATCCGGAACGGGCTCTCCTCGGAGAGACCGGTCCGTAGGGCTCCCACGGTACCTGAGCCCGCGCCCATACGGTACGTCGCCCGCACCACGCGCCTGGCTGCACAACCCGCGAGGCGCCCCGTCCCCGCTGGTCAACCACGATTTTAACCACTTCCTGGCGGACGACCCGCCGACGAACGTGAGAGTTCTCTCCAAGTGCCCGCCGGCGGGTACCGGAAATCCGTCCGGTTACCCGGTGTTCGATCAGTGGCCGCCCGCCGTTGCCGCTTCGTGCATCCGCTGTTCGGCGATCCGGTCGGCCGCGGCGGCCGGCGGAATCCCGTCCTCCTTCGCACGTGCGAATATGGCCAGCGTCGTGTCGAAGATCTTCGCCGCCTTCGCCTTGCACCGGTCGAAGTCGAACCCGTGCAGTTCGTCGGCGACCTGGATCACACCGCCGGCGTTCACCACGTAGTCCGGTGCGTAGAGGATCCCGCGGTCGGCGAGGTCCTTCTCGACGCCCGGGTGGGCGAGCTGGTTGTTGGCCGCGCCGCACACCACCTTGGCGGTCAGTACCGGCACCGACTCGTCGCTCAGGGCGCCGCCGAGCGCGCAGGGGGCGTAGATGTCGAGACCCTCGACGCGGATCAGGGCGTCGGTGTCGGCGGCCACCTGCACCTGCGGGTGGCGGTCGGAGATCCGGCCGACGGCCTCCCGGCGCACGTCCGTGACGACCACCCGGGCACCCTCGTCCAGCAGGTGCTCCACCAGGTGGTGGCCGACCTTGCCGACGCCCGCGATGCCGACGGTGCGGTCGCGCAGCGAGGGGTCGCCCCACAGGTGCTGGGCGCTGGCCCGCATGCCCTGGTAGACGCCGTAGGCGGTGAGCACGGAGGAGTCGCCGGCGCCGCCGTTCTCGGGAGAACGCCCGGTGGTCCAGCGGCACTCACGGGCCACGACGTCCATGTCGGCGACGTACGTGCCGACATCGCAGGCGGTGACGTACCGGCCGCCGAGCGAGGCCACGAAACGCCCGTAGGCGAGCAGCAGCTCCTCGGTCTTGTCCCGGTCCGGATCCCCGATGATCACGGCCTTGCCGCCGCCGTGGTCGAGCCCGGCCATGGCGTTCTTGTACGACATCCCGCGCGCGAGGTTGAGGGCGTCGGCGACGGCCTCCTCCTCGTTGGCGTACGGGTAGAAGCGGGTGCCGCCGAGGGCGGGGCCCAGCGCGGTGGAGTGGATGGCGATGACGGCCTTGAGGCCGCTCTTGCGGTCCTGACAGAGCACGACCTGCTCGTGACCGCCCTGGTCCGAGTGGAACAGGGTGTGCAGGACGCCGGTGGAAACGTCGGTCACTGTGGTGACTCCCGGTTGTGTCGCGTGTGTCGCGGCGGGTGGAAGCGGGGGCTCCCGTAAGGGTGGCGGGGGCCTGGCATGAGCGTAGAGCCATTGCCCGTACACCATCCGCGCAGTGTTCAGGATCACTCTCCCGTGCCGTGTGTGCACGTATGAGCGTGGGACGATTTGCTGTGGTTTCCGCGGCCGGCCCCGGCCGGTTGCGTCAAGGCTCCGCCGTGGGTTCCGCTGGTTTCGAGCCCGGTCCGATGGGGAGGGAGCAGGCGTGCCCAAGGTGTCCTCGGTGGTCGTCCCCTACGCGACGTACCTGCGTGTGTACGAGCCGCTGGCAGCCTTCCCGGACCGGGAGCGCGACCACTGGACGCGCTACGCCCGCCGTCCGGAGCGCCCCTCCTACCAGGACGAACTCCGGCGCTCCCTGGCCGACTTGCTGCCCACCCCGCCGATCGCGGTGCCGGTGCAGGAGAGCGGCGACGCCTTCGTCCTGGAGGTCGACGGCGTCGTCTGCGTCTGCCCGTGGCGGACCCGGCTGCGCGGCTGGCAGGCCCTGCAGGAACTCTCCGGCGAACTGCCGGCGTCGGTCCTGGACGCGATGCTGCCGCCGGTCGTGCGCCGGCAGGCCACGATGGACTACGAGCGCTGGCTGGCCCGCAACCCCGACTGCCGGCCCTGGATCCGCACCGCGACCTGGCAGGTGCCGCTGAACTGGTTCGTGCTGGTCTCCGACGAGGAGCGCCGGTACGAGAAGGGCACCGCCGAGATCCCGCCGATGCTGCGCTACCGCACGCCCATGGTGCAGGCCCGGCGCCGGGTGGCCCGGGCGCTGCGCACGCTCAAGGACACCGTGGAGGAAGGGCCGCTGATCGACGGCCTGGTGGACGTCGGCCGCTGGCTGGAGGAGTTCCACCCGCGCTCGGTGGTCGAGCTGGACTACGGCGGTCTCGTGCACACCCTGCCGGCCGGGGACCTGGAGGACGATCATTCGGCGGCCGACGTGGCGGCCGGCATCGAGGCGCTGCGCCAGGGCGACGGGGCGGCGGCCGGGGAGGCGTACGGGCGGCTGGTGGAGCGGTGGCGGACGGTGCGGGACCGCCGTTCGGCGAACTGAGGGCCGGTCCGCCTGCCCGCCCTCGGGCCGGTCCGGGGACCGGTCCTGGAGCCGGTCTGAGCACGGACGCCCGGTGATCCGTACTGAGTGACGGGGCGTCCGATGCGGTTGACGACCGGATGACAGCTGCGTGACGTGTGCGTGGTGAGTGATGTACGTCACGGCCCAGAAGCCGTGAAACAACGTACCTTGACGGCACTTCAGTGAACGCACTGGACGTTGGATCCTGATCCGGGCTTTTGCGTCAAGGGTGACGGATAGCACTTACACGGCTCTTGCGCCTCTTGCCACTCCTCGTGCCAAAATAGGACAAGGAGTCCGGGGAGGGCTCCATCCGTCCAAGTGTGGTGCACTGTGGGCGGATTCTCAGCATTACGTGCTTTGGGGGGTCTGGTGACTCCTGATCGTCCTGTGACTGATCGTCACAGTGGCGTGACTGTCCGCTATGGCATGGTCCATCGGCTTCCGCGGCTGATGCCTACCTGGGAGGGCAATTCCATCGGTTTGGCCGACGCGGCTGGACGGATGGTGTAGTTGTAGTGCCGAGGACAAGCCGTTCGTCCTATAACCGACTCGACTCGCGTCCGCCATTTCGGGCAACGCGGGTCAAGGTGCAGAATTTAGAGGAAAGAACCGAGATGGTTCGGTTCTCCCGAGGAGGCCGCTCATGACCGCTCGCACCCCTGATGCCGAGCCGCTGCTGACCCCCGCCGAGGTCGCCACGATGTTCCGCGTCGACCCCAAGACGGTCACGCGGTGGGCGAAGGCCGGCAAGCTGACGTCGATCCGCACGCTCGGCGGACACCGCCGCTACCGCGAGGCTGAGGTGCGCGCCCTGCTGGCGGGCATCCCGCAGCAGCGCAGTGAAGCCTGATCCAACTGAATAGCGGGCAAACCGGCTGGTCCCCCAACTGGTCGAAGTGCCCCGAACCCTAGCTCGAAGCGACGCGGGACCTGCCCCAACAGGGCCCACGCCCAGGCCGACAAGAACTTTTCAGGCAAGCGACACAGGGTGCGTCGTAGATCGCGCTGGACTCCGCCGGGTCCAGCGCGATCTTTTTTGTGCGTCCATGAGGTCTTGGGCGACCCTGGCCGGCGCCTCCGTGAGCAGCCTTGTCGGAGTCTGGGGATCGCTGTCGGATCCGCTGTGCGGGCACCGGAAGGGGCCCGGGGTGGGGTCCACAGGGTGGTGCAATTGCACATATTAAATTGACCAGTTGTAGGAAGGGGGTAAGTACCGCCGTTTCGGAAACTCATGCGGTGACACCCGTCACATACCGCACGGGTTGTTTGTACCGCCCCGGGTGCGCTAGAGGAGTCTCGCGCTCCACCGGCCCTTGGGGGAACGGCGGTTGGGGCCACCGTCACGGGCCGGCGGGGGCCGGATCCTCCGTGGCGTCCTCGGGCGGCTCGGCGGCATGCGGGGCGGAGTCCATGGCCAGCCGCAGCAGCTGGTGGCAGACCGCGCAGTGGCGGGTCAGATGACGGTACGACGAGGCGGCCGCCAGGTGGGCCCTCAGCAGCGCCCGCGTCTCGTGCCGCACCGAAGCCGCCATACGCCACCTCCAGAAGGGCGCCGACAACAACCAGCCCTCCCTCCTGGGTAGCCACCGAATGTGACGCCGTCAAGGGCGCCGACGGCTACGCGCCGGGCACCCCGAGCCGACCGCATGCGATCGACCCAGGCCGTTTTCGGGCCGACTACGTCCGATGCATGCCTCTTCTTGTCCGTCCATGAAGGTGGCCCTCGCCCTCCCGTCGCGACGCCACCCCACCCACCGGCTGCGGGAGGACGGGTGCGGCCGGCGCCCGTCTCTTCGTCGCTGCGGGGCAGGGGACGGGGCAGGGGTGGGCAAGGGCCACGGGGAGGCGGGGGGCGGGGGGCAGGAGGTGGGTATGCGAAAGGCCCGCTTCCCTTGGGGGATGCGGGCCTTGGCGGTTGGGCGGTCCTGACGGGATTTGAACCCGCGGCCTCCACCTTGACAGGGTGGCGAGCACTCCAAACTGCTCCACAGGACCAGGTTTCGCGGCACTTTGTCTTGCGTTGTGCTGCGAGAAGGACTGTACAGGAGGGGGTGGGCCCTGGTCGAACTCACCCAGCGTGCCCGGTCGGTTACGGAGCCGCCGTGTCGATCGCCTTCACGATCCGCTTGTCCGAGACCGGGTACGCCGTGCCCAGCGCGTGCGCGAAGTAGCTGACCCGCAGCTCCTCCAGCATCCAGCGGATGTCCAGGACCTGCTGCGGCACCGGCCGGCCCTTCGGGAGCTGCTCCAGGAGCCAGGCGTACTCGTCCTGCATCTCGTGGACCTTCTCCATGCGGGTGGTGTCCCGCTGGACGTTCGTCGGCATCTGCTGGAGGCGACGGTCGGCGGCGACCAGGTAGCGCATCAGGTCGGGGAGGCGGCGTATCCCCGCCCACGTCACGAAGCCGGGCTTCACGAGCGCGTCCAGCTGCTTGCGGACGTCCGTCAGGTTCGCCAGCAGCGCGGGGCTCCGGACACCCTTCAGGCGGCGCTCACAGGCCTGCCAGGCGGCCAGCACCTGCTGGACCTGCCCGACCGTGCGGACCGTCGTGTCGACGATCTCGGCGCGCACCTTGTCGTACAGCTTCCGGTACGACTCCTCGTCCCACGCCGGCCCCCCGAAATCGGCGATCAGCTTGTCCGCCGCCGCCATCGCGCAGTCGTCGAACAGGGCCTGGATCGTGCCGTGCGGGTTCGCCGACAGCGCGAGCTTCTGGGCGTTCGTCAGCTTCTCCGACGCGAACTTCGCCGGGTTCACCGGGATGTTGCGGAGGATGAGGCGGCGCGTGCCCCTCCACATCGCCTCGGCCTGCTCCTCCTCGGTGTCGAAGAGGCGGACCGAGACCGTGTCCCCGTCGTCGACGAGGGCGGGGTACGCCTTGACCGGCTGGCCGGCCCGGCGCGTCTCGAAGACGCGCGTCAGGGTGCCGATCGTCCAGTCGGTGAGGCCCTTGCGCTCCAGGGACTCGCCGCCCTCACGGGAGGCGGTGGCCGCGGCGGCCTGGGACAGGGCCTGACGCGCCTTCGGCTTCAGCCGGAGCTTCAGCACCTCCAGGTCCTTGTCTTCGGCCAGCTTCCGGCGCCGTTCGTCGACGATCCGGAAGGTGATCTTCAGATGGTCGGGGACCTTCGCCCAGTCGAAGTCCTCGGCCTCGAAGGGCACGCCGACCATCCGCTTCAGCTCGCGCGCCATGGTCGTGGTGAGGGGCTCCTGCAGGGGGACCGCGGTGTCCAGGAAGCGCTTCGCGAAGTTCGGCGCGGGCACGTAGTTGCGCCGGATGGGCTTCGGGAGGGTCCGGATCAGCTCCGTGACCACCTCTTCCCTGAGGCCCGGGATCTGCCAGTCGAAGCCCTCGTCCTTGACCTGGTTGAGGACCTGGAGCGGGACGTGCACGGTCACGCCGTCGGCGTCCGCGCCCGGCTCGAACTGGTACGTCACCCGGAACTTCAGCTGCCCCTGCCGCCAGGAGTCCGGGTAGTCGGCCTTGGTGACCGCCTCCGCCGACTCCCGGATCAGCATCTCCCGCTCGAAGTCCAGGAACTCCGGCTGCTCGTGCCGTTTGTGCTTCCACCAGGAGTCGAAATGGGCGCCGGAGACGACGTGCTCGGGCACCCGCTGGTCGTAGAAGTCGAAGAGGGTGTCGTCGTCGACGACGATGTCCCGGCGCCGGGCGCGGTGCTCCAGCTCCTCGACCTCGCTCAGCAGCCTGCGGTTGTCGGCGAAGAACTTGTGGTGGGTCCGCCAGTCGCCCTCGACCAGTGCGTTGCGGATGAAAAGCTCGCGGCTGGCCTCCGGGTCGATCCGGCCGTAGTTCACCTTCCGGTCGGCGACGATCGGTACGCCGTACAGCGTGACCTTCTCCAGCGCCATCACGGCCGCCTGGTCCTTCTCCCAGTGCGGCTCGCTGTACGTCCGCTTCAGGAGGTGCTCGGCGAGCGGCTCGACCCACTCCGGCTCGATCTTCGCGTTGACCCGGGCCCAGAGGCGGCTGGTCTCCACCAGTTCGGCCGACATGACGAACCGCGGGGGCTTCCTGAAGAGCGCGGAGCCCGGGAAGAGCGCGAACTTCGCGTTGCGCGCCCCCAGGTACTCGTTCTTCGCCGTGCCTTTTCCGCCCTCACCCCCGGCGTTCTTCACGTCCTTCATGCCGATGTGCGACAGGAGCCCGGCCAGGAGGGAGACGTGGACGCGGTCGCCGGGGGCGTCCTCCTCGTTGAGGTGGATGCCCATCTGCTTGGCGACCGTGCGCAGCTGCGTGTAGATGTCCTGCCATTCGCGGATGCGCAGGAAGTTCAGGTACTCCTGCTTGCACATGCGCCGGAAGGACGACGACCCGCGCTCGCGCTGCTGCTCCCTGACGTACCTCCACAGGTTGAGGAAGGCGAGGAAGTCGCTGGTCTCGTCGCGGAAGCGGGCGTGCTGCTGGTCGGCCTGGGTCTGCTTGTCGGCCGGGCGTTCGCGCGGGTCCTGGATGGAGAGCGCGGCGGCGATGACCATGACCTCGCGGACACAGCCGTTCTTGTCGGCCTCCAGCACCATCCGGGCGAGCCGCGGGTCGACGGGCAGCTGGGCGAGCCTGCGGCCGGAGTCGGTGAGCCGTCTGCGCGGGTCCTTCTCGGCCGGGTCGATCGCGCCCAGCTCCTGGAGCAGCTGCACGCCGTCCCGGATGTTGCGGTGGTCCGGCGGGTCGATGAAGGGGAACTTCTCGATGTCGCCGAGGCCGGCCGCGGTCATCTGCAGGATGACGGAGGCGAGGTTCGTGCGGAGGATCTCGGCGTCCGTGAACTCCGGGCGGGAGACGAAGTCGTCCTCGCTGTACAGCCGGATGCAGATGCCGTCGGAGGTACGGCCGCAGCGGCCCTTGCGCTGGTTGGCGCTGGCCTGGCTGATCGCCTCGATGGGCAGCCGCTGCACCTTGGTGCGGTGGCTGTAGCGGGAGATGCGCGCGAAGCCGGGGTCGATGACGTACTTGATGCCCGGGACGGTCAGCGAGGTCTCGGCGACGTTGGTGGCCAGCACGATCCGGCGGCCGGTGTGCGGCTGGAAGACGCGGTGCTGCTCGGCGTGCGAGAGCCGGGCGTACAGGGGAAGGACCTCGGTGAACCGGTAGTTCTTCCTAGTGAGCGCGTCGGCGGTGTCCCGGATCTCCCGCTCGCCCGAGAGGAAGACGAGGATGTCGCCCTGGCCCTCGCCCTGGAGCTCCTCCACCGCGTCGCAGATGGCGGTGATCTGGTCCCGGTCGGCGTCCTCCGCGTCCTCTTCGAGGAGCGGCCGGTACCGCACCTCGACGGGGTACGTCCGGCCGCTCACCTCGATGATCGGGGCGTCGTCGAAGTGCCGGGAGAACCGCTCGGGGTCGATGGTCGCGGAGGTGATGACGACCTTGAGGTCGGGCCGGCGGGGCAGCAGCTGGGCGAGGTAGCCCAGCAGGAAGTCGATGTTGAGGGACCGCTCGTGGGCCTCGTCGATGATGATCGTGTCGTAGGCGCGCAGCTCGCGGTCGGTCTGGATCTCGGCGAGCAGGATGCCGTCCGTCATCAGCTTGACGAAGGTGGCGTCGGGGTTCACCTGGTCGGTGAAGCGGACCTTCCAGCCGACGGCCTCCCCGAGCGGCGTCCGCAGCTCCTCCGCCACCCGCTCGGCGACGGTACGGGCGGCGATCCGGCGGGGCTGGGTGTGCCCGATCATGCCGCGCACGCCGCGCCCGAGCTCCATGCAGATCTTGGGGATCTGGGTGGTCTTCCCGGAGCCGGTCTCACCGGCGACGATCACGACCTGGTGGTCGCGTATCGCCTCGGCGATCTCGTCCTTCTTCTGGCTGACGGGCAGCTGCTCGGGGTACGACACGGCGGGCACGACGGCGCGCCGGGCGGCCATCCGGTCCTCGGCCCTGGCCACCTCTGCCTCGATCTCGGCGAGGACGGCGGCCCGGGCCTCCGGCTTACGGATCTTGCGCGCACCTTCCAGCCTGCGCCCGAGCCGGTGCGCGTCGCGCAGTGAGAGCTCGGTCAGGCGGGGGGCGAGGGGGCCGAGGGCGGGGGCGGGATGCGTAGACATACGCGGTCCAGGATCTCACCTCGGGGAAATTCATGGCGAACGCTTTTGCCTCCGGCGGTTCGGCCGGTTGCTCTGGGGGGCCGAGGCAGTGGTACGGGTGCGGGTGGGTGGGGGCTGGGCGCGCAGTTCCTCCTCCCCCCAGCCTTCGGCCGGGGGACCCCCAGCGCCCCTCGAAGGGGCGCTGCCCAGTCGCATCTCACCCTGCGGGCGCCGGGGAGTGAAACCCCCCTACGGGGTTCGCTGGGTCGGGGTGGTGGGGGTTTGGATGGGCTGGGTCGAGGTGGCCGCCGCGATGGACTTCGCCGTGTTCGACACCGCCTTGATCCCGAGGTATGCCGTGGTCATGCTGCTCACCGCCGTGAAGGCGGCGGTGAGGACGCCGATGATCACGGACTCGTTGCCGTTGAGCCGCCAGACGCCGAAGACCGCGACCCCGGCGATCGCGAGGTTGCTGACGACGACGGCGAGCAGGCCGTAGCGCGCCCGGTCCTTCTCCAGCTGTATGTCCTGATCCCGGCTCATCTTCCCCACCCTGGTGACGTGTTGACCCGCCAGAACCTAGCGGCGGCGGGCCGCGGCGCCAAGGAGGTTCAGGATGTGGCGGGGATGACGGTGTAGGCGCCCACCAGGTCCGCGTACACGTCCACGGGGGTGCTGCCGGTGTTGTAGAGGTCGATGTCGCCGTCGGTGCCGACCTTGACCAGGGCGCGGACGGTCGTGGGGTGGCCCTTGGTGAAGTTCAGCGAGTAGGTGCCGGGGCGCGAGGTGCCGTCGGGGTAGGCGACGAGGCAGCCGCCGCCGGACGGGGACGGCACCGTGAGGTTCAGGTCGGCGGCGGTGACCCCGGTCGCGGGGACGCCGTGGGCGCCGGTGACCTTGAGCCTGAGGGTGGCGTGGGCGGCGAGCCTGGCGACCTTGCCGGTGCCGGTACCGGTGCGGGTGTTGAGGACGCGGGCCGGGGTGACGGGCAGGAACTCGGAGCCGTTCGCGGCGGTGCCGTACCAGCCGGCGAGGTCGGCCACGAGGTTCGCCGACGCCTTGCTCTCGTTGTGCAGGACGACCTTGCCGTCGTGCACGGGGATCACGACCTGCGTGGTGGCGGTCTGGCCGGTGGTCCAGTGCGGGCCGCTGACGACGGAGTCGTCGGTGCTGTGCGTGGCGACGGTGAGGTCGCCGGACGCCTTGGTGGCGGTGGCCGTGACGTCGAGGACCACTGCGTGCGCGGTTGCGGGGACGCCGTGGGTGCCGCCGACGGACAGGGTGAGCGAGTGGCCGCCGGCGACCGGGCTCCGCGGGCCGCCGGTGCCGGTTCGGGTGTCGAGCAGGCGGGCCGGGGTGACCGGGTGGTAGGTGTCGGCGTACTGGGCGTGGGACTGGAGGCCGACCGTGGCGATGTCGACCGCCACCGCGCCGGAGCTGCCGTTGTAGACGTCGACGGAACCGGTCGGGGTGACCTTCACCGTGGTCTCGGCGGTGGTCGTACGGCCCGGCTCGAAGGTGGTGTCGCCGGTGCCCGGACGGGTGGTGCCGTGGGGGTAGAGGGTGAGCGTGCCGCTCGCCTTCGCGTTGCTGGTGACGAGCTGGAGCTGCACGGCGTCCGTGCCGTCCGAGTCGGCCCGCAGCACGGCCGCCGAGAGCTTCAGGACGCCGTGCGCGGCGATCGTCTTCCCGGTGTCGTGCTGCGGGGCCATCGCGACGAAGGCGTCGGCGGCGTGGAAGGTCGTCCGGGCGGTCGTGGTCCGGCCGAACAGGTCGGTCTGCGTCAGGGTGGCGGTGTAGGTGCCGGGGGCCGCGTACGGGTGCCTCAGCTGCTGGGTGCCGGTGGGCAGGCCCAGACTCTGGTCGCTGCCGTCACCGAAGGCCAGGGTCAGGTCGTGGATCTCCCACGGGGCGGACGACGGTGGAACGGTGAACACCGCGAGCCCCGCCGCGATCTGCCCGGCGGCGGCGGTGTCCGCGGTGCCGGACACCGCTACGTTCGGTGCCGCGGCCGTTCCCGCCACGACCTGCGCGGTCTGACGGGCCGAGGAGACGCCGTCGGTGTCCGTCACGGTGGTCTTCGCCTGGTACGAGCCCGCGGAGGCGTAGGTGTGGCCGATCGGCTCGCCCGCAGGGGCACTGACGGGTGCGGTGCCGTCGCCGAAGTCGACGGAGTAGGTGAGCGGCTCGCCCCAGCGGCTGATGAAGTCGTCGGTCCGCACCGAGGTGCTCAGCGGCGCCAGTCCCGTCCTCGGTGACAGCCCGCCGCCGTCGGCCGGAACGGCGATGGTGTCCTGGCGCTCGAAGGCACCCCGGTCGCGACGGGCCGCCGGGCCGGGACCCACGTCGTCCACCAGCGGGTCGTCGACGCCCGGGGCGCCCGCGGCATCCGTGCTGAGTTCGCCGGGGGCGCCGGGGTCCGCCGAGTCGATGAGCGGGGAGTGCTCGGGCGGCGCCTCGAGCCGCGCGCCGACACCGTCGATGTCGTGCGCGCCCTGTCCGGTCGCGTTCTGGAGCGCGGCAGCCGTGGCGTAGGGAGTCTCCGCCCAGAGGTATTCGGTACGCCGGGGGGTCGTACCGCCCACGGTGTCCGCCGCCACGTTGTAGTCGTCGGTGACCTGTCCCGCCGAGTCGTCCGACACCGAGTACAGAGGGGTGGTGGGCGCCGGGCACGTGCTGCTCCGGAGCAGCTTCGGGGCGGCGACCACGTTGTTCTCGACCGCGCCGGAACTCCCGTCGGCCAGCGATATCCCGGGGGCGCACGGCGAAGCGAGCGAGTTGCTCGTGACAGCGATGCCGGCTGTTCCCGTGGCCGTGATCCCGCCCAGCCGCGGGTTGTCGATCACGTTGGTCGTCACCGTGACCCGGGCCGCGCCCTGCGCCGTCCGTACGCCGTACGCGTATCCGCTGCCGATCGAGTTCCGTTCCACGGTGACGTCGGAGGACGTGCCGTCCACGGTGATCGCGGTTCCCGTACCGCCGTCGCTCGGCGCGGACGAGCGCGCGAAGGTCAGCCGGTCGAGGGTGATGTGGTCGGATCCCGCCGACACCAGTGCGTCGGTGGCGTCGTACCCGAAGACCAGCGACTGGACCCGGACGTCGTGGACGCCGTTGAGGGTCAGCGCCGGCGCGGAGCCGGGTGTGGCGAGCTCTGCCCGCGTGGTGCTCCCGCTGGGCGCCCCCGTGAAGGTGATCGGCGCGTCGCTGGTCCCCGATCGCGTGAGAGTCACCGCTCCCGAGTACGGGTGGGCGTCCGGCGACAGGATCTGAACCGTGTCTCCCGGCGTCACCACGTTCGCCGCGGCCTGCACGGTGCAGAAGGGCAGGCTCTGCGTCCCCGTCCCGGTGTCGCTGCACGCGACGTCGTGGTTCACGTAAAGCGTTCCGTCGGTCCCGGCGGCCGCCGCCGTGCCGCTCTCCCAGCCGCTCATCACCCCCGCCACGACGACCATGGCGAGGGACAGTCCGACGGCCGGGCGGGATCTGCGCATGCGGTCTCCACGGAGCGTTCGCGGTGGTGGTCACGAGAACGCCGGAGACGACGGTTCAGCTCAGCGTTGTCATGCGGTCGTCATGATCGCAGTCCGACTGCAAAGGAACGCCATGCTCCGCCCCCGACTTCCTCAAGACGCGGCCCGGCGGCGTGGGTTGGCGGACCACTGTGCAGACTGCACGGATGGACGAGACGGTGTTCCGGTACACGCGCAGGCAGCGCCTGGCGATGTGGGTGTTCGCGTCGGGGATGGCGGTCTGGGCCGGGGCGGTGAGCGTGCGTGCGGCCAGGTACCTGGCCGACGGTCAGACAGGTTCCGCCGTCGGCCTGTGGCTCATGTTCGGGCTGATACCGACCGTGCTGTTCGTACCGCTGGCGGGGATGCCGACGGGCTGGACGCGGATCGACGTGGAGGGCCTGCGCACCCGCGGGATGACCGGCCGTCGGCGCGTGGTCTGGAGAGACATCGCGAGCGTCCACGCGCTCGCGGGGCGTGGGCGCAACGGGAGCATCACCCAGATCGGAGTCACCCGGACCGACGGCACGTCGTTCCTGCTGCCCGTTCCCTTCACCTCGGGGGCGATCGCCAAGGATCCCGATTTCTACGAAAAGCTGGAGCTGATGTGCCAGGAGTGGAAGAAGCGCAGCGGCACGGGGGATGACACATGAGAAGCGATGACACATGAGAACAGCCCCTCCGGAATCCCGGAGGGGCTGTCTGTTGTGGCTGGGGCCGGGGTCGAACCGGCGACCTATCGCTTTTCAGGCGATCGCTCGTACCAACTGAGCTACCCAGCCACGAGGTTTCACGTGAAACCCCAGCGGTCCTGACGGGATTTGAACCCGCGGCCTCCACCTTGACAGGGTGGCGAGCACTCCAAACTGCTCCACAGGACCAAGCTTGTGTGCAACAGTGTCGCACACGATCTTGCGTGCCCCCAACGGGATTCGAACCCGTGCTACCGCCTTGAAAGGGCGGCGTCCTAGGCCGCTAGACGATGAGGGCTATCGGCCCGCCTGGGCGCTTCGTCAGCGCGTCGGGGACGTGAGAAGCATATGGGATGGCGGGGAGTATCGCCAAAACGGTTTACGGCGCCGAGGGCGAGGCTGTGCCGGCCGTGCTCCCTGAGGGTGACGGGCTCCGGGAGGGCGTCGGGGTCGCACCCGGCTGGTTGTCCGCCGGGAGGTGACGGCTGACCTCGGCCGTCGTCTCGCCCAGGCCGCCCAGCTTGATCTCGTCCCAGGCCTGCAGCCGGTGGCTGTCCCGGTCGAAGTAGAGGATCGAGGCCTCGATCGGGTCCGGGTACTTGCCCTCGACCGCGCGCAGCCCGCTGCCGCCGGTGGAGCCCTCCACGCGGAGCCGGGTGCCGTGCGGGAGGAGTTCCGTCTGCTCGTGGTGGAGGTGACCGGCCAGGACCAGGGGCACCTCGCCGTCCGTCATCCGGGCCGCCGACGGCTCGTGGACGATCGCGACGTCCACCGGGGTGCCGGCCGCCCGCTGTTCCCGCAGGGCCGTGGCGAGGCGGTCGCCGGCCAGTTCCTCGGACGCGTCGCCGCCGGGGACGGACGAGCGGTCGGGGGTGAACTGGGGGTCGCCGATCCCGGCGAAGCGCAGCCCGGCGATCGTCTCGGCGCGGCCGTCGTCCAGGACGTGCACGTTCTTCATGCGGGAGAGGTAGCGCTGAGTGGTGCGGGAGTCGTGGTTGCCCCGCACCCACACGTACGGCACGCCCAGGTCGGCGACGGGGTCCAGGAAGCCGTTCTCGGCCGCGGTGCCGTGGTCCATGGTGTCGCCGGAGTCGACGATCACGTTCACCTTGTACTGCTCCACCAGCGAGGCGATGATCTTCCAGCTCGCCGGGTTCAGGTGGATGTCGGAGACGTGCAGGACGCGCAGGGTGGCCGGGTCCGGGGAGTAGGCGGGGAGCGTGGACGTGACGTCGTACAGCTTCGTCACGTTCGTCACCAGGCGGGCCAGCTCCTTCTGGTAGACGTCGAACTCGGTGACGATGCTGCGGGCGTTGCCGACCAGTGCCGGGGCGGAGGAGAGCAGGCCGGAGAACCTCGGTTCCAGGACCGACTCGGGGTTCCAGGTGGCGAACGCGGTCGCGCCGGACGAGGCGAGCAGAGCGAGGGCGAGGCCGCCGGCGGCCAGGGCGCGGCGCGGGCGGCGGTAGACCGCGAGGCCGAGGGTGGTGGCACCGGCGACCACGGCCACGCAGGAGCGTACGGCCAGGTCGAGGGTGCCGTGCTCGACGTCGTGGGCGACCTCGTCCTGGAGGCCGGAGAGCCGCTCGGGATGGTCGACCAGGGCCTGCGCGCGGACCGGGTCGAGCTGGTCGACGTTGACGTCGAGGCGGACGGGGCCGGAGTGGGTGTCGAGGTAGAGGGCGCCCAGCGGGGAGACGTTGATCTTCGTGCCGCCGGTGAGCGACGGGCGCAGCGTCATCGTCGTGTCCATCGGGCCGACCTGGGCACGGACGTTCCCGACGATCAGCAGCCCGAGCCACGCGCCGACGAGGACGACGGCGGCCAGACCGAGGACCCGGCTCCAGACGGGCGGCTCATGTGCCTCGGGGGCGAGTTCCAGGACGGGCAGGCGGGCTCGGGTTCGGGTGCGGACGCGGGCCATTGGTGCCGTATGCCCAGGATGGCCGGCTCGTATGCGGCGGTTCGTGCCGCGGGCCGGGCTTGTGGAGGCGGGGGGCGTGCGGAGGCGGGCGGGTCAGCCCCAGCCGAGTTCATGGAGGCGGGCGTCCCGGATGCCGAAGTGGTGCGCCACCTCGTGGACGACGGTCACGGCGACTTCGTGGACCACGTCCTGCGGTGTCTCGCAGTACCGCAGGGTCGGTCCCATGTAGATCGTGATGCGGTCGGGGAGGACCCCGGCGTACCACTCGCCGCGCTCGGTGAGCGGTGTCCCCTCGTAGAGGCCCAGCAGCTCCGGGTCGTCGGCGGACGGCTCGTCCTCGACGAACACGGCCACGTTGTCCATGACCCGCGTCAGCTCCGGCGGGATCCGGTCCAGGGCCTCGCTCACCAGTTCTTCGAACCCGTCGCGGGTCATCTCCAGCACAGGGCCATTGTCAGGGACGAACGCGCGGAACGCGGGTTTCCGGTCCCTATTGCAGGCCTGTGACAGCGCGCGCACAGCTCCGTCATCCCCCGTGGCAAGACTTCTGTCATCGACCTGGTCATGCACCCTGGGGGGAACCCGATGTCCGCACGTTACCGTCGTCGCACCACAGCGGCCGCCGCCACCGGCGTCGCCGCGCTGCTGGCCGTGGCCGGCCTGACCGCCACCGCGACGGCCGCGCCCGCCGCCAAGGCGGTGAGCGTGCCCCGGGGGCTGACCGTCAGCGACGGCACCCGGCACGTCCTCGTCGGCGGCAGGTCGATCGACTTCGGTACCGTCGTCCGCGACCTGGCCTGGAACCCGGGCGGCAGCAAGGCCGCCTTCGTCGACGGTCACGGCAACCTCGTCGTCTCTGACCCCGACGGCAGCCACCGTGTCACTGTCGCCGCCAACCCGGGCAACCAGACCTGGTCCCACCCGACCTGGCAGGTCGCGGCGGCCGACCGGACGAACGGCATCCCCGCCAAGAACAACATCATCTTCGCCGCCAAGATCCACGGCAGCACCGTGCTGGAGAGCGTCAAGGCCACCAGCAACCACGGCAAGCCGGCCAGGATCAGCCTCAACAGCGACGACCCGGAGACGGGTGCGCTCCCGAAGACGAACAACACCTGGCCGAACGTCGGCGGGTCCTACGGCACGGCCGTCTACGAGAACACGCACAACGGCGAGGTCTACATCCGGGACGACTACCTGCGCCAGCAGGGCGGTGCGCTGACCAAGGGGTCCGAGCCCGCGCTCTCGCCGGACTCGGAGGAGGTCGTCTTCGTCCGCTCGGTCGGCGGCCACGACCACCTCTTCGTGGACGACCTGACCGCGGGCACCAACGCCGTCAAGGACATCACCCCGCACGCCACCACCGACTACACCGAGCCCACCTGGTCGCCCAACGGCAGGACCATCGCGTTCCGGACCCCGGCCGGCACCTACACCGTCACCAGGTCCGGTCACGGGTTCGGCAACCCGGTCAAGGCCTCCACGCACAAGGGACTGCCCGCCTACCGCGGCTGACCACCCTCCGGGCGGCCGTCGGAGCGGCCGTCCGGACCGGCGTCCGAGCGGGCGAGTTCGGCCCGCAGCGCCGCCAGGTGCTCGTCGGCCGTGTCGTGCGGCAGGAACTCGACCACGTCGAGGAAACGGAACAGCACCTGGGACCTGGTGACGGCGAACTCGTAGTCGGCGAACCCCACCACGGCGCCCAGCTTCCCTCGCACAGCACCCCGGACGACATGCGCGGTCATGTCGTCCGGGGTTTCCGCGCTGGTGCCCCGCCGGGCGTTGGGCCGGGCCAGGTACGGGCAGACCATCGAGGCGTAGAGCATGCACGCGCGGTGCCCGGGACCCTCCAGGGTCGGCGCGAGGTTCCGGTACGGCCGTCCGGCGGCCAGCGCGTCGCGGATCGCGGCACTCTCCGCGGCGCCGACCACCCGCCACACCGGACCCCTCGGCATCAGGGTGTCGCAGACGGAGCACCGCCTGTTGCGGGCGCACTCCGCGCTGCGCCCGTAGTCGGTGAGTGCGAACTGGGGGGCGTCGCCCTCCCACGGGGTGATGGCGGGCACGGGGTAGCCGCGGCTGTCACGAGGCCTGGCCTCGACGCTCGCCGGCATGGGAACGGAGTCGAATCGCACACCCCATGGTGAACCACCTGTCCGCGCCCCCGCGACGCTCGGGCGGGAGGCGTGTCCTCTTGCGGGCGGCGGGAGTTGGGCAGGTTGACTTCTTTCTCCGCCCCGGAGGTGGCCGCCGTGCGCCCCTTGTACGTACCCGTCCGTCTGGCCGTCACGGTGATGGCGGTCGCGGCCGCCGCCGGCTGTGTGAACGTGGGGGACGACGCGGGCCGGGCCAAGCCGTCGCACTCCGCGGGGCACCGGGACGGTGAGGCGGCCGACGGTGGGTCGGGGGTGTCCGGCGAGGGCGGCGCGGGGTACGGCGGTGCGGTGGCCGACGGGAAGCGCGGGCACGGGGAGAAGGCGAAGCCGGGGGAGTCGTCGTCGGCGTCCGCGAAGCCGACGAAGGGGGCGAGCGCGGGGTCGGCGGTGCCGGTGCAGCCCGGTCAGAGTGTGCCGCCGGGCGCTCCGGCCGGCCCGACGGGAGCGCCGACGACCCCGGCGCCGCCGGCGGCCTCGCCGACCCCGCCACCGGACTCCCCCACCCCGCCGCCTCCGGACACGGATCCGCCGTCCGCCGAGCCGTCCTCGTCGGCACACGAGGACGGTTCGGGGACCCAACTGGTCCAGCGGGAGCCGGCACCGGCGGCGGGAACACCGGCGTAGGCGGGCGGCGCCGGACGCGGGGGTGCGGGGGGTTTCGGCACCGCCGGGACACGCCGCGGCGGCCGAGCGCCGTTGCGGCGGGAAAGACCCGTCGGCGGCGGGCGAAGGTTTCGGGTGGCGGGTGAGTCCCGGTCGGCGGGCGCATTCGCCGCGGTCGGAGGGGGCGTTCCCGGGCGGGGAAGAAGATGGGTGGGGTCGGGTGTTGGGGGGTGCGTAGGGCTGCGCGTCCGGTCTATCTGATCCGGTGCACCTGATCCGTGTGATCGGTGCGTCGGGGATCGGCGTGAGCGTCGATGGGGCTGTGGTGAACCTGCTGTGAGCTGCGAGGTTGCGGCTCGGTTTGCCTTCGTGGGTGTTGGGTGCGTATGGTGGTAGATCGTTTGATCCCATTTGCCCGGCGCCACCGCAGAGCGCGCCGTGTGGCGCGTACTCTCCCTTGCCGTGGCGGACCGCATTGAGGCGGTCGTGAGCGAATCACGGAGTTGACGGGCGCGTGCCGAAGAGACTCCGGAAGGTTTCGCATTCGCATGTCCGTGTCCAGTAATGATCAGATCGTCGTGCCCGAGAACATCCAGGACGACGAGCTGGTGACCCAGGTCTCCGAGGAGACCGCTGACACCACCGACACCACCCCCCAGATCACCTTCGCCGACCTCGGTCTCCCCGAGGGCGTCGTGCGCAAGCTCGCGCAGAACGGCGTGACGACCCCCTTCCCGATCCAGGCCGCGACCATCCCGGACGCCCTGGCCGGCAAGGACATCCTCGGCCGTGGCCGCACCGGCTCCGGCAAGACCCTCTCCTTCGGTCTGCCCACCCTGGCCACGCTGGCCGGCGGCCGTACCGAGAAGAAGCGGCCGCGTGCCGTCATCCTCACCCCGACCCGTGAGCTGGCCATGCAGGTCGCGGACGCCCTCCAGCCGTACGGCGACGTCCTCGGCCTGAAGATGAAGGTCGTCTGCGGCGGTACGTCCATGGGCAACCAGATCTACGCCCTGGAGCGCGGCGTCGACGTCCTCGTCGCCACGCCCGGCCGCCTCCGCGACATCATCAACCGCGGCGCCTGCTCCCTGGAGGACGTGCAGATCGCCGTCCTCGACGAGGCCGACCAGATGTCCGACCTGGGCTTCCTGCCCGAGGTCACCGAGCTGCTCGACCAGGTCCCGGCCGGCGGCCAGCGCATGCTGTTCTCGGCCACGATGGAGAACGAGATCTCCACGCTGGTCAAGCGCTACCTGAGCGAGCCGGTCACCCACGAGGTGGACAGCGCGCAGGGCAACGTCACGACGATGTCCCACCACATCCTCATCGTGAAGCCGAAGGACAAGGCGCCGGTCACCGCCGCGATCGCCTCCCGCAAGGGCCGCACGATCATCTTCGTCCGCACCCAGCTGGGCGCGGACCGGATCGCCGAGCAGCTGCGCGACGCCGGAGTGAAGGCCGACGCGCTGCACGGCGGCATGACCCAGGGCGCCCGCACCCGGACGCTGGCCGACTTCAAGGACGGTTACGTCAACGCGCTCGTCGCCACCGACGTCGCCGCCCGCGGCATCCACGTCGACGGCATCGACCTGGTCCTGAACGTGGACCCGGCCGGCGACCACAAGGACTACCTGCACCGCGCGGGCCGTACTGCCCGGGCCGGCCGCACCGGAACCGTCGTCTCCCTCTCCCTGCCGCACCAGCGCCGCCAGATCTTCCGCCTCATGGAGGACGCGGGTGTCGACGCCGGGCGTCACATCATCAACTCCGGTACCGCCTTCGAGCCCGAGGTCGCCGAGATCACCGGCGCCCGGTCGATGACCGAGGTCCAGTCCGAGTCCGCGGCCAACGCGGCGCAGCAGGCCGAGCGCGAGGTCGCCCAGCTCACCAAGGAGCTGGAGCGGGCGCAGCGCCGGGCCGCCGAACTGCGCGAGGAGGCCGACCGCCTGGTCGCCCGGGTCGCCCGCGAGCGCGGTGAGGACCCGGAGGTGGCGGTGGCCGAGGCGCAGGCCCAGGCGGCGGAGACCGAGGTGGTCGAGGAGGCCGTCGTGGCGGCCGAGCCGACGGTTCCGGCGGCGCGGGAGACCGAGCGCCGGGACAACCGGGAGCGCGGTTTCGAGAAGCGCTCCTTCGACCGGGACCGGGACCGCGACCGCGGCGACCGCCCGTTCAACCGTGACCGTGGCTTCGAGCGTCGCGACGACCGCCGTGACGACCGTGGCGGCCGCCCCTTCGAGCGTCGCGAAAACCGCGAGCGCGGTTTCGAACGCCGTGACGACCGTCGCCCCTTCGACCGCGACGACCGTGGTGAGCGCGGTGGCCGTTCCTTCGACCGGGACCGCGACCGCACCGACCGTCCGTTCAACCGTGACCGCCGGGACGAGCGTGGTGGCTTCCGCCGCGACGAGCGTCGCGACGACCGGGGCGACCGTGGCGACCGTGGCGGGTTCCGCAACCGCGACGACCGCGGCGACCGCGGTGGCCGTTCCTTCGACCGGGACCGCGACGACCGTGGCGGCCGTTCCTTCGAGCGCCGCGACGACCGCGGCGGCTTCCGCCGGGACGACCGTCCGTCCGGTCACCGTGGCAGCGACCGCCCGTTCAACCGTGACCGCCGTGACGACCGTCCGGGCTTCCGCAGCGGCGGCCACAGCGGCCACGACCGCCCGTTCGGCCGCCGCGACGACCACCGCGGTTCGTCCTCCGGCTCCTTCGGCCGCCGTGACGACAAGCCGCGCTGGAAGCGCAACGGCTGACACCCCTTCATGAACGGCTGAGCGCCGCGTCCCGCACCGGGACGCGGCGCTCAGCCGTTTCCGGAGCGGCGGTGGATCGAAAAGGGATTCCCATGAACCTGTGAGGTGACTGTAAAATCAGCGCACTTCAGAGGGGGACATGACAGCCGGGGGCGGGGCAACCGAACGGCGCGCGTCCTTCCGTACGTCCCATGGGGAGGACTCACCTTGGCGCGTCACGCCTTCGTGTCCGTGGTGGCCGTAGCCGCCTCCGCCGCGCTGATCAGCGCCTTCGGCCCGCTGGACACCGCGGTCGCCGGGCCGGCGCAGGAGACGGTGGTCCCGGCCACGTACCGCAGCACGTACACCTCGGCGCCGCTGTTCTCGTACGACGAGCGGACCGGTGGCGACGGGGCGGGCACGCAGGGTGTGTTCCACCTCCTGGAGGGGCATCCGACCCCGGTGTGGACGCGGTACTCGGACGGCCGGTCCTTCGACGCGCCGCTGATCAACCTCACCCAGCAGACCGCCACCGGCAGTGACGTCCTCGCCTACCGGTACCCCGACGGGCGCGTCGACCTGTGGGACGCGGTGGACGGCACGACCACCACCGTGCGGGTGCCCGAGGACCAGACCTACCTCGGCGTCTACGGCGGCACGGTCGTCACCTACCACCAGGTCACCGCCGCGGACGGCACCGTCACCAAGGTCAAGCACCTGCTGACCGCGGGCCCGGACGGCACCACCCGGGACGTGACCGTCGGTGGGGCTCCGGCGGGGATGGCCGTCGGCGGGGTGCTCCGGGGCGACGCGGACGGACTGGTCTTCCTGGCCAAGCTGGACGACAGCCTGCGCCTGGCCGAGGTCGACCCGGCGACCGGGCAGGTGGCTAGCTGGACGCGCGCGCTGCCGGCCGACGCCTACTACGTGAAGCTCTCGCCGCGGTACCTGGTCGCCTACACCGGCGCCCAGGCCACCACGGCGTACGTCTACTCGCGGGCCGATCCGGCGGCGGCTCCGGCCGAGGTCGCCCTGGACCGCGCGGCGAGCGGTTTCGCCACGGCCGACGACCTCGTGGTCGTCGGGGACTGGCTGGTGCACCGGCCCGGCAGCGGCGGGCAGGTGACGGCCGTCCCGATCGCGGGCGGTGACCCGGTCACCCTGACCGCCGCCTCCAACCCCGGTGTCTCGGCCACGCCGGACGGCGGTGCCGTCGTCGTCGGCCGCACGGGTGCCGACGACTGGGGGGTGCAGCGCATCCGGACGGGGGCCGACGGCCGCCCCGCGGTGGAGATGGTCAAGGCGCTGTCAAAACCGCCGTACCCGATCCAGGGCCTGTCGCTGGACCAGGGGCGGCTGGTCGAGGTGGACGAGAGCAAGTACGGCAACCGCGCCGCCTACGGCCGTACCGTCGCCGCGACCGGCGCACCGGTGTTCGGGGCGCGCGCGATCTACGGCGGCGGGAACGTCCTGCTGGGCGACTGCGCGACCACGGACACCGGCTGCTCGCAGCTGTTCGGTACGGCCTCGGGCCTGACCGTGTGGCTGATGCGCGGGGCGGGCGCCCCCGGCGATTCCGACCGGCTGCGGGCGAACGGCCCCGGACCGGACCGCCTCTGGGACCGCGAGGTCCCGGCCGGCGGCCGGATCACCGACGTCTCCGGCGAGTACGTCGTCTACACCACCGGCACCCAGCAGTACGTCTACCGGATCGGTGACAGCGGCGGACCCAAGGTCACCCGCGCCCCTGGCGCCGCCGCCCTCTCCGGCACCCTGCTCTGGACCGCGAGCGCCACCACCCCCGGGCAGGTCAGCGCCTACGACCTGGCGGCGAAGAAGACCGTCGAGACGCTCACCCTCGGCGACGGCGGCTGCGCGCCCACCGAACTCCAGGCGAACGGCCGCTACCTGTACTGGAACTGCGGTGGCACTACGGCCGGGGTCCACGACCGTACGGCGGGGAAGTCGGTGCCGGTGCCCGCCGACGAGGCGAGGCTCGGGGACGGGTACGTCGTCACGCACGACAGGGAGGCCGGGCGGCTGGTGCTGACCGCCGTCGCCGGCGGGACCCCCGTCAGCCGGGTCGTCGGCGAACTGCCCGACACCGGTGTCTCGCAGCGGGACGTGCGCTGGACGGTCGACGAGTCCGGGGCGAACGCGGCCTACGTCGACGACGAGGAGCAGATCCACCTCGTACCGTCCGGGGTGGCGCAGCAGCCGCTGCGACTGCTGTCCCCGGCGCTGAACGCGGCCTCGGTCGACCCGACGCCGGTCGACACGACGGCGGACACCCTGACCAGCCTGCTGCTGTCCAAGCCGGCCGCGGGCTGGCGGCTGACCGTGCGTTCGAAGGCGACCGGGAAGGTCGTGGACACCGCGAACAGCGGCGCCGAGGTGCGCGGTGAGCTGAAGGTCGGCTGGTTCGGCATGGACCGGACGGCCCCCGGGGACGTGCCGCTGCCGAACGGGGCGTACGAGTGGACGCTGTCCGTCCCGCCCGCCGACGGGACCGGGGCGGACCTCCAGGTGACCGGTTCGGTGCGGATCGGGACCGGCAGCCCGGTACGCCATGACCACGTCGGCGCCGACGGCGTCGGCGACCTGCTCACCCTCAACTCCTCCGGGTCGACGCTCACCTTCCAGCAGGGCACCGGCAAGGGAGGCTTCGCCGGGACGGTCTCCGGGAAGGGCTGGTCGACGAAGACGCTCGCCGTGCCCTACGGCGACCTGAACAACGACCGCTGCAACGACGTGCTGGTCCGCACTCCCGGCGGCGCGCTGCGCGCCTACCGGCCCGCCCGTGGCGCCGCGCTCACCTCGTCGACGTCGTACACGACCCTCGGGGCGAGCGGCTGGAACCAGTACGACGTCCTCACCTCGCCCGGTGACCTGAACCGGGACGGCCGCCCCGACCTGCTCGCCCGCAACGCCTCGACCGGCGCGGTCTACCTCTACCGGACGACCGGCACGGGCAGGCTCTCCGCGCGCGTGCAGCTGTACGGCAACTGGAAGACGTACAAGAAGGTCGTCGGCGCCGGGGACCTGAACGGCGACGGCATCGGGGATCTGCTCGCGCAGGACAGGTCGAACAACCTGTACCGGTACTACGGCACCGGCAAGGGCACCTTCGGGGGCCGGGTGCGGATCGCCGGCGGGTGGGGAGCGTCGTACAACGCGGTCGTCGGCGTCGGGGACCTCACCGGGGACGGGAGGAGCGACCTGGTGGCGCGCGACACGGCCGGGAACCTCTACCGGCTGAGCGGCACCGGCAAGGGGACGTTCGCGGCCCGGGTGAAGATCGGGACGGGCTGGCAGGGCTACAAGGGCCTTTTCTAGCCAACTTGTGACGCATGTCACGCCCCCAGGGAGGGAATCGCTGGGGGCATGACAGATGACGCGACAGCCAAGTCGCCCTCCGGCCCGGCTCCCGGCGCGCTCTCCGACGAGGAGCGGCTCGCCCAACTCGGCTACACCCAGGTCCTGGCCCGCCGTATGTCGGCCTTCTCGAACTACGCGGTGTCCTTCACGATCATCTCGGTCCTGTCCGGCTGTCTCACCCTCTACCTCTTCGGCATGATCACCGGCGGTCCGGCCGTGATCACCTGGGGCTGGGTGGCCGTAGGCCTGATGACCCTCTTCGTCGGCCTCTCGATGGCCGAAATCTGCTCGGCGTACCCGACCTCGGCAGGCCTCTACTTCTGGGCCCACCGCCTGGCACCGCCCCGCAGCGCCGCCGCCTGGGCGTGGTTCACGGGCTGGTTCAACGTGCTCGGCCAGGTGGCGGTGACGGCGGGCATCGACTTCGGTGCCGCGTCCTTCCTGGGCGCCTACCTGAACCTCCAGTTCGACTTCACCGTCACCCCCGGCCGGACGATCCTCCTCTTCGCGGCGATCCTCGTCCTGCACGGTCTCCTCAACACCTTCGGCGTCCGCATAGTCGCCTTCCTCAACGGCGTCAGCGTGTGGTGGCACGTGCTGGGTGTCGCCGTCATCGTCGGCGCGCTGACCTTCGTCCCCGACCACCACCAGTCGGCGTCCTTCGTCTTCACGAAGTTCGTGAACGAGACCGGCTGGAGCAGCGGCCCGTACGTCGTCCTCCTCGGCCTCCTGATGGCCCAGTACACCTTCACGGGCTACGACGCCTCGGCGCACATGACCGAGGAGACCCACGACGCGGCGACGGCGGGCCCGAAGGGCATCGTCCGCTCGATCTGGACGTCCTGGATAGCCGGCTTCGTCCTCCTCCTCGGCTTCACGTTCGCGATCCAGTCGTACGACAAGGAGCTGGCCTCCCCGACCGGCGCGCCCCCGGCCCAGATCCTCCTGGACGCCCTCGGCGCGACCTCCGGCAAACTCCTGCTGCTCGTCGTCATCGGCGCCCAGCTGTTCTGCGGAATGGCCTCGGTCACGGCCAACAGCCGCATGATCTACGCCTTCTCGCGCGACGGCGCGCTCCCCTTCTCCCGCGTCTGGCACACGGTCAGCCCGCGCACCCGCACCCCCGTGGCGGCGGTCTGGCTGGCGGCCCTGTCGGCGCTCGCCCTGGGCCTCCCCTACCTGATCAACTACACGGCCTACGCCGCCGTGACGTCGATCGCGGTGATCGGGCTGTACGTGGCGTACGTGATCCCGACGCTGCTGCGGGTGCGCAAGGGCGATGCGTTCGAGCGCGGCCCCTGGCACCTGGGCCGCTGGTCGCAGGTCGTCGGCGTGGTCTCGGTGACCTGGGTCGTGATCATCACCGTCCTCTTCATGCTCCCGCAGGTCTCCCCGGTCACCTGGAAGTCCTTCAACTACGCCCCGATCGCCGTCCTGGCCGTCCTCGGCTTCGCCGCGATCTGGTGGCAGGCCTCGGCCCGCCACTGGTTCCTCAACCCGGACAGGGCGCGCTCCCAGGACTCCGCCGAACTGGTCGATCTCTGACCCACCGGACCCCGTACGTCCCGCTTCTGCCACGCGACGCGGCCACGACCCCGATACCCGATCGGCGAGACGCCTCCGTCCGGCTATGCTCGGGGAGGCAACATCGCCTGGGCCGTTAGCTCAATTGGCAGAGCAGTGGACTTTTAATCCATTGGTTGTGGGTTCGAGTCCCACACGGCCTACGAGAGGTGGGCGGGGGAGATGGCCCCTGACCTGCTGTGCAGCGCCCGGGTCGGCTTCGGTCGGCTCGGGCGCTGCTTCGTTCTCGGGACCGTGCGTGAGCGGATGTGCTCCGGAACCGGTGGCCGGCATGTCCGCCGGCCGAGAGCGCGGACTCGCACACACACGTGGCGACCACGCGCACCCTCAGAGCCCTGATCACGTGCTGGGCGCCGAACCCCGTCGCCTACGTCGACAATCCGCACACCCTGTGCGACCCGATGGGGCTCACTCCGTGCGACGAGGCCGACGTCACCTGGGGTGGTCGCGTCCGCTACGGTGCACCCGGACCCGGCGGCCGGGCCTCCGGCATGGAAGCCACCATCGAACCGGACATGACCGGAGGAAAGACCAACCCCCAGGTCAACGTGCCCGGTTACCAGAAGTACAAGAACCTCAACAAGACCCACCTGCTCGGCGCCCAGATACGCGGATCCAACAAGGACCCGCGTAATTTCGTCACCATGCACCGATTCGCCAACTCACCGGTCATGCGAAAGGTCGAGGACCAGATCAGGGCGGCGGTGGACGGAGGCGAGACCATCGAGTACTCGGTCACACCCGTCTGCCGGACCAACGACCCGAGCGACGTCGTACCCGTGGGGCTCACCCCGGAGGGCACCGGCAGCAACGGCTTCACCTTCACCCCCTACGAAGGCGGCAGCGCGACGAACGCCGTCACTATCCTGAACGTACCCAAACCCAGGTAGCACGCGCGCAGTAAGGAAGCCGACCGCCATGCGTCCTGCCGTGGAACGCCTCTTCGAGCTCATCCCCCCGGCCACCCCGCCCCGCTCGCGCGACTGGGCGGCCGTCGAGCGGCGACTGGGCACGCCTTTGCCGGGCGACTACAAGGAACTGGTCGAAACCTACGGCGGTGGCGTCTTCGACGAGACCGTCTGGCTTCTGGACCCGGAATGCCCCGACGAGAACTACAACCTCGTCGACCAGGCCACGGAGCGCGCGGACATCCTCGCGGACCTCTGGCAGACCGAAGCCCGACCGGCGGAACTCCAGGACGCCGACGCGCAGGTGCTGCCATGGGCCTACGTCGAGGGAAGCGGCATGTACCTGTACTGGCTGAGGCGGCCGGAGCAGAAGCCGGACGAGTGGACGGTCATCCTCAACGAGGGCCGGGGTCCGGAATGGGAACACCACGCCACCCAGTGCGCCTCCTTCGTACTCGCCGTCCTGACCGGCGAGGCCGAGACCGAGTACTTCCCCGACCTGCCGACGGACAGCCACGGCTTTGATTCCAACGACGAGATTCTTGACTAGCCGGGCATGAGCCACGCACCGGCTTCACGGTGCGAGCGGTCACGGAGGGAGCGACGGCGGCGTCAGGATCTCGGCGGGGGTGCCGTCGGTGTCGGCGCAGGTGGTCGTTCCGCCGGGGAAGGCGACGGTGTTTTCCACGGACCCGGAGCTGCCGTCCGTCAGGCTGACCGCGTTGCCGCAGCCGGTCTGGATGGTGTCACCTGCGAGCACGATGCCCGTGGTGCCCGCAGCGGAGACACCGCCGCCCGCCTCGCCGAGGAAGAGGTCGTCGGCGAGCGTGACGCGCTGCGCACCGGCCGCGCTGGAGAAGGCCCAGCCGCGGGCGTACGCGACGCTGAGACGGGTGAGGGAGATGTCGGAGGAAGACCCGTCGACCGTGATGGCCGCGACGGTCGCGGTCGTCGCGGTGGACGTGACGGAGGTGGTGCCGTAGGAGATGTGCGCGGAGCCGTTGATGGCCAGGGGAGCGACGCCGGACGCCGCCGGCCGCACGCCGAGCACGTCGACGTACTGGGCGCCGGAGAAGGTGACGGCGGTGGTGCCCCTGCCGACGACGGTCACCTGGGCCCCGTTGCCCGTGGTCGGCTTGAAGGTGATCGGTGCGTCCGCGGTGCCGGCCGAGCTGATGGTCACCGGCGCGTAGGAGGCGGAGTTCCTCGCGATGTAGACGGTGTCCCCCGGCTCGGCGGCATCCGCGGCCGGCTGGATCTGGCAGAACGGCTCCGCCTGGGAACCGGGTCCGCTGTCGCTGCAGTCGGCGGTCGCGTTGTCCACGTACAGAGAGCCGTCAGTGCCGGCGCGGGCCGTTGCGGCGCCGAGGCCACCGAGAAGGAGCGTGAGCACAGCGGAAGCCACGAGCGATCTTCTGACTGCCATGAACGTGTTCCCCCCGGCCCGATCGAGGCGCCGGAGACTCGACGCGCAGGGCCTGCCAATCCATTCACGCAATTTGTTGAAACTGCGGAGAGAGACTAGAACACGTGCACGGCAGTGCACAGTTGGGGGTAATGGCAGTCTCCGCCCGAGCCGGCTGCTGTCCCGTTGCGCGTGCCTGCGCGACGCGTGAGCAGTGCTTCGGCGTGAGCCGTCACGGAGGCGTTGGCCGTCACACGGCAGATCGCACCGCATGGAGTCCCCCACGGCCTACGGAAGCGGGGGCGGTCTCTCCGTCCTTCGGTGCGGCGCCCGGGGCGGCCTCGGCCGGTCCGGGCGCCGTGGCGTTTGCCGGGCTCGGTGTCTCCCGCGCCGCGGCGCGCCGTTACCGCCAGCCGCCCGTGAAGTCGCCGGTCAGCTGGGCGTTGCAGATGGTGTAGCCGCCCGAGGCGTGCGCGTTCTTCGTCTTCCTGTCGACGGTGACCGAGCAGTTGATGTCACCGGATCCCTGCAGCTGCGCCATCACGTTGAAGTACAGGGCCTGGTCCGACAGCGGCAGCGTCGCCTCGAACCTGCCGTTCTTGAAGGTGCCCTTGCGGGTGTCGGTGTCGGAGCCGTAGGTGATGTCGAGGCCGCCGAGGGCGCCGGCCGGGGCGGAGCCCCACACCTTGAAGACGACGGTGTCCGCACGCGCGTCGCCCTTCGGGGTGCCGTTCCGCTCGGCGTCGTCGGCCTTCTCCGCGCTGCTCCTGCCCGCGGCGGCGCCGGTCTTCGTGGCCGACGGCGGCGCGGCGGTCCGGTCGTGGCCGGAGCCGCCGACCGCCGCGCCGATCGCGCCGACGACCACGACCAGCCCGACCAGGCCGAGACAGCCCAGCCCCACGATCCTGCCCGCGCCGGGCTTCCTCCGCGGCGGCTGCTCCTGGAACGGTGGGGCGCCGTAGGGCTGCTGGTCGTTCATGGGTCCCCCTGGTCGTTTTGCTGGTGGATGTGCGGTGTGTGACATATGCGGGCGCTGTGCGGTTGCCGTCGCCAGGGGGATTCACCTGAACGGGGGTAGGGGCGGACGGCACCCGGATCGGCGGTGCGGCTGACGGGCCGGTGCGGTGCTCAGCGCACCCGCACCCCGGTCAGCAACCCGTCGCCCACCGCGTGCAGGTCGACGGGGAACTCCGCTGTCGCGGCGAGCAGTTCACGGAAGGCGGCCACCTGGTCGCGGTGGCCGACCGCATTGTCGACGGCGAGGCCGCCGTACGGCTTCAGGACACGTCGCAGGTGCGGCCGGTAGCCGGCGTACGCCGGTCGCTCGGCGTCGGGCGCGACCGGGTCGACGGACGCGTCCGGGGTGCCGGCCAGGGTCTCGGCGGCGTCGACGGCCACGGGCGTCGGGCGGCCACCGGTGTCGTGGAGGGCGCCGGTGTCGTGGAGGGCGCCGGCGAACCAGCTCGCCGAGCAGCCGTTGGAGGGGCCGATCTCCAGGGCGGACGTGGCGCGCCGGGCCCTGATCGGCGTGCGGATCGGGCGGACCGCGTCCGGGGCCATGTCGCGCAGCCTCGGCAGCCGGTCGGCCGGCGGGCCGTCGTGTGCCCGGCCCTCCTGGTGGAGGTCGTCGGGAACACGCGCCGGCCGGTCGTCCGCGGAGGCTCTCCTCGTCGGTGTGCCCGCCGTCGGCAGCACACCGCGTCCCGCAGTGCTCAGCCCGCGTTGAGCTCCGTCAGCTCGGACAGCGGCAGCGTGTGCTGGGTGTGCAGGACCTTGGCACGCAGGTAGCGGACGTTGTGGGCGGTGCTGAAGACGCCGGTCGGGACGCGGTCCCGGACGGTGACGCCCAGGCCGCGCAACTGCTCCGCCTTGTCCGGGTTGTTGGAGAGCAGGTCCAGGTCGGTGATGCCGAGGGCGGCCAGCATCTGGGCGGCGGCGGTGTAGTCGCGGGCGTCCTCGGGCAGGCCGAGGGCGGCGTTCGCCTCGTAGGTGTCGAGGCCCTGGTCCTGGAGGGCGTAGGCGTCGAGCTTGTTGTAGAGGCCGATGCCGCGGCCCTCCTGGCGCAGGTAGAGCAGGACGCCGCCGCGTTCGGCGATGCGCTCGACGGCCTCGCGCAGCTGGGGTCCGCAGTCGCAGCGGGCCGAGCCGAAGACGTCACCGGTCAGGCATTCGGAGTGCAGGCGCACCAGCGGGAGGGCGCCGGGGGCGGGCTCGCCCAGGACGACGGCGACGTGCTCCTGGCCGTCGGTCAGGCCGTGGAACGTGACGAGTTCGGCGGTGACGCTGTAGCCGTCGTTGAAGCGCAGCGGGACCCGGACGCGGGCTCGCTGGGTGGCGGCGGGGAAGTCGGTCATCGGGTTCTCCAGTGGGACGTCGCGGGTGCCTGCTTCAGATTTGAAGCAGATCCACGGCTGGAACCCTACCTCATGTTTTAAATTTGAAGCAACAGATTTCCGCACGGTTTCGGGAAATCAGGCGCACGAACAGCGCTCAGGAACCGGAACAGGGCGACGACGACCGGCGCCGCCACGGCACCTCGTCCGCGGTCGGCCGCGGAGTCGACTCGTCACCCTCCAGCGCCCGCGCGATCACGGAGCTGATCTCCTCCAACTGCTCCACCTGCTCGGCGGAGAGATGGTCGAAGACCGCCGCCCGGACCGTCTCCACGTGGCCCGGCGCCGTGCGCTCCAGCACCGTCATGCCCTCGTCCGTCAGGATCGCGAAGCTGCTGCGCTTGTCCCACTGGCAGTCCTCGCGCCGGATCAGCCCGTCCTTCTCCAGCCGGGTCACGGCGTACGTCAGCCGGCTGCGGGTGATCTTCGACTTCTCGGCGAGATCGGTCATGCGCAGCTTGCGCTCCGGCGCCTCGGAGAGGTTGGCCAGGATGCCGTAGTAGAGATGGGGCATGCCGGCGTCCTGCTGGAGCTGCCGGTCGATCGCGTCCTCCAGGAGGTGCGTCGCCGCCATGTAGGCGCGCCAGGCGCGCTGCTCCTTCGGAGTGAGCCAGCGAGTCGTCATGGCACCAGTGTAGGTTTGTTTCAAACTTTAACCAAGCGTCCATGTCAGAGCAGGCAGGCCGATCGCCGATCCGAGCCCGCCCGCCCGCCGCCGGGAGTGAGCGCGTCCGATGCCGTACCCCTACGTCCTGCTGTCCGCCGCCGTCTCCCTCGACGGCTTCCTCGACGACACCGGCCCCGACCGGCTCCTGCTCTCCTCCCCCGCCGACTTCGACCGTGTCGACGAGGTACGGGCTTCCGTCGACGCCATCCTGATCGGCGCCGGCACCATCCGCGCGGACAACCCCCGGCTCCTGGTCAACTCCCCGGAGCGGCGCGCGACCCGGACCGCGGCCGGCCGAGCCGAGTACCCCCTCAAGGTTACGGTCACCGCGACCGGCGACCTCGACCCGGACGCGAAGTTCTGGCACACCGGCGGCGAGAAGACCGTGTACACGACGGACGAGGGCCTGCGGCGGGCCCGCGCCCTCGGGATCGCCGCCGACGTCGTCTCGCTCGGCGCCGACCTCGACTGGCGGCTGCTCCTGGAGCACCTGCACGACGTACGGGGCGTGCGGCGGCTGATGGTCGAGGGCGGCGGCACCGTGCACACCCAGCTCCTCCAGCAGGGTCTGGCGGACGAGCTCCAGCTGGTGCTGGCGCCCCTCTTCGTCGGCGACCCGAAGGCGCCGCGCCTGTTCGGTCCCGGCGGCTACCAGGCCGGGCGGCTGCGGCTCCTGGAGACCCGCCGGATCGAGGACGTCGTCCTCATGCGCTACGAGCCCACGGCCCCCGGCACCGGCGGGTCGGCGGCCGCCGCGGACCGGCACTGGCTGCGGCTCGCCTGCGAACTGGCGGCCGAGTGCCCGCCCTCCCGGACCGCGTTCAGCGTGGGCGCGGTGGTCGTCGCGGCCGACGGCACGGAACTGGCCCGCGGCCACTCCCGGGAGGCCGGCGACCCGGTGGTGCACGCGGAGGAGGCGGCCCTGGCCAAGATCCCCGCGGACGACCCCCGGCTGGCCGCGGCCACGGTCTACACCAGCCTCGAACCCTGCACCCACCGCGCCTCCCGCCCCCACCCCTGCGCCGAGCTGGTCCTCAGGGCCGGGGTACGACGGGTGGTGACAGCGTGGCGCGAGCCGGACACCTTCGTGGCGGCGGCCGACGGCACGGGCATGCTGCGCGAGGCGGGGGTGGAGGTGCTGGTGCTGGGGGAGTACGAGGGGTCGGCGAAGGCGCCGAACGGGCATCTGCTCGGCTGAGCCGGGCGGGGGCCCGACCCGTCCGGTCCCGGCCGTGCTCCCTGGCCGTGCTCCCGGGCCCGACCCGTCCGGTCCCGGCCGTGCTCCCTGGCCGTGCTCCCGGGCCCGGCGCTTCCGCGTGCGCCGACCCGCTCCTGCGCGTGAGACGTAACCCGTGTGACTCCTCCTCTTCCGATGGCGTATGCTGGTGTCACCGACGCGGGGTGGAGCAGCTCGGTAGCTCGCTGGGCTCATAACCCAGAGGTCGCAGGTTCAAATCCTGTCCCCGCTACTGAAACCCAGGGCCGGAATCCGAGATTCGAGGATTCCGGCCCTGAGTCATATCCGGGCCCGTGTTCCTCATCACACACGTCCGCGCTCATCCGCCCGGCCCACCCCGTTCGCCCCACCCGCTCGCAGCCGCAAACCTGGACGGACAGGCATCGAACACACCGGACGCATCGAGGACTGCGAGCACATCGCACACGACGGGCTCGTCGAGGACATGGGACGGCAGGGGGGTCGCGTGGTGGGCCGTGCAGAGGTGGGGCAGCGCGGTCCGGCATCCGCCCGTATGCTCGCCCGCTTCCTGCCCGCGCTGCTGATCTGCGCCGGGGGCTGTTACGACCTCCTCACCCCCGCGCCCTTCACCGCGGTCCCCTTCTTCACGGCGGCCCCGCTGATCGCCGCGTCCCTCTCCTCGCTCCGCGCCACCCTCCTCACCGGCCTGGCCGCGCTCCTCGCCACCTACGCCGTGCATGCGCGGGGCACCGTGCTCCCGGAGGCCGACGCCCTCACCGAGATCCTGACGGTGGTCACCGTCGCCGTCCTCGCCGCCGGCATCAACCGGATCGTCCGCCTCGGCGACCAGCGCCTCGCCTCCGCCCGCGAGGTCGCCGAGGCCGCCCAGCGGGCCGTGCTGCCCGAGCCCGCCGAGCGGATCGGCGGCTTCGAGATCGCCGCCCGGTACGAGGCGGCCCAGGAGGGCACCTTCATCGGCGGCGACCTGTACGCCGTCCAGGACACCCCGTACGGCGTGCGGCTGGTCGTCGGCGACGTCCGCGGCAAGGGGATGGGCGCGGTCGCCGCCGTCGCCGTGGTCATCGGCGCCTTCCGGGAGGCCGCCGAGCAGGAGGCCACGCTGGAGGCGGTGGCCGGCCGGCTGGAGCGGGCGCTGGCACGTGAGGGCATCCGGCGCGGCGGCATCGACGCACACGAGGGGTTCACCACCGCCGTACTCGCCGAACTCCCGCACGGCGACGGCACGCTCCGGCTCGTCAACCGCGGCCATCCGCCGCCCCTGCTGCTGCACGGCGACGGCGAGGTGCGCCCGGTGCGGGCGCCGGAGGCCGCGCTGCCGCTCGGGATGGGCGAGCTGGGGGCGTGGCCCGACCGGGCGGCCGAGCACGCGTTCCCGAGCGGCGCCACGCTGCTGCTGCACACCGACGGCCTCTCCGAGGCGCGGGACGCGCACGGCCGGTTCTACGACCCGCAGCGGCGGCTGACCGGCCGTACCGCCGCCGCCCCCGGCGCCCTGGTGGCCCGGCTCGCGGCCGAGGTACGCCGGCACACCGGCGGCGGCATGACGGACGACATGGCGCTGCTCGCCGTACGACGGCCCTGAACGGCGGGCGGTCACGTTCGGTGTCCGGGTGACGTCCCTGCGCATGACAACTGAGACACCATCAAAACCTGTGTGACTCCTGAGCTGAGCGGCGCGCACCGCCGACTCGACCGATTTCGACCGGTCGTGGCAGGTAAGTCCAAACCTTGAAAGCTTAATGATCAAGACGAACGGCTTGGAATCTGGCCGCCGCGTCTATTAACGTTCGATAACGCAGCGCGGTCGTCCCAGCCGTCACCCGCGACGGCTCCGTGCGCACGCGCCGAATCCCGCAAGGGAACCGGGGAACCACCACCTTGGGGTGAATCGCACGTCAACCGCCGGGTACGAAACGGCCGTTATACGCGCGTAGGAGACCTTCCCGCTCCGAACCCGTCAGCTAACCCGGTAGGCGGCGGAAGGAAAGGAGTGCGCCCGCGTGGCGTCCAACCCGCCTGCTCCGACAGCCCCGTTCGTGCCCAGCCAGCGCCGGCCCGAGACCTTCGCCTACGGCGGCTACCGCGCCGACGAGGGCCCCTTCGAGGAGTGGAACCCCACCGAGGAGTCCCTCTCCGCGGCGCGCGGCCGGCACCGGGTCGCCAAGCAGAAGGGCGGCGGGCTCGCCCGCAGCTCCACGGTTCTCGGCGTCGGCGTCATAGCCGCCGTCGGCGCGGGCGGCATGGCCAGCGCCAACACCGGCAAGCCGCCGGTCTCCATCTCGCTGCCCGACCTGCCCTCCTCGGTCGATGCCCTGCTCGGCGAGGGCAGCGGCCACCAGGCCACCCAGACCGCGCTCAGCAGCGTCACCACGACGACCGCCACCGACGCGGACTCCTCTTCGTCCGACGCCGGCGAGGCGCTGCGCAGCCGGATCATCGCCCAGGCCGCACAGCAGCAGAGCCAGCTCGACACCAAGGCCGGCGCCAAGGCCGTCGCCGCCGCCGACAAGGCGATCGCGGCCGCCGAGGCCAAGGCGGAGAAGGCGGCCGCCGCCAAGGCCGCCGACGCCAAGGAGAAGGCCGAGGCCTCCGCGAAGGAGAAGGCCGAGCAGGCCCGCCTCGCCGAGCTGGCCAAGCAGTACACGCTGCCCGTCGTCTCGTACACGATCACCGGCACCTTCGGTCAGGCCGGCTCCATGTGGTCCTCCGGGTACCACACCGGCCTCGACTTCGCCGCGCCCACCGGCACGCTGATCAAGGCCGTGCACAGCGGCACGGTGACCGAGGCGGGCTGGGCCGGCTCCTACGGCTACCGCACGATCATCACCCTCGACGACGGCACCGAGCTGTGGTTCTGCCACCAGTCCTCGATCGGCGTCAAGGTCGGCCAGAAGGTCGCCACCGGCGACGTCATCGGCCGGGTGGGCGCCACCGGCAACGTGACCGGCCCGCACCTCCACCTGGAGGTCCACCCGAACGGCCAGGCCACCGCCATCGACCCCATGACCTGGCTGCGCGGCAAGGGCCTCAACCCCTGATCCGGACCGCCGCGCTTCACAAGATCTTCGTGTCGCGTCGGCATGGGGTGCCGGGGAACGCGTGTTGAAGTGAAGCATGACTGCTTCTTCCGCTTCCCCTTCGCTCCGTAAGCTCGGCGCCTCCGACCTGGAGGTCTTCCCGCTCGCCCTCGGCGGCAACGTCTTCGGCTGGACCGCCGACGAGGCCACCTCCTTCGCCGTCCTCGACGCGTACACCGCCGCGGGCGGCAACTTCGTCGACACCGCCGACTCGTACACGGCGTGGATCGAGGGCAACAAGGGCGGCGAGTCCGAGACGATCATCGGAAAGTGGGTCAAGGCGCGCGGCAACCGCGACGACGTCGTCATCGCGACGAAGGTCAGCCAGCACCCCGAGTTCGAGGGCCTGTCCGCCGCCAACATCAGGGCCGCCGCCGACGCCTCCCTGCGCCGTCTCGGCACCGACCGCATCGACCTGTACTACACGCACTTCGACAAGCCCGAGATCCCGGTCGAGGAGATCATCGGCGCGCTGGACGAACTGGTGCGGGCGGGCAAGGTCCGGCACATCGCCGCGTCCAACATCACGCCGGAGCGGCTCCAGGAGTCCCTGGACTTCTCCGACCGCGAGGGCCTCGCCCGGTACGTGGCCCTCCAGCCCCACTACAACCTGGTCTCCCGCGACACCTACGAGGGCCCCCTCCAGGACCTGGCCTCCCGCACCGGCCTCGCGGCCGTCCCCTACTTCGCGCTGGCCGCCGGCTTCCTCACCGGCAAGTACCGCCCCGGTACGACGGTCGACAGCGCGCGGGCGGGCCGGGCCGCCCAGTACGCCGAGTCGGAGCGCGGCCGGAAGGTGCTGGCGGCCCTGGACGAGATCGCCGCGGCCCACGAGGCCCCGATCCCCACGGTCGCCCTCGCCTGGCTGGCGGCCCAGCCCACCATCGCGGCCCCGATCGCCTCGGCCCGGACGCTGGAGCAGCTCCCGCCCCTGCTGGGCGTCGCCGACCTGCAGCTGACGGACCAGGAACTGTCCCGTCTGACCACGGCCTCCGCCTGACTCCCCGCCGGCCGGCGCCCACCGTCGGAACGCCGGCCGGCCGCGGGGCACAGCGCCGTCGCGCCTGATCGCGCGGTTCCCCGCGCCTCCAGGGGGTGCCGTCCGGCTCGCTGCTTTCCCTCCGGCGGTGCCGAGCGGTTCGCAGCCTCCGGGTGTCAGCTCCGGTACGGGTTGTAGGCCGGATACGGCACCGCCGTCCCGTGCCATCCCGGAGCCGCGTAGGCCGACGGCGGGTGGCCGGGGTATCCCGGCCACCCGCCCGGCGCCGCCGACCGCGCCGCGTACTCCAGGGCCGGGCGGACCAGCTCCCGGCGGCTCCACAGCTCGGTGAGGAGCTCGCGCTCCCGCACCACGAAGTCGGCCCCCGCCCGCCCCTGCCGGCCCCGGCGCCGGAGCAGCGCCAGCGTCGTCGCGTACCCCTCGTACTCGGCGACCGCCCGTCCCGCCGCCTTTCCGAAGTGGTAGGCGGCGTACTCCCGGGCCATCTGCCGCGCCCGCATCGAGCCGAGCACGAACGGCGCCGCCGTGCTCAGCCACCCCGCGTAGACGTACGCCGGCAGCTCCTCCCGCACGGCCCGCAGTTCCCGCTGCCGCGTCCAGACGGCCAGCCAGGTCAGCAGCCCGAACGCCGGGACCATGAACATGCCGTACACGGCGAAGAACCCGTACTGCCCGAACGTCGACGACCCGTTCCAGAACGCGTGCATGCTCATCGCGAGGAGCAGTCCGGCCACCGGCACCAGCACCCGCCGCGCCCGCTGCCGCTCCCCGGAGAGCGCGGCGATGCCGAAGCCGATGCCGGTGAGCACGGTGAAGAGCGGATGCGCGAACGGCGACAGCACGATCCGCACGAAGAACGTCGCGGCGGTGACGGAGGCGATCCCGCTGCCACCGGTCAGCTGGTCGGTCCCGAAGGCCGTGCCGAGGTAGAGGATGTTCTCGGTGAACGCGAACCCGGTGGCGGTGACCCCCGCTATCACCACCCCGTCGACGATCCCGGTGAAGTCCCGCCGGCGGAACAGGAACACGAGGAGGACGGCCGCCGCCTTCGCCGACTCCTCGACCACCGGCGCTATCACGGTCGCCCCGAGCGTGTCCGCGCTGCTCGGGTCCGCGGTCGCCGTCGCTATCCACCTGGTCGCGAAACTGTTGGCGACGATGGCTATCAGCGCGGCCGCGCAGGCGCCCCAGGCGAAGGCGAACAGCACGTTCCGCCAGGGGCCGGGCTGTACCCGGTCCAGCCACCGGAACGCGCCCACGAGCAGCGGCACGGGCAGCACGGCGAGCCCGAGCCCGACGAGGAAGCCCTCCGTCCCGGTCTGCTCCCGCACCAGCGCGAGGATCACCAGGCCGGAGAGGGCCAGCAGCGTGCTCAGCGCCCCGTACCGCACCCAGCGCCGCTGCCACCAGCGGGGATGCCGCAGACCGCGCCCGGCGGGGTCCGGCGGATACGGCGGCTGTGGTGAGTACTGCGGGTACGGCGGCGGGGAGGTGGCCACGGCATCGACCCTAACGAGGTGACTCCTGACGGTGCTGCTCGCTCTGCGGCACCCGGTGCTGTACGCGACGGAAGAGCAGATCGTTCACCACATGTCCCTTGTCCAGTCCCTGGCCCTCGAAACGGGTCAGCGGCCGGTGCGCCGGACGTGGCGCGAAACCGCCCTCGGCCTGCGTGTTCTCGAACGCCGGGTGGGCGTCGAGCACGTCGAGCATCTGCTCGGCGTAGGGCTCCCAGTCGGTCGCGCAGTGCACGATCGCCCCGGGCCGCAGCCGGGTCGCGGCGAGATCCAGGAACTCCGGCTGGATCAGCCGCCGCTTGTGGTGCCGCTTCTTCGGCCAGGGGTCCGGGAAGTAGACGCGCAGCCCGTCCAGCGAGTCGGGCGTGAGCATCTCGCGGAGCAGGATGATCGCGTCGCCGTTGCCGACGCGGACGTTGGACAGCCCGTTCTGGTCGGCGAGGTTGAGCAGGTTCCCCTGGCCCGGCGTGTGCACGTCGACGGCGAGGATGTTGAGGGCCGGCTGCTCGGCGGCCATCTGCGCGGTCGCCTCGCCCATCCCGAACCCGATCTCCAGCACCACCGGGTCGTCGTTGCCGAACAGCTCGCCGAGGTCGATGACCCGCTGCCCGTCGATGTCCAGGCCCCACTTGGGCCACAGGCGCTGCAGCGCGTCGGCCTGCCCGGCGGTGACCCGGCTGCGGCGCGGCTGGAAGCTGCGGATCCGCCGCTCGAAGTGCGACCCGGCCGGATCGGCCCTGGGGCCGTTCGGGAACCGCGGCTCCCCCTTGGCCCGGGTGTGCCGGACGGACACCCCGGGGGCGTGGGCGGAGTGCGCACCGGGGACGTGCTCGGCCGGGCCGGTCTCGGCGGGCCGGGGGGCTTCGGGGGCATTGAGGGAGTCAGACACAGTGCGTCGATTTTACGGCCCCCACGGGACGGCCCGCGGGGTGTCACACCGAGCCCAGCGCCTCCAGCGCCCTGCGTGCCACCTCCCGCCCGATCGGCAGCGAGGCGGTCGCCGCGGGCGAGGGCGCGTTCAGCACGTGGACCGTCCGCGGCCCCTCCTTGATCAGGAAGTCGTCGACGAGCGTCCCGTCCCGCAGCACGGCCTGCGCCCGCACCCCCGCGGCCGCCCGCACCAGGTCCTCCTCCTGCGCGGCGGGCAGCAGCCGCCGTACGGCCGTCGTGAACGCCTTCTTCGACACCGACCGGAGCAGTTCCCCGCCCCCGTACCGCCAGTGCCGCCGCGCCAGCGCCCAGGACCCCGGCCAGGCCAGCGTCCCGGCGACCTCCCGCGGCCGGACGACGTCCCACCCGTACCCCTCCCGGGCCAGCGCCGGCACCGCGTTGGGCCCGATGTGCACACCACCGTCGATCCCGCGCGTGAGATGCACCCCGAGGAACGGGAACGCCGGGTCCGGCACCGGGTACACCAGCCCCCGCACCAGCTCCGGCCGCGCCAGCTCGTAGTACTCCCCACGGAACGGCACGATCCGCATCCCCGGCTCGTCCCCGGTCAGCCGGGCGACCTCGTCGCAGTACAGGCCGGCGCAGTTGACCAGCACGCGCGCGCGTACGACGTCCCCGCGCGAGGTGAGCACGGCCACGCCCCGCTCCGGGCGCCGGTCCACCCGGACCACCCGGGCGCCGTACCGGATCTCCGCCCCCGAGGCCTCCCCGAGCTGCCGGGCGACGCCCACGAAGTCGGCCACCCCGGTCGTCCCGACGTGTATGGCGGCGAGCCCCCGCACCTCGGGCTCGTACTCCCCGATCTGGGCGGCCCCGAGCTCCCGCACCGGTATGCCGTTCTCCCGGCCGCGCTGCACGAGCGCGTGCAGCCGGGGCAGCTCGTCCCGCTCGGTGGCGACGATCAGCTTGCCGGTGACGGCGTGCGCGATGCCGTACTCGGCGCAGAACTTGACGATCTCCGCGCCGCCCTTGACGGCGTACCGCGCCTTCAGCGACCCGGGCCGGTAGTAGATCCCGCTGTGGATGACCCCGCTGTTGCGCCCCGTCTGGTGCCGGGCCGGGCCGGCCTCCTTCTCCAGCACGGTGACCCGGGTGCCGGGCGCCGCCCGCGTGACCGCGTACGCGGTGGACAGCCCGACGATCCCACCCCCGACCACGAGCACGTCACAGTCGTACGCAATCCCGGCCCGCACCTGCACCACCTCCCACGCTCGATAGTGCACTGCGCCACTGACATCACTTTCAAACGCCGGTTTCCGCAGCGCGTCCCGTCAGGGCCGGGGGCCTGTGCGACATGCGGCTGCGTGGTCGCGCCCCACCGGGGCGCCGGGCACTGGGCGACCGGCCCCCACGCCGCACCCGCACCCGCACGGCCACGGCGGGCCGGCGGACGAGGGGGCGGCCCTCATGCCGGCGCCATGAGCAGCGGCCGTGCCCGCTCCCGCAGCTCCACCACCCTCGGCTCGTCCCCGTACGGCTCCAGCCGGTGCAGCAGATCCTTCACGTACTCCGTCGTCCGCGCGGACGATATCCGCCCGGCCACCTCCACGGCCCGCACTCCCTGCTCGCAGGCCGCGTCGAGGTTCCCCGACTCCAGTTCGGCGACCGCCGAGACCACCAGCCGCAGCCCGTGCGACCGCACGAACTCCTCCGTGGGCTTGGACAGCGCCTGTTCCGTGAAGCGCCGCACCTGCCGCGGCGCCTTCAGGTCCCGGTAGCACTCGGCCGCGTCCGCGGCGAACCGGTCATAGCCGTAGAAACCGAGCCAGGACGGGTCGTTGTCCCCCTCCCGCGCCCGCTCCAGCCACCCCTCCGCCGCCTTCAGCGCGGCGCCCGCGGCCTGCGCGTCCCCCGCACGCGCGTGGGCCCGCGCCTCGACCAGCCGGAAGAAGCTCATGGTCCGCGCGGTCGCCAGCCCCCGGTTGCGCTCCACGGCGGCCTGCGCGAGGTCGACGCCCTCGTCGCCGAACCCGCGGTACGTCGCCTGCAGGGACATCGATGCCAGGACGTACCCGCCGAGCGGCACGTCGGCCGCCGCGCGGGCGAGCCGCAGCGCCTGGATGTAGTACCGCTGCGCGGCTTCCTGCTGCCCGGTGTCGAAGGCCATCCACCCGGCGAGCCGCGTCAGTTCGGCACTCGCGCCGAACAGCGCCCGCCCGACCTCGTCGGAGTACGCGCCGAGCAGCAGCGGTGCCGCCTCCACCCGTAAACACTCCGGCACCATCGACGACCGCCAGTCGCCGCCGCCGTACTTGGAGTCCCAGCGCCTGGCGTCCTCGGCGGCCTCCCGCAGCTTCTGCACGTCGCTGTGGCCGACTTTGAGCGGTGTGCCCGCCCCGTCCAGGGCGTTCGTCTCGCGCGCGACCGAACTGTCGGCAGGGGTTATCAGCCACCGCGAGGCGGGCGTTGCGTATGCGCTCACTGCGAACGAACCGGCCAGGGACTGCCAGATGCCGCCCGAACCGGCCCGGCGGCCGGCCAGGTCGAGGCGGTACAGCTCGGTGGCCGACCGCACCGCCTGGCCGACGTCCCTGGGGAAGGCGAGGCCCACTTCGGGGGCGGGATCCGCGTCCGCCAGGCCGATCTCGTGGAGCGGCACCGGGCGGCCGAGCTTCTGGCCTATCGCGGCGGCGATGAGGTGTGGCGCGGCGCCCTGCGGCACCATGCCCTTCGACACCCAGCGCGCCACCGACGTCTTGTCGTAGCGAAGAGTCAACCCGCGTTGAGCGCCAAGATCGTTGACGCGTCGCGCGAGTCCTGCGTTGCTGATTCCCGCGAGGGCGAGAACGGCGCCGAGCTTTTCGTTCGGCCCGCGTTGCTCCCTGGACATGCGCCACCCCTCGACACAGACGGCTGCCGCACTGGCATAACCACGCGGCATTCGTAAACCCAGCGTAGTTCGCCGCATCCCAAGCGTTAAGGGGCATTGTTCCGGATGGCGGGATTGTGGTCCGTACGCGAGTGCGGCCCATATACGCACCGTGCACGGCCTGTCGCGACGTGCCCCCGCCGTGTGGCCGTGCGCCCGTGCGTGCGCTCTTCTCCGGCCATCGGGGGAGCGGTTCCATGGCTGATGCGTGGGTCGGCCCGCTGTACTGGATCCAGTGGGCTGGGGGACACCGCCACCTTCATCCCCGCGGGTGGCGGACCGGTCCGGGAGGCGATGCCCGCCTCCCGGACTGTGCGCGTCCGGGCAGCCGCCCGTGCGATGCGCAAAGCATGTACGGAGCGTGCGCAAGTCCGCGCGGCCGTTTCTGATTTGGCTGAAAATCGACCCCACTATTTTCGGCGACTCAACGCTCCTACCACGGCAATTGAGGGCGTGAAGGGCGTTATTGGGGAGCGTACAGGGGGCGCATTCACGTCGCGATCGCCCGGTACCGTACGGCGCCCGGCTCCCCCCACGACTCTTCCGTGGCACGCGCGCGTGGCCGCTCCTGCCTCGACTCCACGGCAACTCCGTGAAATCTTCCGGGGATCAAAGGCGGCCCCACCGCCACTCCTGGCCCCGTCCTTCATGGCAGCATGGGGACCCGGTTCGTACCGTGCATGGTTGTCCACAGCCTGTGGAGGCGTCGATGCGGTGGTTGGTGGGATGGAGCAGCACCATCTCCGGTGCCGCCACGATCGGCTCCGCCGGCGCCATGGGCTACGACGGCGAGACCGTCCACCCCGTCGGCTCCCAGCTCCTGTGGGGCGACCCCGACCCGCTCTGGGCGGTCGGCGACTGGCGCCCCGACGAGGTCCGCGTCATCAAGGCCGACGCGCAGAACCGCATCGCCGTCCTCGGCACCTGCGGGGCCACCGACGAGGAACTGCGCCTCGGCCTCTTCACGGCGCGTGGGGGCGCACTCCGGCATCTGACCGCCTGGCCCGGCAGCTACACCGCCGTCGTCCAGGTCGGCCGCCGGGTCACCGTCTGCGGCGACCTCGCGGGCGCCCGCCCGGTCTTCTACAGCCCCTGGGCAGGCGGTACGGCCTACGCCACGGCCGCCCTCCCGCTCGCCGACCTGATCGAGGCCAACCTCGACTACGGCCATCTCGCGGCCCTCCTCGCCGTCCCCGACGTGCCGGCCGCGCTGCACGACTCGACCCCGTACGAGGGCGTGCGGCGCATTCCGCCGGGGCATGCGCTGATCCTGCGCACCGGGGCGCGCGAGGTCGCCGGGTACGAGCAGGTCGCCTCGCTCGCGGTCGCGGCACCCTCCGCCGACCCCGACCGCGCGGTGGACGCCGTACGGGACGCGCTCGTAGAAGCTGTACGCGCGCGGCTGTCGGCACCCCGGCACGTCCCGGACATCGACCCCGGTCCGGTGCCCGGCATGGGCCCCGCGGAGCGGCGCGCGGCGCGCGGGATGCCGGTTCCGGGCATCGGCGCCGACCTCTCCGGCGGCCCGGCGTCGGGAACGCTGGCCCTGCTCGCCGCGGGCCTGCCCGGCATGCCCGGCACGGTCCTCGGCCACGGCACGGGCGCCGGCGAGCGCCTTCTCGCCGTCACCTTCAACGACCTCGCCGTGGGCGGCCGCGAGGCCGAACTCCAGCGCGCGGGCACCCTCGCCGCCAACCCGCGCCTGCACCACGTGGTGGTCACCGGCGGAGAGGAGGTGCTGCCGTACGCCGACCTCGACGGCCCCCTCACCGACGAACCGGGCCCGTCCCTGATCTCCGCGGCCCGGCACCGCGCCCGGCTCGCCGCCGGCAGCGCCGACCACTTCACCGGCTACGGGGCCCGCCAGGTCCTCGACGCCCACCCCGCACGCCTCGCCGACCTGCTGATGGACCGCAAGCGCCGCCACCTCGTCCGCCCGGTCGCCGCGCTCGCCAAGGCCGACGGCTCGGTGATGGTCCCCGCGCGTGTGTACAGCGCGGCCCGCCGCCTGGCGCGCACGCCGTACCGCGCGGGCGTCGAGTCCCTCGCCGAGCGCCTGCTGCGGCGCCGGTTCGACGACCCCGGAGGCGCGGTGGGCGCGTCCCTCGCGGCGCTCACCTGGGCGAGACCGGGTCCCGCGGCGCGCTGGCTGACCGGTGAGGCGCTGGCTGAAGTATCGGTTCTGCTCCAGGGGGCGGCGAACCGCTCCGGCGTCGGCCCCGGGCAGCGCCCCGGAGACTACCGCGCGCGTGCCGTGCTGGCCCGCCACGCGGCCGACATCCGCGTCCTGGAACAGGCGGCCGAGATCCGCTCCCAGCGCCTGCACACGCCCTTCCTCGACAACCAGGTGGTCCGCGCCTGCCGCGACCTCCCCGAAGCGCTGCGCGTCCAGCCGGGCGCCCGCTCCGCCATCCTCCGTACGGTCCTGGAGGGCGCCGGCGTCGCCGACCTCCCGCCGGGCTGGGGTGCCCCCTCCCACGCGTCCTCGGCGGCCGCCACCCGCACGGGGCTGCGCGTGGCGGCCGACGACCTGATCTCCCTCTTCTCGACGCCGCTGCTCGCCCAGGCGGGGCTGGTGGAGGCGAGAGTGGTCCGCAAGGCGCTCCGCGCGGCGGCCGCGGGCGAACCGCTGCCGCTGGACGGGCTGGCCGACCTGGTCTCCCTGGAACTGTGGCTGCGCCGGCTGCTGTCCCGCCGGGGCACGTGCTGGACGGGGACGCCGGCGCGGGCCCGTGCGGTCCCTGCGGGGGTGCGGCCGATGAGGGGTGCGCTGGCCTCGGGAGCGTGAAATTGCGAGGGGCTGCCGCATCTGGGGGGCTGCCGCCCCCCAGACCCCCGCATCAGGGGTGCGGCCCCTGTGCTTCGGCCGCGGGCCGGTGGGGGCTGATCGCGCAGTTCCCCGCGCCCCTTGCGGGGCGGTGTCCAGTCGCAGGTGTCTGTGTCGCCCTCTCGGCTGCGGGCAGTCGGGCCGGTGGGGGCTGGTTGGGTAGTTCCCCGCGCCCCTTGCGGGGCGGTGTCCAGTCGCAGGTGTCTGTGTCGCCCTCTCGGCTGCGGGCAGTCGGGCCGGTGGGGGCTGGTTGGGT
>NZ_JBFBJI010000003.1:0-12599 GCF_040702065.1 Streptomyces sp. NPDC086777 | reverse complement strand
CAGTTCCCCGCGCCGTTTGTGGGGCGGTGTCCAGTCGCAGGTGTCTGTGTCGCCCTCTCGGCTGCGGGCAGTCGTGCCGCTGGGGCGGCACGGGTGGGCGCGGCGGCGCCCTGCGAGCGCCGGTGAGCGTCCCCACCCCCCGGCCCCCGACCTCGGCGCCGAAACGCCGTGCCCTCTTCCCCGCTCCGCGGCGACAATGAGCCGGTGCGGTACCGAATTCTGGGCGTGGCCCAAGCAGGCGATGATCAGGGCACCGCCATACCCGTCGGCGGCCCCCGCCTCCGCGCCCTGCTCACCGTCCTCGCCCTCCACCCCACCCGCACCCTCACCCGCGAGACCCTCATCCAGGAGATCTGGGCGGACGACGACCCGCCCCAGGACGCCCCGGCCGCCCTCCAGGCCCTCGTCGGCCGGCTCCGCCGGGTCCTCGGCAGGGACAGCATCGCCTCGACCCCCGGCGGCTACCGCCTCGAAGCGACCGAGGACGACATCGACCTGCACGTCTTCGAGCGGCAGGTCCGCGAGGGCACCGACGCCCTGGCCGTCGGCGACCCGGCGACGGCCCACCGCGTGCTCACCGACGCCCTCGCCCTCTGGCGCGGCCCCGCCCTCGCCGACCTCCCCGACCGCGCCACGGCCGCCGCCCGCCCGGACGCGCTCCGGCTGGAGGCCACCCGCGCCCGCGCCGACGCCGCCCTCCGCCTCGGCCGGGCCGCCGGTGCCGTACCCGAGCTGACCGAGCTCACCACGGCCCACCCGTACGACGAGCCGCTGCACGCCCTGCTCATCCGCGCCCTGCGCGACACCGGCCGCCCGGCGGACGCCCTCGCCGCGTACGACACCGCCCGCCGCACCCTCGCCGAAGGCCTCGGCACCGACCCCGGCCCGGAACTCCAGGCCCTGCACACGTCGTTGCTCACGCAGGAGCCGACCCCGCGGCAGGTGCCCCCGCCGCGCGGCGGCAACCTCCGTCCGCGGCTTACCTCTTTCGTGGGGCGGGAACCCGAGCTCGAAGCCGTTCGTTCCGAACTGCACAGGGCCCGTCTCGTCACCCTCACCGGACCGGGCGGCTCCGGAAAGACCCGTCTCGCCGAGGAAGCCGCCGCCGGGCTCCCGCAGGCGTGGCTCGTCGAGCTCGCCCCGCTCGACCGGCCCGAGGCGGTGCCGGGCGCGGTGGTCAGCGCGCTCGGTCTGCGCGAGACCATGCTCATGACCAACGAGCTGGCGACCGTGCAGACCGACCCCACGGCTCTGCTCGTCGAGTACTGCGCCCGGCGCAGCCAACTCCTGATCCTCGACAACTGCGAACACGTCATCGAGGCGGCGGCCGCCCTCGCCGAGACCCTGCTCACCCACTGCCCCGGCCTCACGGTCCTCGCCACCAGCCGGGAACCCCTGGGCGTCCCCGGCGAGTCGGTGCGCCCGGTCGAGCCCCTCGCACCCGAGCAGGCACGCCGCCTCTTCGAGGAGCGCGCCGTCGCCGTCCGCCCCGGGACCGGGACCGGTTCCGAGCCGGGCGACTCGGCGGCCGTCGACGAGATCTGCCGGCGCCTGGACGGACTGCCCCTGGCGATCGAGCTCGCGGCGGCCCGGCTCCGGCTGCTGACGCCCCGGCAGATCGCCGACCGGCTCGACGACCGCTTCCGCCTGCTCACCGCCGGCAGCCGCACGGTCCTGCCCCGCCAGCAGACCCTGCGCGCGGTGGTCGACTGGTCCTGGGACCTGCTCGACGAACGGGAGCGGACGATGCTGCGCGAGGTGTCCGTCTTCGCCGGCGGCTGGGACCTCACGGCGGCGGAGGCCGTCTGCACCGGACCGGCCGCCGACCTCGTCGGCGCGCTCGTGGACAAGTCCCTGATCATCGCCACCCCGGACGGCGCGCACGGTACCGGCGGTATGCGCTACCGCATGCTGGAGACCATCCACGAGTACGCCGTCGAGCGCGCCGCCGAGGTTCCCGGGCTGCGGGCGGCGGCAGAACGACGGCACGGCGCGTGGGTGTGCGCCCTCGTCGAGGAGGCGGAGCCGAGACTGCGCTCCGCGGAGCAGCTTCCCTGGATCCGCCGCCTGGAGGCCGACCTCGACAACATCCGCGCCGCCCTCGACCGGGCGGTCCGCGCCGGCGACGAGGTGCGGGCGGGCCGGATCGTCCTCGCCGTCGGCTGGTTCTGGTGGCTGCGCAACTACCGCCAGGAGGCGACGGCCTCGGTACGCGCGGTGCTGCGGCTCGGCGTCGCCCGGGACGCCCTGCCCGCGGACGCCGACCCGGGCGAACTGCGCACGCTCGCCGCCGCGGCGGACCCCGTGGGCGCCCTCCTGGCCGCCCCCGACACCCAGGCCGGGCACCCGCTGTACGAGCTGCGGATGGACCTCAGGCTGCTCGACCTGTTCCTGGTGTCCGAGTCCGGCCAGTCGGACCTGCCGGCGGACGAGCGGAGCCCGCGGTACGTCGCGCTCGTCCGGGCCGCCTTCGAGGCGGGCGGTCCCCGGGCCGCCCGGATGCCGGGCCTCATCTGGCCGCTCACCGCGTGGACCATGGGCGGCTCCGCCGTGGACATCGGCCCCGACATGTCCGCGGTGATCGCCAACTGCCGGAAGTACGGCGGTGACTGGGAGGTCGGCGTCAGCCTGATGTACCGCACCCACGTCATGGTCGACTCGCCCGGCAACCTGCGGGGCGTCGACGAGGACCTGGCCGAGCTGCGCGTCCTCAGCCGGCGGGTCGGCGACCGCTGGATGCGGGCCCAGGTGTGCAGCGCGGCCGGCGAGGCGGACATGGCGCGCGGCCGGTTCGTGGCGGCGGAGGGCGAGTACCGGGAGGCGCTGCGCCTCGCCCACGAGCTGGGCGCGTACGCGGAGACACCGTTCCTGCTCGCGCGGCTCGCCGAGATCGCCTTCCGCTCCGGTGACCTGGTGGGTTCCCAGGCCGTCCTGGACCAGGCGGCCGAGGCCGCCGACCGGTACGCGGTGGCGGAGTCGAAGGCGTACGTGGCGCTGCTGCGGGCGCTCCTGGCCCAGCACGAGGGGGACCTGCCCCGGGCCCGCGAGCACTACGAGACCGTCCGCGCCATCGCGCCGGCCGGCTCCGCGCCACCACAGTTCACGGCCGCGAGCCGTGCGGTCGAGGCCATGCTCACGGCCCTGGAGCACGGCCCCGCGCGCGGGCTGCCGATCGTCGCCGAAGGGCTGCGCGAGGCGGTGGAGTACCGGTGCGCCGAGGTGATCACGGCGGCACTGGCCGACATCGGAGCCGACCTGCTGGCCCGGCTCGGCGACCTGGCGGGTGCGGTACGGCTGTACGCCGCCGCCGAGCACTGGCGCGCCGGAAGCGTCCGTCCCGAGCCGGAGCGCACCCGCGCCGAGGAGGTCGACGCGGCCGCCCGCGCCTCGCTGACCCCGCAGCGCTACGCGGCCGAGCGCTCGCGCGGTGCCTCGCTCACCGAGGAGGACGCCCTGCGCGTACTGGGCGCAACCCCGACGGCCGCTACCGGCACGTGAACTTCGACTCGGCCCAGTCGGCGAGCGCCACCGTGTCGAAGGCGGTCCGCGGTTCGACCACCAGCCGCACGGTCCGGTGCCCGGTCAGGTCCACGTGGACGGGTACGGCGGCCTGTCCGCCCCCGACCACCCCGGACCGCCACAGCGGCACCCCGTCCGCGTAGACGGCGAAGGTGACCTCGCCGAGGCCGAGGGTCATGTCGTCGACGCCGGCCATCGCGTCGTAGGCGGTGCACTGCCGGTTGAGGTCGATGGTGACGGAGGACCGGCCGTGCACGGTGACGCCGTGCGCGTACTCCCTGCCGGCGACCGTCACGCCGTACCGCTGCCACACCCAGCTGCTGTCGCCGAGCCGCATCTCCGGCCGGGTGCCGTCGCCGGTGACGTCGAAGCGCAGCTCGTTCCACTGGTAGACGGCCGGGGCGGGCGGCGGAGTGGGCGTCGGCGTGGGGGTCGGCGCAGGTTCCGGCGGGGTGGGTGTGGGTGTCGGGGTGGGGGTCGGCTTCGGGGTGGGGGTGGGCCGTGGGCTCGGAGTGGGCGTCGGCGTGGAGGTCGGGGCCGCTTCGGGGGCGAGGACGACCGGCTCGGGTGCCGGTTTTCGCTTCGTCGGGGTGGGGGTCGGTGCCTCGGGCTGCACGGCCGGTGCGGACGGGGCGGGTCTGGCGGCCTCCTTGACCGGGTGGCCGTGGTTGGTCAGGGCGAGGGCCACCACGGCGATCGCCGCCGCGACCACTCCGGCGGCGATACCGGCCTTCACCGGCCCCGCGAGCCCCTCCGAGGCCGCGGCACCGCCGGCACCGCCGCCCGCCCCGCCGGACGAACCGCCCGCCGCGGCGGCCGCGCCCGCGGCCCCCGCACCGGCGCCCCCGGCGATGATCCCGAGCGCCTTGGCGTATCCGGCGGCACCGAACCAGCCGATGACGGCGACCGGCACGACGGCCGGGATCCCGCTCGCGACCTCCTCGATCTGGGCGGCGGCCAGCCGGCACCTCGCGCACTCCTCCAGGTGCTTGCGCAGCCCCCGTTCGGCGCGGACCCGCAGTTTGCGGCGGGCGTAGCCGCCGAGCTGGTCGGCGTAGCGGGCGCACTCCTCGTCGTCGATGAGGGCGGCGCTCACATGGGCCTGGAGGTAGGCCTGCTTGAGGCCCTCCCGGGCGCGGCTGGCAAGAACCCGGGTGCCGTTGGCGTCCAGTCCGAAGAGGACGGCCACCTCGCTCGGCGACTCGTCCTCCACCTCGGTGTGCCACAGCACGGCCTGCCAGCGCTCCGGCAGCGAACGGAAGGCCTGCATCGCCATCGACTGCTCGGCCTCGTGCATCGCGCGAGCCTCGGCGCCGAGGTCCAGTGTGTCGTCGTCGGACACCTCGGAACCGCGCCCGGCCTGCGCCGCGAACAACGCGAAGTCGTCGACGAGTTGCTCACGCCGGGCCGACTTGGTCCACTGCGCGGCGACCCGGCGGACGGAGGTGAGCAGGTAGGCGCGCACGGCGTACTCGGGCCCCGACCCGCCGCGCACCGCCTGCAGCATGCGGGCGAACACCTCGGCGGTCAGGTCGTCGGCGGTGTGCCCGTCGCGGCAGCAGGTACGCGCATAGCGCCGCACCGCGTCCGCGTGCCGCCGGTACAGCTCCTCGTACGCCGAGTCCTCGCCGGCCCGCATACGCTCGATCAACTGGGCGTCGGGGTGCGGACGTTCGCGGCGCGGTGGCAGGACGCTGCCGTCGCGCTGGGCCGGGACGCTGCCCTCCGGCGGCTCACCGGCCGGCGGCACCGCGCCCCGCCCGCCCTGGCTGGGCACCTGCGGCGAGGCGGTCTCCTCACCGACAGACTCGTCCCACCCGTCAACGCTCATCGCGGAACGCCCCCGATGCCTGCCCGACCGACCGAATCACCGGCTCAGACTGCCACACCGCCTGGGCCGAGACCCCCGAGAGACGAAACGGTCACCCGGAAGAGAAAACACCGGAACTGCGGCGCCCCGTAGGGGCGCTGGGGGTACCCCGGCCGAAGGCCGGGGGAGGAACTGCGCGACCAGCCGCAGTCGACCCGCCCCCGCCCCCGCCCATGGCATGGCCCATGCTCTCGCGAAGGTCACCGTCCCGGCCGAGAAAGGACACCGTCAGGTTCGAGACCGCAGCCCCTCCAGGAGGATGTCCAGCAACCGAGCCGAAGCCGCCGCCTGCTGCGCGGCATCCGGCAGGGACGGCGCCGCCGTGGCGATCACCAGCAGCACGTCGGACACGGAGACGTCCGGCCGCAACTCACCCGCCGTACGGGCCCGTTCGACCAGCCGCCCCACGACGTCGAGCAGCGCGGCCGCCCCCGCGTCGTCGGCGACGTCGCCCACCGGCTCCCGTTCCTCCGGCACCAGCCGCAACTCACCGGCACCGGCGCCCGGCTGCGTCCGCTGCTGTGGCACCCGGGCCTCCTCGGCCCCGGCCACGGCGCCGCCGACCTCGTCCGGCACCCCGACCCGCAGCACGTGCGGCGGCAGCAACCGCCCCGCCCCCGACGCCACCGACGTCCGCAGGAAGCGCGACAGCGCCGACCACGGCTCGTCCTCCTGTCCGAGCGCGGCACGTGCCTGGTCGGTCAGCCGGGAGGTCTCCTCCTCGGCTATCCGCCGTACCAGCACGTCCTTGCTCGGGAAACGCCGGTACACGGTGCCGACCCCGACCCGCGCCCGCCGCGCCACGTCCTCCATCGGCGCGCCGTAGCCCAGTTCGCCGAAGACCTCGCGTGCCGCACGCAGCACGTGTTCGAGATTGCGCTGTGCGTCCACCCGCAGCGGCGTCGTACGCGGCCCGTCACCGCGTCCGTTGCCCGCCGCCGCGCTCACCGTTGCGCCACCGGCCGCGAGAGCGGACGCCGATGACCAATGCGTGTCCTGAATATGCATCTGTGTTCCCCCGGTTAACGACGTCTCCCCCCGGAGACTCTCCCCGTCACTGAAAGCCGGAGCGAGCGGAACCATGGGCGGCCCATGGTCGATCCATGGACCGCGGGCCGGGCGGCCCGCCCCTCGCGGACCGTTCGGCCACATCCTCTGCACCCCGTCGACACACGAACATAGTTGAGAGGCTGTCAATTCAGAAGGGGGACGTTCCGCACGGTGCGCCCCCCGATCGGAGTACGGGTCGCATACCTCCCGGTTCAGTGCCTTCGCGCCCCCCTGTCCGCCCCCGCTGACCTGGTCCCTTTCGTCCGTGCCGGGGCGTGCGCCCGGCGCCCCCGAAAGCCGCCCGCCGGTCACACAAATTGCCGGGGCTGTGGACAAACAACAGTCACGGGTGCGTCATGGGATGGTGAAGGAACGTGCGCGCATTCTCGTTGTCGGCGGCGGCTACGTCGGGATGTACACGGCCCTGCGGCTGCAGCGGAGGCTGAAGCGGGAGCTCAGCCGGGGGGAGGTCGACATCACTGTCGTCACCCCCGATCCCTACATGACGTACCAGCCGTTCCTTCCCGAAGCGGCCGCGGGTTCGATTTCCCCTCGTCATGTCGTCGTACCCCTGCGGCGCGTTCTGGACCGGTGCCATGTCGTCGTCGGCGAGGTGACGGCCGTCGAGCACGCCGCGCGCACCGCCGAAGTGGCCACACTCGCCACCGCCGAGGAGCGGAAAGGCGCCACTTTCCTGGAGTACGACGAACTGGTCCTCGCCCCCGGCTCGATCGCGCGCACGCTGCCCATCCCCGGTCTCGCCGAGCACGGCATCGGCTTCAAGACCGTCGAGGAGGCCATCGGCCTGCGCAACCACGTCATCGAGCAGATGGACATCGCCTCCTCCACCCGCGACCCCGCGATCCGCGACGCCGCCCTCACCTTCGTCTTCGTCGGCGGCGGCTACGCGGGCGTGGAAGCCCTCGGCGAGCTGGAGGACATGGCCCGCTACGCCACGCGGTACTACCACAACGTCCAGCCCGAGGACATGAAATGGATCCTCGTGGAGGCCACCGACCGGATCCTGCCCGAGGTCGGCCCCGAGCTGGGCCGCTACACCGTCACCGAACTGCGCCGCCGCAACATCCAGGTGCTGCTCGGCACCCGCCTGGAGTCCTGCGCGGACCGCGTCGCCGTCCTCAGCGACGGCCAGCGCTTCCCGACCCGCACCGTCGTCTGGACGGCCGGCGTCAAACCGCATCCCCTGGTCGCCGCCACCGACCTGCCGCGCACCCCGCGCGGACGGCTGAAATGCACCGCCGAGCTGACCCTCGACGGCGTCGACCACGCGTGGGCCGCGGGCGACGCCGCCGCCGTCCCCGACGTCACCGCCGCCGAACCCGGCACCGAGACCGCCCCCAACGCCCAGCACGCGGTCCGCCAGGCCAGGGTCCTGGGCGACAACATCGTCCACGCACTGCGCGACGAGCCCCTCGAGACGTACGCCCACACATACGTCGGCTCGGTCGCCTCGCTCGGTTTCCACAAGGGTGTCGCCCAGGTCTACGGGCGCAGGCTGAAGGGCTACCCTGCCTGGTTCATGCACCGCGTCTACCACCTGAGCAGGGTGCCCACCGTCAACCGCAAGGCGCGCGTCCTCGCCGAATGGACCCTCTCCGGGCTCTTCAAACGGGAGATCGTCTCGCTCGGGTCACTCGAACATCCCCGAGCGGAGTTCGAACTCGCGGCCGGTGGAAAGCCTCCTCACAGTCCCTCGGACGACTCGAACGGGTCGTCCTGACGGAACTCAGGAACTCCACGGACCGCCCCGGCGTCTGACGGATGTCGTCGCCGACGGCCACCCTGCCAGACTGCCCCCCGACCGAGCACAAGGCTCATCCCCAGCTTCTCCCCAGAACTGCACCGGGGGACCTCCCCCGGCCCCCGGCCGCTCCCCGAGCCGGCCGGAGACGACGACACGAGGCAAGGTTTCGTGAACTTCACGCGCTGGAGCGCCCGGCTCCCCGGAACGCAGCGCCGCGCCGCAGCGCGGACCGAGCACGGGGTCTCCCCGGACCGACGAGGAGAAGGCTCCGTACCCGCGGCCCGCGCCGAACAGCTGACCGACGACTCGCCGTGCGTGCCCGCGGTCGACGAACTGCCCGCCCGCGACGTCCTCGACCACGTCCCGGCCCTGGTCGCCCTCGTCCACGGCCCCGACCACCACATCGCGTACGTCAACGACGCCTATACGACGGCCTTCGGCGCACGCCCCCCGGGCGCCCCCGCCCGCGAAGCGCTGCCCGAACTCGCGGAACTCGGCCTCCTCCCCCTCCTCGACCAGGTCCTGCGCAGCGGCAAGCCCCGCACCCTCAAGTCCCGCAAGGCGCTCGACGGCCGCACCTACACGTTCACCTGCACCCCCGTCGCCGCGAACGGCGACCGCGACGGCGGTGTCCTCCTCTTCGCCACCGACGTCACCGACCACGCCGAGGCGGCGGAGCGGCTGCGCGCCAGCGAACGCCGGCAGCGCGAGACGGCCGTCACCCTCCAGCGCAGCCTCCTCCCACAGGAGCTGGAACAGCCGGACGACCTCCGCATCGCCGCGACCTACCAGCCCGGCGGCACCGAGGCCGCGGTCGGCGGCGACTGGTACGACGTCATCACCCTCGGCGGCGGCCGCACCGCCCTCGTCATCGGCGACGTCATGGGCCGCGGTGTCCGCGCGGCGGCCGTCATGGGCCAGCTCCGTACAGCCGTCCGCGCCTACGCCCGCCTGGACCTCCCCCCGCACGAGGTCCTCCAGCTCCTCGACGGCCTCGCCACCGAGATCGACCCCGACCAGATCGCCACCTGCGTCTACGCCGTCCACGACCCCAACGAGGGCCGCCTGGTGTACGCCTCCGCCGGCCACCTCCCGATCCTCGTCCGCGACGAGCACGGCGGCGTGCTGCGCACCGAGGAACCGACGGGGCCGCCGCTCGGCACCGGCGGCTGGGTCCACGCGTCCGCCTCCGTGCCGCTGGGCCCGGGCTCGACGGCCGTCCTCTACACGGACGGCCTGGTCGAGCGCCGTGACGAGGACCTGGACGAGGGCATCGCGGCGCTGGAGCGCGCGCTGGCGGGCGCCACCGGCACCCCCCAGGTCATCTGCGACCGCCTGGTCCGCTCGGCCGGCGTCACCGCCGACCACGACGACGACGTCGCCGTCCTCGTCCTGCAGCATCCGGCCCGTACGGGCCCGGACGGCGAGCTGTTCCGCAACGCCGCACTCGAACTCCTCGGCGGCATCGAGGCGGCGCCACGCGCCCGCGCGTTCGCCTCCGGCGTGCTGACCAGCTGGCGCTTCCCGGCCGACCTCCACGATCTGGGTGTCCTCGCCACGAGCGAGCTGGTCGCCAACTCCCTCCAGCACGGCACCCCGCCCATGCGGCTGCGGCTCCGCCGCACCGACCGCCGGCTGATCATCGAGGTCACGGACGGCGACGACCACCTGCCGCGCCGGAGACGCGCGGAGCCGGGGGACGAGTCGGGGCGAGGCATCGCCATCGTGGCGACGATCGCTTCCGGGTGGGGGTCGCGGAGGACGCCGGGCGGCGGGAAGGCGGTGTGGTGCGAGTTCGTACTGCCGAAGGGGTGACCGTCGTAGGGGGCGGACTCTCCTGTTTCGGCCGCGGGTGCGCGAGCGCCGGTAAGCGTCCCCACCCCCGCCCCCCCCACTAGGCGGACACGGACTCCGCAGCCGCGCCACCCCGGGCGACCACCCTGCTCCTCGCAGCCAGCCAGGGCCGGTCCTGGACGTCGGTCAGTCGCTTGCCCAGGCGTATCGCCAGGACGCTGATCCCCAGTGAGAACAGCAGGAACGTCACGACGTACGGCGCAGGCAGCGAAGCCGCCAGGGGGCCGCCCACCGCCGGGCCCACCGCCAGCGCAAGCTGCTTGACCAGGGCGAACGCCGAGTTGTACTGCCCGGCCATCCCCTCCGGCGCCAGGTCGGCCACCAGCGGGGCCACCGTCGGCGACAGCATCGCCTCACCCAGACCGAACAGCGCGTACGTCGACACGAACGCGGCCGTCACCATCTCCCGGCTGCCGTGGCCCAGCCCCGCGTACCCGGCCGTGACCCACGCGACGGCCCAGATCAGCCCGACCCCGGCGATCACCCGCGACCGGCGGCGACGCTCGACGAACCTGAGTACGGCGAACTGCGCGACGACGATCATCAGCGTGTTCGCGGCCAGCGCGGTGCCCAGCGCGGAGGTGGATATCCCCGCCGCCTCCACGCCGTACGCGCTCAGCCCGGACTCGAACTGCCCGTAGCAGGCGAAGAACAGTACGAAGCCGAGTACGGACAACTGGACCATCGCCCGGTTCCCGAGCAGCTGCTTCCAGCTGCCCTTCGCCGACGCCGTGGCCGGCGCGTCCGCGATGCGCGGCGAGTGCGGCAGCCGCACCGTCGCCATCACGACGACCAGCAGCAGGAACATCGCCGCCTCGATCGCGAAGAGCAGGGTGAAGGAGGAGACCCGGGTCGTGTCGACGAGGTGACCACCTATGAGGCCACCGACGCCCAGTCCCAGGTTCTGCAGGAAGAACTGTGTCGCGAAGGCCCGGGACCGGGTCTCCGCCGTCGAGCAGTCCACGATCATCGTCGCCAGCGCCGGCTGCATCACGGCCTGTCCGGCCCCCAGCAGTGCCGCCGAGGCCAGCACCGCCGGACCGCTCCCCGCCAGCCCCAGGCTCAGCGCGCCGACCGCGGCCGTCACCAGGGCGGTGAGAAGGACCGGCAGTGGACCGCGCCGCACGATCGCCCGGCCGGCGAACGGCAGCACTATCAGCGCGGCGACGGCGAAGACGGCGAGCACGACACCCGCCGTCATGGCCCCCAGCCCCCGCACCTGCGCCACATAGACGTACAGGTAGGGGACGGTGAAGCCGAGCCCGAACGCGCTGAGTGCGTTGCCCACGTGGATCCGGCGCATCGCTGCGCCCATCGCCCTGGTCACGTTCACCTCTCTCAGGTCGTCAAGTCGACGGACTGCTGAAGTCTGAAGACTTTGAAGCTAAAGTTCGAAGCTAAAGACTACATCGCGAAGGACTTCAACGCCAAGCGGGTCCGTGCGATACTTCGGACCATGGCCGACACCACCGGCGCCGGCGAGCCGACGCTCGACGAGCAGATCGCCGCCTACCAGCGCGAGTTCCAGGACCTCGACCCCCAGGTCGAGAAGATCGTCTCGGCGCTGTCCCGGCTCAACCGCCGCATGAACGTCGCCTACGGCCGCCAGACCGGTGCCCTCGGGATCAGCAACGCGGAGTGGGAGGTCCTCAAGGCCCTCGTCCTCTCCGGGGTCCCCTACCGCATGGGCCCCAGCGAACTGGCCAAGCGCCTCGGCCTCACTCCGGCCGCGATGACCCACCGCATCGACCGGATGGTCGCCGAAGGGCTCGTCACCCGGGAAAGGGACGAGTGCAACCGCGTCCGGGTGATCGTCGAGCTGACCCCCGACGGGCGCGAGAAGTGGCTGGAGGCCATGCGCCTCGCCTCCGTCTTCGAGGAGGATCTGCTCCAGGACCTCTCGCCGGCGGAGCGTGCGGTGCTCGGCGAGGTCCTCACCCGGCTGCTCCGCCGTGTGGAGCACGCCCAGCCCGACGCCGGTGGCCGGCTCACCGACCTGGACTGACGCGGCGACGCGCGGGTCGCCGAAAAAATCTTGACAGGGGAGGGTTGACAGTCCCCTGCCCGCCCCGTAATGTTCTTCGGGTTGCCGCGGAGCCGTAACGGTTCTGCGACAGCACCTCCGCCGCACGAGCGGCACCCAAACCACCAGCACGATCTCCCGACCGGGTTGATTTCGGCGTGCCCGAATTCAATTCGATTTCGGGTCTCAGCGTTGCCCGGTCGGACCACCAGGCCCGATTGGGAATCGCGGAGCGGATCCGCTAAGGTTTGGGACGTCGGAACGGCCCAACAGCCGCGAAGACACCACCCGCTGACTGGGAATCAGACGCCGAAAGGATCTGATAGAGTCGGAACCGCCGGAAAGGGAAACGCGAGAGCGAGAACCTGGAAAGCACCGAGGAAATCGGATCGAGAAAAGATCTGATAGAGTCGGAAACGCAAGACCGAAGGGAAGCCCGGAGGAAAGCCCGAGAGGGTGAGTACAAAGGAAGCGACCGTTCCTTGAGAACTCAACAGCGTGCCAAAAGTCAACGCCAG
>NZ_JBFBJI010000002.1:148515-508921 GCF_040702065.1 Streptomyces sp. NPDC086777 | reverse complement strand
ATCTGGCGTTGACTTTTGGCACGCTGTTGAGTTCTCAAGGAACGGTCGCTTCCTTTGTACTCACCCTCTCGGGCTTTCCTCCGGGCTTCCCTTCGGTGTTTCAAACTCTATCAGTGTTTTTCCGGCCCTCTGACCACCGTCCCGCAGGCATGCGGAAGACGATCCCGAGTTAGGATCTGACAAGTTTGGGTGCTGCCGAGCGCCGATGCTTTATCGCACCGCTTGGCCCCAGGCAGGAGTACGACTGTACACGGGGCGTGGAAGGCCGCGCAAATCGAATAGGCTGGTGGTCTAGACCACTACCTGGTAGCTTCCATGCGGAACCGCCACTTCATATGACATACGCTGCTGCTCAGTGCCGTCCGGAACAGGTTGTGACGGCCCGTAAGCAGCTCCACTCCTGGGAGGCTTCCCATGACCACCGTGACGTCCCCGCTCGCCGGACGCGCCGTCGGACTGGCCGCAGTGCCGGATCCGGTCTTCGCCGGGGCCATGGTCGGCCCGGGTACCGCCATCGACCCCGCGCGCGAGCCCTCCGAGGTCGTGGCGCCCGTGGACGGCGTCGTCGTCTCCCTCCATCCGCACGCGTTCGTCGTGGTGGACGAGAGCGGCCACGGCGTGCTCACCCACCTCGGTATCGACACCGTGCAGCTCAACGGACAGGGCTTCGAGCTGCTCGTCAACAAGGGCGACACCGTGACCCGCGGCCAGGCGGTGATCCGCTGGAACCCGGCCGAGGTCGAGGCCGCCGGCAAGTCCCCGGTCTGCCCCGTCGTGGCCCTGGAGGCCACCGCCGACGCCCTCTCCGACGTCCGTGAGGAGGGTGACGTGAAGTCCGGCGACACTCTCTTCGCCTGGAAGTGACTCGTCCCGGACCGACGTCCGACCGCGCCGCCGTCCCGTTGTACGACGGAGCAGGCGGCAACCACGAAGACCATCGCGGCGGCGGGACCCGCCGCACTATCGGAGACGGGTGAGATGGAGACAACGCTGCGAGGCGTCGGCGTGAGCCACGGTGTGGCGATCGGCGAGGTTCGGCACATGGGAACGGCGGTTCTGGAGCCGCCTGCCAAGCAGATCCCGGCGGAGGAGGCGGAGCGGGAGCAGGGGCGCGCCCGTCAGGCCGTGGATGCCGTGGCGGCCGACCTGATGGCGCGCGGCAATCTGGCCGGCGGCGAGGCCCAGGCGGTGCTCGAGGCGCAGGCCATGATGGCGCAGGATCCGGAGCTGATGTCCGACGTGGACCGCAGGATCGCCGTCGGCAGCACCGCCGAGCGGGCCGTGTACGACGCGTTCGCGGCATACCGCGAGCTGCTGGCCGGAGCGGGCGAGTACCTCGCCGGCCGGGTGGCCGACCTGGACGATGTGCGGAATCGTATCGTCGCCCGGCTGCTGGGGGTTCCGATGCCGGGTGTCCCGGACAGTGACGAGCCCTACGTCCTGGTCGCGCGGGATCTGGCACCGGCGGACACCGCGCTGCTCGACCCGGCTCTGGTGCTGGGTTTCGTGACCGAGGAGGGCGGGCCGACTAGTCACAGCGCGATTCTGGCGCGGGCGCTCGGGGTGCCTGCCGTGGTGGCCCTGCCGGGTGCCGGGGAACTGGCCGAGGGCATCGTGGTCGCCGTCGACGGCAGCAGCGGCGACATCTTCGTGAACCCGAGCGCGGAGCGGAAGGCGGCACTGACGGCGGCGGCCGCGGAGCGGAAGGCGGCGCTGTCGGCCACGACCGGCCCGGGCGCGACCGCCGACGGACACAAGGTGCCCCTGCTGGCCAACGTGGGCGGTCCCGCGGACGTGCCGGCCGCGGTGGAGGCCGGGGCCGAGGGTGTCGGTCTGTTCCGTACCGAGTTCCTGTTCCTCGACGACAGCAAGAGCGCTCCTTCCGAGGAGAAGCAGGTCGAGGCCTACCGGCAGGTGCTGGAGGCGTTCCCGGAGGGCCGGGTGGTCGTGCGGGTGCTGGACGCGGGCGCGGACAAGCCGCTGGACTTCCTGACGCCGGCGGACGAGCCGAACCCTGCGCTGGGCGTGCGTGGTCTGCGGACGCTGCTCGACCACCCCGCGGTGCTGCGCACCCAGCTGACGGCGTTGGCGAAGGCGGCCGAGGGGCTGCCCGTCCACCTTGAGGTCATGGCGCCGATGGTGGCGGACCGTGCCGATGCCAAGGCGTTCGCGGACGCCTGTCGGGAGGCGGGGCTGCGGGCCAAGTTCGGCGCGATGGTGGAGATTCCGTCGGCCGCGCTGCGGGCGCGCTCGGTCCTCCAGGAGGTCGAGTTCCTGTCGCTGGGGACCAACGACCTGGCCCAGTACACGTTCGCCGCCGACCGTCAGGTCGGTGCGGTGTCCCGGCTGCAGGATCCGTGGCAGCCCGCGCTGCTCGATCTGGTCGCACTGTCGGCGGAGGCTGCACGGGCCGAGGGCAAGAGCTGTGGCGTGTGCGGTGAGGCCGCGTCGGATCCGCTGCTGGCGTGTGTGCTGACGGGTCTGGGGGTCACCTCTCTCTCCATGGGCGCGGCGTCGATTCCCTATGTCCGGGCGATGCTGGCCAAGTACACGCTGGCCCAGTGCGAGCGGGCCGCGGCGGCCGCGCGCGCCACCGACAGCGCGGACGAGGCTCGTGTGGCGGCGCAGGCGGTGCTGTCCGGCGAGTAGTCGGCCAGTGCCGTCATCGGCCGGCTTTTCGGTGTCTTTCCGGTGTTTTCCGGGGGCGCTCCACCTGTGGGTGGGGCGCCCCCGGTGTTTTCAGTGGTGGTGGCCGGGAGGCGTCTCCTGGTCACCCAGGTCGGGCGGTGCGCAGTAGTCGACGTCGGATTCCGGTGAGATGAGGTCTCCGGACTCGATGTCGGTGCAGTAGGCGTCGAAGACCTCGCCGGCGGTGAGGGGCCCGAGGTTGTTGCCGCGCAGCCGCCAGCCGTAGACGCGGTCGGGGACACCGGCGGCGCTGGTGCGCATGACGAGGCCGCCGGGGCTGTTGGTGGCGAGGCCGAGGGCGAGAACGCTGGTGAATTCGAGGGCTTCGGCCTCGTCGAGGTGGGTGGTGCCGTCGCTGCTCCGGTCGGCGTGGAGGACGGTGACCAGGGTTTCCGGTGGTCCGGAGACGCTGCACACGAGGTGCCGGTTGCCTGTCGGGGCGGTGTCGAGGATGCGGGTCAGGAGGTGGGAGGCGCGGGTGAAGGCAGCGCGTCCGACGTCCTCCCCGCAGGTGGGGCAGGGGCCGAGACGGGCCAGGAGGGTGCTGGCGTACTCCCAGGTGGCCTGTCGTACCGCCTCGTCGACGAGGGCGGGGACGAGGTCGGTGAGGGGCCGGCCGTCGTAGGGGAGGGTGGGGCCGGTGGCCGCGAGTTCCGCGGTGAAGCGGGTGCGGCTGGCCGGGTCGTCGGGGTCGAGGCCGGTCGCGGTGCAGAACTCGGCGTACTCCTCGGGGTCGAACAGGGCGAGTGTGGTGTGGGTGCCCTGTGCGGCGCGGGTCCTGAGGAGGGCTTCGATCTGGCGGAGGTAGGTGAGGTGGTCGTCGAAGGTGAAGGTGCGGTAGCGCCGCATGGCGCGGAAGTCGTGCTCGTCGGTCAGCAGGCCGATGGTGCCGGCGATCTCGCGGCGCAGGACGCGTCGCATGGTCCGGTGGTCGGTGCGCGCCATGGTTCCCCCTGGATGTGATCGATCAATGCTCACTCACAGTAACCGGCACCACTGACAACGGTCGCTGAGCGCTTACGGCGCCGGCGTCAGGCGCGCTTGCGGGCGAGGTCCTCGAAGTAGGTCAGCAGGTCGAGGTTGTCGATGGAGCCGGGGTTGACGGCCTTTTCCAGGGGCGCGCCCTGGAGCAGGCGCTTGACGGGGACCTCGATGCGCTTTCCGGTGAGGGTGTGCGGGACGCCGGGCACCTCGATGACCTCGTCCGGGACGTGGCGGGGCGAGAGCTGTTCGCGGATGGCCTGCTTGATGCGGCTCAGCAGGGCCTCGTCGAGCACCGCGCCGGGGGCGAGGTGGACGAAGAGGGGCATCCAGTAGCCGCCGTCGGGCTGTTCGACGCCGATGACGAGGGACTCCTTGATCTCCGGCAGGCGCTCGACGACCTCGTAGATGTCGGCCGAGCCCATCCGTACGCCCTGGCGGTTGAGCGTGGAGTCGGAGCGGCCGTGGATGATCACGGTGCCGCGTGCGGTGACGGTGATCCAGTCGCCGTGGCGCCAGACGCCGGGGTAGGTGTCGAAGTAGCTGTCGTGGTAGCGGCTGCCGTCGGGGTCGTTCCAGAAGCGGATCGGCATGGAGGGCATGGGGTTGGTGACGACCAGTTCGCCCACTTCGTCGATGACGGGGCGGCCGGCCGGGTCCCAGGCCTGGAGGTCGGTGCCGAGGCCGGGTGCCTGCAGTTCGCCGGTGTAGACCGGGAGGGTGGGTACGGCGCCCGCGAAGCAGGAGCACACGTCGGTGCCGCCGCTGACGGAGGCGATCCAGAGGTCGGCCCCGCTCGCCGCGAACTCGTCGTGCAGCCAGCGGAAGCCGTCGGGGGGCAGTGGCGAGCCGGTGGTGGCGACGCACTTGACCCGGGAGAGGTCGTGGTCGCGGGCGGGGTGCACGCCGGCCTTGCGGCAGGCCATCACGTAGGCCGCGGAGGTGCCGTAGAGGGTGGCTCCGGTGCGTTCGGCGACGCGCCACTGGGCGCCGGTGTCGGGGTAGCCGGGGCTGCCGTCGTACAGGACGATCGTGGTGCCCGTGAGGAGGCCGGAGACGAGGAAGTTCCACATCATCCAGCCGGTCGAGGTGTACCAGAAGAAGCGGTCCTCGGGGCCGAGGTCGCAGTGCAGGCCGAGCTGTTTGAGGTGTTCGACCAGGATGCCGCCCTGGGACTGGACGATGGCCTTGGGCAGGCCGGTGGTACCGGAGGAGTAGAGCACCCACAGGGGGTGGTCGAACGGGACCTGTTCGAACTCCGGCTCGATGTCGGCGGCGGTCAGGTCCGACCATTCCAGGGCGCCTTCGGGGGCCGGGGTGCCGAGCAGCGGGATGTGCACGACGGCGCGCAGGGTGGGCAGTTCGCGGCGGAGTTCGGCGACGATCTCGCGGCGGTCGTGTTCCTTGCCGCCGTAGCGGTAGCCGTCGACGGTGAACAGGACGACGGGTTCGACCTGCTGGAAGCGGTCGAGGACGCTGCGGGCGCCGAAGTCGGGGGCGCAGGAGGTCCACACGGCCCCCACGGCGGCGCCGGCGAGCAGGGCGACCACGGCCTGCGGGACGTTCGGGAGGTAGCCGCTGACGCGGTCGCCGGGGCGGACGCCGAGGGCGCGGAGTTCGGCGGCCAGGGAGCCCACCTGCCGGCGCAGCTCCGTCCAGGTGACCGGGCGGGGTTCGTGGGTCTCGTCGACGTACAGGAGGGCGGGTTCGTCCGCGCGGGCGGTGGCGGCGCGCAGGGCGTGCTCGGCGTAGTTCAGCCGGGCGCCGGGGAACCATTCGGCGCCGGGCATGGCGCGGTCGCCGAGCACGCGCGCGTAGGGGGTCGAGAACCGTACGTCGAAGTACTCCGTGACGGCTTTCCAGAAGGTGTCCAGGTGGTCGACGGACCAGCGGTGCAGGGCCTGGTACCCGCCGTCGGCAGGGGCGCGGTGGTGTTCGGCCGCCCAGGACTGGAACCTGGTGATGCGTGCCTGGGTGATCCGTCGCGGATCGGGCTGCCAGAGCGGCTGGGGGTTCGCGGACGACATGGGGCGGCTCCCGGGCTTCTGCGCTTTGTGGGCGTGGGACGCGCACGGGCTGGGGTGTGCGCGTGACGCGGCTGACAGGGACGATGCCATGTGATCGACTTCTACACCAGGGTGCGCTCCACATAGTCCGTGTCGTGAAGATGTGGCCCCGGCACGGGTGAACGCCAGTTGAACGGCACACGCGGGTGGAGCGCCGAGTGGCAGGGTGAGCAGCATGGACGGTCGTGACCTGGTGCGTTCGGTAAGTGTGGTCGGTTCGAGCAAGGCGGCTCAGGGGTTGCGTACCGTACGGGCCGCGTGGCGCAGGAGGCGGATCGACGCCGCCGGGCTGCCCGCGCGGGGAGCGGAGCGGGCCCGGGTGCCGGGGCCGGTGCAGGGCGCGGAGCCGGGGCCGGGCGGCGGTGTGATCCGGTTCAGCCGGTCCGAGCTGCGGATCACGGTCGCGGTGAACGGGGCGGTGTTCTGGGGCTGGGACGGGGCCGGTCCCGAGCCGTCGTACGCGCTCGCGGGGCGCTGTCCGGAGCCGGATCCGCGGGCCGTTCTCGAACCCGACACCGACGGCGGCTGGCGGGTCGTGGCGGAGCGGGTGACGGTCAGTGTCTCGCGGCACGGCGCGGTGGAGGTGTGCACGCCGGGTGGGGTGATGCTGCGGCGGGATCTGCCGCCGCGGTGGTGGGAGCCGGTGGGCGGGGGTGTGGCGCGCTGGGTGCAGCGTTCGGAGGTGGCCGCGGACGCGCGGTTCTTCGGGCTGGGCGGGCGCGCCTCGGGGCCGCGGCTGCGGGACGGCACGTACCGGTTGTGGAACACCGATCCCGGTCGTGTCTTCGGGCCCGGTGACGATCCGCTGTACGTCACCATGCCGGTGCAGCTGGTGGTGGCGGACGCGGCGGCGCATCTGGTGTTCCACGACAGTTCCTGGGACGGGACGGTGACGCTCCGGGAGGGCGAGGAGGGCGCCGGTTCCGGGCACGACCGGACCGGGCGCTGCGAGCTGCGGATGGACGGTGGTCCGCTGCGCTGCTGGGTGATGGTGGGCACCCCCGCGCGCGTACTGCACACGTGGGCCTCGCTCACGGGCGCGCCCGCGCTGCCGCCGGCGTGGGCGCTGGGCCATCACCACGCGCGCTGGGGTTTCGGCAGTGAGCAGGAGGTACGGCAGATCGTCGCCGGTTACCAGGAGCGCGGTCTGCCGCTGGACGCCGTCCATCTGGACATCGACCACTACGACGCCCACCAGGTCTTCACGGTCGATCACGAGCGTTTCCCGAAGCTGCCGACGCTGGCGGAGGAGTTGCGGCGGGACGGGATCCGGCTGGTGTCGATCGTCGATCCCGCGGTGAAGGCCGAGCCGGGCAACACGGTGTACGGCGGCGGGACGGCGGTCGACGCCTTCGTCCGTGATCCGTCGGGGCGGACGGTGGAGGGGGTGGTGTGGCCGGGGGAGGCGGTCTTCCCCGACTTCACGGACCCGCGCGTGCGCGCGTGGTGGGGCGGGCTGTACGAGGAGCGGCTCGCGCTGGGGTTCGCCGGGTTCTGGCACGACATGAACGAGCCGACGTCCTTCAGCGCGTTCGGCGAGTCGACGCTGCCGCGCTCGGCGCGGCACGCCCTGGAGGGGCACGGCGGTGACCACCGGGAGGCGCACAACGTCTATGCGCTCTGCATGGCGCGGGCGGCCTACGAGGGCCTGCGCGGACTCGTGCCCGGGGAGCGGCCGTTCCTGTTCTCACGCTCGGGCTGGGCCGGTATGCAGCGCTATGGCGGCACGTGGTCCGGTGACGTCGCCACCGGCTGGCCGGGGCTGCGCGCGTCCCTGTCGCTGGTGCTGGGGCTCGGGTTGTGCGGGGTGCCGTACTCGGGTCCCGACGTGGGCGGTTTCGACGGGAGTCCGTCGCCTGAGCTGTTTCTGCGCTGGTTCCAGCTGGGCGCGTATCTGCCGTTGTTCCGCACGCACGCGGGCATCCGGGCAGGGCGCCGGGAGCCGTGGGAGTTCGGGGCCGAGGTGCTGGAGCACGCACGCGTGGCGCTGCTCGAACGGCGGCGGCTGCTGCCGTACTTCATGACACTGGCGCAGCTGGCCCGGCGGACCGGTGCGCCGTACGTGCGGCCGGTGTGGTGGGGTGCGCCGGAGGACCGGGCGTTGCGTGACTGCGAGGACGCGTTCCTGCTGGGCGACGCTCTGCTGGTGGCTCCGGTGCTGGATCCGGGTGCCGACCGGCGTGCGGTGCAGCTGCCTCGCGGGCGTTGGTACGACACGGTGACCGAGCGAGCGTACGAGGGTCCCGGGCAGGTGCTCGTCGATGCCCCGCTGTCGCGGATCCCGGTGCTGGCGCGTGCGGGTGCCGTCCTGCCCGTGCGGGTCGAGGACGGCGGGACGCGGCTTGAGGTGTGGGCGCCTGCCCGGGGGCGGACAGGGGGCGGGCTGTTCGTGCCGGACGCGGGCGACGGCTGGGAGGAGCCGGAGATCGAGCGTTACGTCGCCCGCTGGGAGGGCCGGCACGTGGTGGTCCGGCGCGATGACGAGAGCGGCGTGAGCGTGCCGTCCCGGCCCGTCCGGGTCAGGGGGCTGGGCTGAGCCGGCGGCTCAGTAGCGGCCCTCGAACCATGCGCGTACGGCCACGCTGTGCAGCGGGAAGGCGAGTTCCTCGGGGCGGCGCAGCAGATGCCAGCCCTCGGTCTCGTCGGTCGCGCCCGACGGCGGGAGGCCTTCGGCGGGGCGTTCCGGGAGGAGCCCGAACAGCAGCAGGTGCCCGTCGGGTGAGCTCATGGCGTCGACGAGCCGTACGTCGCGGACGGCCGCGTCGATGCCCGTCTCCTCCTTGAGTTCACGGACGACGGCGTGCCGCCAGTCCTCGCGGTCGTCGACGTAGCCCCCGGGCAGCGCGATGCCGCCGCGCGCGGGGGCCACGGTGCGGGTGATGACGACCAGGGCGGTGCCCTTCGTGTCGTAGACGGGCTGGAGGGCGATCGCCACCGGCAGGGGGTTGCGGTAGGCGACGTGGCCGCAGGCCGGGCAGGTGCGGGGCCAGCCGGAGATTCCCTCTCCGTAGGCCGCTCCGCAGCTCGAACAGTGCGAGCCCGGAGCGGAGTTGGCAATTGGGTGCTGATTTTCGGACACGCGCGGACTTTATCCGATCGGGAGTACGACGTCTTACGGTCGGTGGAACACCTCCTTCCGGAAGTGAACCGACACATGGCGATCCCGGAAGGGGAGACGCACGGGACGGCGGGGGGCGCCGGCGGGGCCTGCCCAATCCCGGGCCGCCGTGGCACACTTCTGACGTTCCGTCAGATCTGGTGTCCTGGAGGAGCTTTGTCGCGTACACGCACGCCGGCGGTCGACGGCTGGTTCACGGGCGAGGGGGACGGATTCCGGCTGCTGGGGACCCGCTGCGCGGCCTGTGCCTCGGTCTTCTTCCCTCGCGAGGACGTCCACTGCCGCAACCCGGGCTGCCCGGGCGGCGACCTGGCGGAGGTCCCGCTCTCCCGGCGCGGACGGATCTGGTCGTACACCGACAGCAGGTACCGTCCCCCGTCACCCTATGTGAGCGATCCGGAACTTCCGTGGGAGCCGTACGCGTTGCTCGCCGTGGAGCTGGAGTCCGAGCGGATCGTGGTGCTGGGGCAGGCGGTTCCCGGGATCACCGTCGCCGATCTGGCGGTGGGCATGGAGGTGGAGGCCGTCCCCGGGGTCCTGAGCGAGGACGCGGAGACGACCTGGACGACCTGGCACTGGCGGCCGACGGGGGTGGCGGCGTGACGGCGGACGTGGCGGTGCTCGGCGTGGGCATGCACCCGTGGGGCAAGTGGGGCCGGAGCTTCGTCGAGTACGGGACGGCGGCGGCCCGCGCGGCGCTCGCGGACGCCGCACTGGAATGGCGGGACATCGGCTCGGTGGTGGGCGCGGACACGGTGCGCGGCGGATATCCCGGCTATGTGGCGGGCGCGACCTTCGCGAAGGCGCTGGGCTGGCAGGGGGCGCGGGTCGCGAGCGTGTACGCGGCGTGCGCGTCCGGCGCCCAGGCGGTCGCCGCGGCGCGGGCACAGATCCTGGCGGGCCTCGCCGACGTGGTGCTCGTGGTGGGCGCGGACGCGGCGCCCAAGGGCTTCTTCCGGCCCGCCGGAGGTGACCGGCCGGAGGATCCCGACTGGCTGCGCTTCCGGCTCCTGGGAGCGACGAACCCGACGTACTTCGGGCTGTACGCGCGCCGCAGGATGACGGTGTTCGGGGACACCCCCGAGGACTTCGCCCTGGTCAAGGTGAAGAACGCGGCGCTCGGGGCTCTCAATCCGTACGCCCGCTATCGCAGGCGGGTCACCGCGGAGGAGGTCGCCGCCTCCCAGGTGGTCGCCGATCCACTGCGGCTGCTGGACATCTGCGCCACCTCCGACGGCGGCGCCGCGCTGGTGCTCTCCAGCCTGGAGTTCGCGCGCCGGCACGGGGTGGCCCGGCCGGTGCGGATCCGCGCGGTGTCCACGGTCACGCCGCGCTACCCCAGCACGGTGCTGGACCTGCCGGACATCGCCACGGACTCCGCGGCGGCGGTGGAGCCGGCCGCGCAGCCCTTCCGCGCCTCGATCGCGCGGGCCGCGTACGAGGAGGCGGGCATCGGCCCCGACGAGCTGTCCCTCGCCGAGGTCTACGACCTGTCCACGGCGCTGGAGCTGCAGTGGTACGAGGACCTCGGACTGTGTGCCGAGGGCGAGGCGGCGAAGCTGCTGCGCGAGGGCGCGACAGCCCCGGGCGGCCGCATACCGGTCAACTCCAGCGGCGGCCTGGCGTCCTTCGGGGAGGCGGTGCCGGCCCAGGCGATCGCCCAGGTGTGCGAGCTGACCTGGCAGTTGCGGAACGCGGCGGGCGACCGGCAGGTGGCGCACGCGCGCGTGGGGATCACGGCCAATCAGGGGCTGTTCGGGCACGGCTCGTCCGTGATAGCGGTGCGTTGACGGGACAGGTGCGACCGCTGCGGTGCATACCCTGCGTGACCGGCCCGAAATGGTGCGTGAACGTCTCATGAACTGGCCATGGGCGTACGCCGGTGACGTCATCATGCTCCCGTGCGCACCTGGACGGATGCTCTCCGTTTCGCCTTCCAGCCGGTGGTCAATCTGACGACCGGCGGGATCGCCGCACAGGAGATCCTTGCCCGCCCCGAGACCGGCGACATCCTCGCCGAAGCCCGCCGGAACCCCGAACTCGACGGCGGTCTGGCGGTGCTGGCCCTGCGCGCGGCGGCCCGCAAGGAGACACTGCTGCCGCTGCACATCAACGTCTTCGCAGCCACCCTCGCCGACCTGGGCGGCATCGGACCGCTGCCCGAGGCCGTCCGCGCGGCCGGACGGATGCCCTGGGAAGTCACCCTGGACATCGTCCCGCCGTACACGCACGTGCCGCAGCGGGCCCTGCTGGAGGCCGTGGCGGTGCTGCGCGGCCAGGGCTTCCGGATCAGCGCGGACGGCATCGGGGACGGGGACGTGCCGCTGCGGCTGCTCACCGACCTCTCCCCCGACCTGGTCAAGCTCGACGCCTCCCTGCTCGCCCGGCCGGCCGCGGTGCGGGCGATGCGCACCCTGTGCGAGGAACTCGGCGCCCTGGTGGCCGTCGAGGGCGTGGAGACCGAACTCCAGCACGCGGCGGCGCTGTCCGCCGGGGCACAGCTGGGGCAGGGCGAGCTGTTCGCGCCACCGGCCCGCATCCCGGTCGCGGAGGTATACGTTCCGCCGTCTTCCCCCGCCGCCGTACCGCCACCGCGCTCCGGGCCGTCCGTGCGCGAGTTCATCCGGCCGGCCGCGGTCCTCCCGGTCACCGCGTCCGCCCTGCAGGTACGGGCGCTGCTGACCGGCTCCCCCGAGGTCTCCGGGGTGCTCCTGGTGGACCAGACCGGCGCCCCGGTCCGCTCGGTGCACCGCTCCCGCTTCCTGCTGTCGATGTCCGGCCGCTACGGGCACGCCCTGTACGCGGACCGCCCGGCCGTCAAGCTGGGCGACGCCCCACGCACGGTGGGCATCGACGCGACCGCCTGGGAGGTACTGGACGTGGTGGCCGTCGGCGGCCCGGACCGCACCTCCGACGACGTGACCGTCGTCGACCGGTACGGGCGCTGCGTGGGCGTCGTACGCCTCGCCGACCTGGTGCGGGCGCTCGCGGAGACCCGGGTCGAGGAGGCGGCCGGGCTCAACCCGCTGACCCGGCTGCCCGGTTCGGACGCGATCACGGGCGAGGTGGACCGGTGGCTCGCGGACGGCCGGGTCTTCGCGCTGAGCTGGCTGGACATCGACCACTTCAAGCAGGTGAACGACGGTGCCGGGTTCGCCGCGGGCGACGAGCTGATCCGTGCGGTGGGGCGGGCACTGCAGGAGGCCGCCGTCGGGCACGCGCGCGTGGGGCACATCGGCGGGGACGACTTCCTGGTCCTCGCCGACGAGGCCGGGCTGGACCAGGTCGCCGCCCTGCTCGACGCGACCTGGTCCGCGGGCGGGCGCCCCGTCACGCTGTCCCTGGCCACCGTCGTGTGCGGCCCCGGCAGCGTGGCCGACCACCGGCAGGCGGCCGCCTGCCTGGCACCGCTCAAGAAGGCCGCCAAGGCGCTCCACGGGGCGAGTTGGGTACTGGGGCGGGCGGGAGTGCCCGGGCACGAGATCCGGCGCGGCTCGGACGCGTACCCGGCCGAGGCCGGGTACGCGGCGGTGGAGCCGTGACAGGTGCGCTCCGGCGGGGTTGCCCGTCATCGTTGCCGTCGGCGACCTTGACGCCCCCCGAGTGCCGGTGAAAACTTCCGGTGTCGGTCGACATCGCCGTACATTCTCGGCGTATTCAGGCACTGCGCCATGGGCCGCTCCTGTCTCGAAACTCCTTCTCCCATGGGCGATTCGGCCGCTACGGCACGCTCGTCATGGACGCCGGGCGGGGCGCGGGACCTTCCCTGCCTTCGGCTGACGTCGCCAAGGGAACCGTTCCTGCTCAAAGCACCGGGGTCGATCCCCGGCCAGCGCCCTAGGAGCCGCCATGAGCGACGGAGACATCTTCGTAGGCGAAGTCATCGGCACGGCCATCCTGATCCTGTTCGGTGCGGGTGTCTGCGCCGCGATCACCCTGAGACACTCCAAGGCCCGGGCCGCGGGCTGGGTGGCCATCGCGTTCGGCTGGGGGTTCGGTGTCCTCGCCGGCGCCTACACCGCCGCTCCCCTCTCCGGCGGGCAGCTGAACCCCGCCGTCACCATCGGCATCGCCGTCGACACCGGGAAGTGGGGCAAGGTCTGGGTCTACCTGCTCGGTCAGTTCGTCGGTGCGATGCTGGGCGCCGTCCTGACGTACCTGGTCTACCTGGCCCAGTTCCAGGCCAACGTGCCCGACGAGGAGTCGGGAGAGGAGCCGACGCCGACGCTCGGCATCTTCTCCACCATCCCCGAGATCCGGAACCCGGTCGCCAACCTCGTCACCGAGATCATCGCCACGATCGCGCTGGTCCTGCCGATCCTCGCGTTCGGGCTGACCAAGGGGCTCGGCGAGTCCGGCACCACCGTGCTGATCGTCTCGCTGCTCGTCGTCGGCATCGGGCTGTCGCTCGGCGGCCCCACCGGCTACGCCATCAACCCGACGCGCGACCTCGGCCCGCGCATCGTGCACACCTTCCTACCCATCCCCAACAAGGGCACCTCGGACTGGGGTTACGCCTGGATCCCGGTCGTCGGCCCCCTGATCGGCGGGGCGCTCGCGGGCCTGATCTACAACGCGGCCTTCTGACCCGGCGCGGACGTCCCGGGCCGCCCGGTCCCCCGGCCCGGCGCGCCGCGGTCCTGCGCGGCCCTCCCACCCACGAAGCCTTCCGACCCAGCGACCAAGGGGTAGCCATGACGGACACCGCCGAGAAGTACGTCGCCGCAATCGACCAGGGCACCACGTCGAGCCGCTGCATCATCTTCGACCACGGCGGCGCGATCGTCGCCGTCGACCAGCGCGAGCACCGGCAGATCTTCCCCAAGCCGGGCTGGGTGGAGCACGACGCCACCGAGATCTGGTCCAAGGTGCAGGCCGTGGTGGCCGGGGCGCTCGCGGGCGCGGGGCTGCGCCCCGACCAGCTGAGCGCGCTGGGCATCACCAACCAGCGCGAGACGACGGTCCTGTGGGACCGCGCCACCGGCAAGCCCGTGCACAACGCGATCGTCTGGCAGGACACCCGTACCGCGGCCCTGTGCCGTGAACTCGGCGGCAGCGACGGCCAGGACCGCTTCCGCGAGCAGACCGGTCTGCCCCTGGCCAGCTACTTCTCCGGCCCCAAGGCGGCCTGGCTGCTCGACAACGTGCCCGGGTTGCGGGAACGGGCCGAACGCGGCGAGATCGCCTTCGGGACCATCGACTCCTGGCTCATCTGGAACCTCACCGGCGGCACCGACGGCGGCCGGCACGTCACCGACGTCACCAACGCCGGGCGCACCATGCTGATGAACCTGGAGACCCTCCAGTGGGACACCGCCATCCTCGCCGCGATGAACGTGCCCGAGGCGGTGCTGCCCGAGATCAGGTCGTCCGCCGAGGTGTACGGCACCGCGGTCGGCCAGCTCGCCGGGGTGCCGGTGGCGTCCGCCCTCGGCGACCAGCAGGCGGCGGTCTTCGGGCAGGCCTGCTACGACGTCGGCACGGCGAAGAACACCTACGGGACGGGCAGTTTCCTGCTGCTCAACACCGGCAACCGGCCGGTGCCGTCCAAGAGCGGGCTGCTGACGACCATGGGCTACCGGATCGGCAGCGAGGCGCCGGTGTACTGCCTGGAGGGTTCGATCGCCGTCACGGGCGCGCTCGTCCAGTGGTTCCGCGACCAGCTCGGCATCATCCGCACCGCCGACGAGATCGAGACCCTGGCGGCGAGCGTCGACGACAACGGCGGCGCCTACATCGTGCCCGCCTTCTCCGGCCTGTTCGCGCCCTACTGGCGCTCCGACGCGCGCGGGGTCGTCACCGGGCTGACCCGGTACGTCACCAAGGCGCACCTCGCCCGCGCGGTCCTGGAGGCGACGAGCTGGCAGACACGGGAGGTCGTGGACGCGATGTACCAGGACTCGGGGGTGCCGATCACCACCCTGAAGGTCGACGGCGGCATGACCGGGAACAACCTCCTGATGCAGCACCAGTCCGACGTCCTCGGGGTACCGGTGATCCGGCCCCGGGTCTCCGAGACGACCTGCCTGGGCGCCGCCTACGCGGCCGGCCTGGCGACCGGCGTGTGGAACGACCTGGACGAGCTGAGGGCGCACTGGCAGCAGGACATGGAGTGGACGCCCACGATGGCGGCGTCGGTACGCGAACGGGAGTACGCGAACTGGCGCAAGGCGGTGGAGAAGACCTTCGGCTGGCTGGAGGACGGCGAGTAACCACCCCGGGACCACGGCCCGTACCCCGGTCGGCGGGGGTACGGGCCGTGCCGCCGCCGTTCAGGTGGTGACGGTCTCGCGGTCGGCCGCCGCGTACGCCATCGCGTGCCGGACGACGCCGATGAGCACCTCCTTGACCGACTCCCGGTCCCGGGCGTCGCAGAGCACGACCGGCACGTCCGGGTCGAGGTCGAGGGCCTTGCGCACGGACTCCACCGGATAACGGGACGCGCCCTCGAAGCAGTTGACGCCGACCAGGAACGGTATGGAACGCCGCTCGAAGTAGTCGACGGCGGCGAAGCAGTCCTCGAGCCGGCGCGTGTCGGCGAGTACGACGGCTCCCAGCGCGCCCTCGGCCAGCTCGTCCCACATGAACCAGAACCGCTCCTGGCCGGGCGTGCCGAACAGGTAGAGCACCAGGTCCTCGCGGAGGGTGATGCGGCCGAAGTCCATGGCGACGGTGGTGGTGTGCTTGCCCTCGACGCCGGAGGTGTCGTCGACCGGTCGCCCGGCCTCGGTGAGCAGTTCCTCGGTGCGCAACGGCCGGATCTCGCTGACCGCGCCGACCAGGGTCGTCTTGCCCACGCCGAAGCCGCCGGCCACGAGGATCTTGAGCGTGACGGGCTCGACCGGGGGCTTGCCACGCTCAGATCGCCCGAAGATCATCGTTTTCTTCTCCTGCTTGATGAAGTCGTTACTGGGGTGGTTGAGGGGTTCGCGGGCCGGCCGACGGGCGTCCGTATCCGCCGCCGCCCGGGGTTTCGACGACGAGCACGTCGTCGGGGCCGACGTCCGCGACATCGCTGCCGCCGAGTTCGGTGACCGTGCCGTCGGCCCGCTCCACCCGGTTGGCGCCGAGTGCGCCGGGTTCGCCGCCGGCCATGCCGTACGGCGGCACCCGGCGGTGCTGGGAGAGAGTGGAGACGGTCATGGGTTCGAGGAAGCGGATGCGGCGGACCGCACCGTCCCCGCCGTGCCAGCGGCCCGCGCCGCCGCTGCCCTCCCGTACGGCGAACGCGTCGAGGCGGACGGGCAGCCGCCACTCCAGGACCTCCGGGTCGGTGAGCCGGGAGTTGGTCATGTGGGTTTGCACGACACTCGCGCCCCGGAAGCCGTCACCGGCTCCGGAACCGGAGGCGACGGTCTCGTAGTACTGGTGGCGCTCGTTGCCGAAGGTGACGTTGTTCATCGTCCCGGAGCCCTCGGCCTGGACGCCGAGCGCCGCGTAGAGCGCGCCGGTGATGGCCTGGGACGTCTCGACGTTGCCCGCGACGACGGCGGCCGGCGGCTCGGGGGCGAGCATCGAACCGGGCGGCACAACGATGTCGAGCGGGCGCAGGCAGCCGTCGTTGAGCGGGATGTCGTCGGCGACGAGGGTGCGGAAGACGTACAGCACGGCCGCGTTGACGACGGCGAACGGGGCGTTGAAGTTCGTGGCGAGCTGGGCGGAGGTGCCGGTGAAGTCGATCGTCGCGCGCCGGTTGCCGCGGTCCACGCGCACGCGTACCCGGATGACCGCGCCGGAGTCGGTCTCGTAGGCGTACGCGCCGTCGTCCAGGACGTCGATCACCCGGCGGACCGCTTCCTCGGCGTTGTCCTGGACGTGCCGCATGTAGGCCTGCACGACGTCCAGGCCGAACTCCTCGATCATCCGCCCCACTTCGTCGACGCCCTTGCGGTTGGCGGCGATCTGGGCACGCAGGTCGGCGAGGTTGGTCGGGATGTTGCGGGAGGGGTAGCGGGCCCCGGCCAGCAGCCGGTGCGTCTCGGCCTCCCGGAACCGGCCGTTCTCGGCGAGCAGCCAGTTGTCGAGGAGGACGCCCTCCTCGTCGATGGTGCGGCTGTTCGCCGGCATCGAGCCGGGCGCGATGCCGCCGATCTCGGCATGGTGGCCGCGTGAGGCGACGTAGAAGAGGATCCGGTCCCCCTCCGTGCCGAAGACCGGTGTGATCACGGTGACGTCGGGCAGGTGGGTGCCGCCGTGGTACGGGTCGTTGACGGCGTAGGTGTCGCCGGGGCGCATCGAGGTGCCGCGGCGGCGGATGACCTCTTTGACGCTGGTGCCCATGGAGCCCAGGTGGACGGGGATGTGCGGGGCGTTGGCCACCAGGTTCCCGTCCGGGTCGAACAGGGCGCAGGAGAAGTCGAGCCGTTCCTTGATGTTGACGGACTGGGCCGTCGACTCCAGGCGGGCGCCCATCTGTTCGGCGATGGACATGAAGAGGTTGTTGAAGACCTCGAGCAGGACCGGGTCGGCTTTCGTGTCGAGATCGGAACTCTGCGTGACCGTCACGCGTTCCATGACCAGATGCCCGTCGTCGGTCGCCGCGGCCCGCCAGCCGTCGTCGACGACGGTCGTGGCACTGGCCTCGGTGATGATCGCCGGGCCGGTGACGGGTTCGCCGGGGGGCAGGTGCTCGCGGCGGTGGAGGGGTACGTCGTGCCAGGCGCCGCCGGTGTGGAGGCGGACGGTCTCCGGGGCGGCGGGAGTTCCCTCGTACGGGGCGAGGGCGGAGAGGTCGGGGGGTTCGGTGACGCCGGTGGCTTCCACGGAGAGGGCCTCGACGACGACCGGGCGGTCGAGCGTGAAGGAGTACGTGGCGCGATGACGTTCTTCGAAGGCGTGTTTCATCGCGTCGGGCTCGGTGAGTTCGACGGTGAGGGTGGTGTCGGTGCCGTCGTACCGGAGCTGGGCACGGCGGGTGACGTGGACGCGGTCCTCCGGGACGTCCTCGGCGAGGAGTTCGGCGCGGGCCGCGGTCTCCAGGTCGTCGGCGGTCTTGCGGACACCGGCCATGGCGGCGGGCTCCAGGGGGGCCTCGACGGACTGTTCGCGCATGGCGGTGGTGTCGGCGAGCCCGATGCCGAGCGCGGACAGGACCCCCGCCATGGGCGGCACCAGGACGGTGCGGATGCCGAGCGAGTCGGCGACCATGCACGCGTGCTGTCCGCCGGCCCCGCCGAAGGTGGTGAGGGCGTAGCGGGTGACGTCGTGGCCCTTCTGGACGGAGATCCGCTTCACGGCGGCCGCGATGTTGGCCACGGCGACGCTCAGGTAGCCCTCGGCGACCTGTTCGGGGGTGCGGTCGTCGCCGGTCCGCTCGCGGATCTCCCGGGCGAGCCCGGTGAAGCGGTCGCGGACCAGGCCGGCGTCGAGCGGCTGGTCCCCGCCCGGCCCGAAGACCCGGGGGAAGTGGGCCGGCTGGATCCGGCCGAGCATGACGTTGGCGTCGGTGACGGCCAGCGGGCCGCCGCCCCGGTAGCAGGCCGGGCCGGGGTCGGCGCCGGCCGAGTCCGGGCCGACGCGGTAGCGGGAGCCGTCGAAGTGCAGCACCGAGCCGCCGCCCGCGGCGACGGTGTGGATGTCCAGCATGGGGGCGCGCAGCCGGACGCCCGCGATCTGCGTGGTGAAGACCCGTTCGTAGCCGCCCGCGAAGTGCGAGACGTCGGTGGAGGTGCCGCCCATGTCGAAGCCGATGACCCGGTCGAAGCCGGCCAGCTGCGACATCCGGGCCATGCCGACGATCCCGCCGGCCGGACCGGAGAGCACGGCGTCCTTGCCGCGGAACTGCCCGGCCTCCGCGAGCCCGCCGTTGGACTGCATGAACATCAGCCGGACGCCTTCGAGTTCGTCGGCGACCCGGCGGACGTAGCGGCGCAGCCCGGGCGACAGGTAGGCGTCCACGACGGCCGTGTCGCCGCGCGGGACGAGCTTCATCAGCGGGCTGACCTCGCTGGACAGCGAGATCTGCGGGAAGCCGGTGCGGGCGGCCAGCTCACCGATCGCCTGTTCGTGGGCGGGGTACAGGTGGCTGTGCATGCAGACGACGGCGACGGCCCGGATCCCGTCGTCGTACGCCTCCTGGAGCGGGCCGGCCAGGGCGTCCAGGTCGGGGGCGCGCAGCACGGTGCCGTCGGCGGCGACCCGCTCGTCGGCCTCGACGACCCGTTCGTAGAGCAGCTCGGGCAGGTCGATGCGGCGGGCGAAGATGCGGGGGCGGTTCTGGTAGGCGATGCGCAGGGCGTCGCGGAAGCCGCGGGTGATGACGAGGAGGGTGCGCTCGCCCTTGCGTTCGAGCAGGGCGTTGGTGGCGACGGTGGTGCCCATCCGGACGGCGTCGACGGGGGCGCCGGAGCTGCCGAGGAGCTCCTGTACGGCGGCCACGGCGGCGTCGGCGTAGCGCGAAGGGTTGTCGGAGAGCAGTTTGTGGGTGAGCAGCCGGCCGTCCGGGCGCCGCGCGACGACGTCGGTGAACGTACCGCCACGGTCGACCCAGAACTGCCAGCCTGTCACGTCACCACTCCGCTTCCACGCCGGTCACAGCGCCCGGAGGCCGTTGATCACGTCGCGCAGAATACTCTCGTCCACCAGTTCCGCCGGGGGTACCGGCCGGTTGACGTGGACGAGTTCCCCGTCGACGAGGTCGCCCACGAGGACCCGGACCACTCCGACGGGGAGGTCGAGTTCCGAGGCCAGCTCGGCGACCGACTGCGGTGCGTCACGGCAGAGCTCGACGATGTCCACGTGTTCCGGGGACAGCGTCCGGTCGTCGTCCGGGTCGTCCACGTGCGGCTCGGTGACGACCACCGCGATCAGGTCGAGCCGGTGCTGGGCCGCACTGGTGGTACGGCCCCGTGTCATGGCGTACGGACGGACGACCGGTCCGGCCTCGTCGTCGAACCAGTGACTTCTTCCCTGACCGTCTCCGCTCATGTCATCCCACTACCCGCCCGAGGGCAGATCGGTGCGCGGAGCGGACCCCAGATGTACGCCGACCCGCTTGACCAGGAGCGTCATCTCGTACGCGACCTGGCCGACGTCGGAGTCGGCGTCGGAGAGGACGGCGAGGCAGCTGCCGTCGCCGGCGGCCGTGACGAACAGGAAGGCCTCGTCGAGCTCGACGACGGTCTGCCGGACGCTGCCCGCCTCGAAGTGCCGGCCCACGCCCTTGGCGAGGCTGTGGAATCCCGACGCCACCGCGGCCAGGTGCTCGCTGTCCTCTCTGGTGAGGTCCTTGGAGACGCCGGTGGGCAGGCCGTCGCCGGAGAGGACGACGGCCTTGCGGATGCTGGCGACCCGGTCCACGAGGTCGTCCAGCAGCCAGTTCAGCTCGCCCTTGTTCGTCGCCGTGTGGCCGGTCGCCTTCGGATCGGTCATCGACCGTCCCCCTTAGTCGTTCCTTGTGCTGTGCTGTCCCGGGAGCCGTCGCCCTCGGCGTTCTCCGCACGGCCGCGCTGCCAGCCGCGCTGGAGCGAGCCCATGCGGCTGCGGACCTCGTCGGCGTCGCGCTCGACGGGGTCCGGCTCGCGCGCGGTGGATGATGCGGTGTCCTGTCGCAGCTGTGGGGCCAGGTTGGCCTGCCGTACCCGCCGGGGCAGCGGCCGGGTGCCGGATGCGGCCTCCGGGGGTGTGCTGCCGGGGGACGGGACGGAGTCGTGGGTGCCGCTGCCGGGGGCGTCCGCGGAGTGGCGGGTGCGCTGAGGCAGGACGGGGGGCCCGGCGGGTTCGTCCGGACCACCGGCCCGGGGCGCGGTGCGCTCCTCGCCGCGGTCGGCCGGTCCGACGCCGCGGTGCGAGGACGGGTCGGTGCGGCGGCGGGAGGGCAGCGGGGCGAGTCCGCCCGGTTCGGGGCGGCCCTGGTCGGCCGGGGGGCGCTCGTCCGGGCCGACGCGGCGGGAGCGCTGCTCGGTGACCGGCTTGCCGTGCGAGCTGACCAGCTTGGGCGTCCGCCGTACGGGCAGTGGCACGGGGCCGCCGGGGTGCTCGTCGCCGAAGCGGTCGGCGGTCTCGCGGGCCGGGTGGTGGAGTTCGGTCACGGCGGGCGTGGGGTCGTCCGCGGAGTCGGCGAGGGAGCGGCGGGGCCGGAACAGGCCGCCGCGTTCGCTGTCGTCGTCGGTGAGGGCGCCCGGGAAGCCGTCCACCGCGTCCAGGTCGACGGGTGCCTCCAGCTCGACCGGGCCGTCCAGCAGTGCGGCAGGCGGTCCGGGGCGCTGCCCGGGAAGCTGGGCGAGGGAGGAGGCGCGGCTCTCCCCGGGTCCGGCCTCGCCGGCCGGGAGGCCGCGGTCGAGGCGGAAGCCGACGCCGTTGGTGTCGGGGACGTCGTCGGTGAGCAGCACGTCGGGGATGAGGACGACGGCGGTGGTGCCGCCGTAGGGGGACGGCTGGAGCGAGACGCGGACGTTCTGGCGCTGGGCGAGGCGGCTGACCACGAACAGGCCGAGCCGGTCGGTGTCGGAGAGTTCGAACTCGGGTGTCTCGGCGAGCCTCAGGTTGGCGTCCAGGAGTGCCTCGGCCGCCATGCCGAGACCCCGGTCGTGGATCTCCAGGGTGAAGCCGTTGGCGACGCGCTCGCCGAGGACCTGCACGGCGGTGTGCGGCGGGGAGAACACCGTGGCGTTCTCCAGGAGTTCGGCGACGAGGTGGGTGAGGTCGGCGACCGCGGGGCCGGTGACGGCGACGCGGGGCAGCCGGCGGACCTCGATGCGTTCGTAGTCCTCGACCTCGGCCACGGCGGCGCGCACCACGTCCATGAGCTGGACGGGCCGGCGCCACTGCCGCGACGGCGCGGCGCCGGAGAGGATGACCAGTCCTTCGGCGTGCCGGCGCATACGGGTGGTGAGGTGGTCGAGGCGGAAGAGGTCGGCGAGTTCGTCGGTGTCCTCGGTCCTGCGTTCCATGGCGTCGAGCAGGGTGAGCTGCTTGTGCAGCAGCACCTGGCTGCGGCGGGCGAGGTTGACGAAGACCTCGGAGACGCCGGCGCGCAGTTCGGCCTGCTTGACGGCGGCCTCCACGGCGGCCCGCTGCAGGGTGTTGAGGGCCTGGCCGACCTCGCCGATCTCGTTCTTGTCGTACTCCAGGCGTGGGACCTCGGTCTCCACGTCGACCTGTTCGCCCGCGGACAGTCTGCGCATCACGCTCGGCAGCCGGACCCCGGACGCCTCGTGCGCCTCCTGGCCGAGCAGCCGCAGGTCGCGGATGAGGCTGCGGCCGACCCGGACCGAGACGACCAGGGAGAACAGCACGGCGACCACACCGAGGACGCCGACGACGGCCGCCTGGACGATCACGGTCATGGAGACGGGCCGGACGCGGTCCTGGAAGCGGTCGCCGACCTGGTCGTCGAGGGTGCGCAGGTCACCGAGCACCGTGCCCGCGGTGGCGTCCCAGCTCTTGGCGCCGACGTCGTTCGGCATGCCGGACCCGGCGGCGAGAACGGACTTCTCGGCGGCCAGCAGGGGGGCGGTGGTGGCGCTCCTCCAGAAGCGGTCGAAGCGGTCGCGTTCGCCGGCCGGCAGCAGCGGGAGGCTGATGTCGTAGAGGAGGGTGCGCTGGGCGATGAGGTCGGAGATCTCGCGGGTCTCCTCCCGGGAGACCTTCCCGACCACCAGGGCGGAGCCGAGCAGGGCGTCCTCGCGGGAGACGAGTTCCCGGGCGCGGGTGATGTTGACGAGGGCGCGGGCCTGCTTGTCCATCTCGACGTCGTCGATCCCGTCGAGGGAGCCGAGCAGCGTGTAGCAGGGGTCGACGACCGCGTTGTAGAGGGCGAAGGCCTGGGCGCGGTCCACCGTGCCCTGCTCGACGCTGCGGCGCAGCGGGGCGATCCCGTCGAGACCGTCGAGTTCCGCGGTGAGGCGGTCGTTGTCGTCGGCGTCGAGCCCGTCGCGCACGTGCTGTTCCCGGGCGTTCCTGCGGAGCTCGGCCACGGTCTCGTCGGTGGCGGCACGCGTGCGGTTCAGGGCGCTGAGCGCGTCGGAGGCGCGCGGGTCGGCGAGATAGACCAGGGTCTGCCGGCGCTCCTGCTGGAGGGCGCGGACCGCGTCCTCGGTGGGGTAGCCGAGGTCCTCGACGATCGCCGACACGTGGAACAGGTGGGTGACCTCGCGTCCCGTGAGCACGGCCGCGAATCCCCAGACGGCCGTCAGGGACACCAGCGGCACGAGAAGCAGCGCCACGATCTTCCGGCGGATCGACTTCCCGCGAAAGCGCATGGCCTCCCCCAGCTCGACCCCCGCCGGCCGGGGGTACACGTGTACGTCAACAAACGGCGCGAGCCTACTACCGTCACAGGGATAACTCGAAGAACTGTCCGGACGGTGAACTTCCGCCCGGGTGCACGGACATGGCGGACAGCCAGGACGAGTTGTCCGGGCATTGCGGGAGATTGCCACCGCGATCGCGTCGACTTCACGCGAGTGGGGCGGGAACGGCACGAAGGATCAGTTGGCCGGAATTTTTCCCTGGTCGGGAATCATCGGGCGAGTTCGTTCGTCCTTGTATGCGAGTGATGAGTGCGGATCCGGCCACAGGAGCCGCATCTCTGATCCGGGCGGCGTAAAACAGCGCAAGCCGGGCAGCCACAGGGGAGCCGGGGTCGTCGGACACCGGTGCGAAGGCTTGCCGGCGGTGGGGAGTGACACGTTGATGGGGACGGCTGAGCGGCGCCTGGCGCCCGAGGACGGCGCGGCCACGCACTCGACGGTGCGGCGACAGCAGGCGCAGTACCGGACGTTGTGGATCGAGGAGCCTGCCAAGCGGTACCGGATGCCGGACCCGGTGCGGACGGCGGCGGTGCGGTCGGTGATCATCGTCGCCGTCACGCTGTTCCTGGCCATGGTGGCGTTCTTCTGCACGATGACGCAGTCGTGGCTGGCGTTCCCGATGGTGATCAGCAGCGTGGTGAGCACGGTGGTGGCCACCTGGAGCGCGGTCGACGTCCTGGTGACCCGTCAGGTGTGGAACCAGCGCTACGGCGTGGTCTCGGAGCCGAGCAGCACGGCCCGTTCGCTCCGCCGGGAGCGGCGCGCGGCCCGGCGGCAGGAGCGGACCGCCGAGCGCGAGCAGAAGCGGATACGGCGGCGGGGCGGCCAGGCCGGACAGCTGACACACCCCTGACGCGCCGATGACACTCCCCCCGAGGCCGCCGTGCCCGGTGTCGCGGGGGGACCGTCCGTCAGGCCGACGGCTTCCTGAACATCCGGGTTGCGGTGATCTCGCTGTGCCCGGCCTCTCCCGCCTGCGGCTGCTGCGGCAGCCCGGGCCGGAGATGTTCCTCCACGCTGATGTACTTGAGGCCGGCCCGTAGGTCCGCGTCGTTCCGCAGGCGGATGACCAGCGGGAACTCGGCAAGCGCCGTGGTGTCGAAGAGCCCGGTCGTGTACAGCAGTTGCACGCCGAGCGCGTCCGACACGGCCCGCTGGAGCTCCAGCAGGTACGTCGCGTTGGCCCGCCCGATGGGGTTGTCGAGGAACAGCGTCCCCGCGTGCCGGTGCTTGTCCCGGCCCCGGTCGTTGGAGCGCAGGGCGGCCATCGTGCAGTACAGGGCGATGGCGGCGGTCAGCAGCTGGCCGCCGGAGAACACGTCGCCCATCTGACCCACCGGCACCCGCTCGGCGCGCAGCACCGCGTCCGGCTTGAGGATCTCGACGGCGACGCCCTTCGGCTGCAGGGCGGCCCCGACGCCCCGCAGCAGCAGGGACATTCCGTCCCGCCGCAGATCGGAGTTCTTCTTCACGGCGGCCCGGGTCGCCTCGTCGACGACCTCACCGAGCCGCTCGGTGAGGGTGGCCTGGTCGGGCTCCTCGAAGCGGATGCGGAGGAACTCCTGCCCGGACCACTCGCCGAGTCCCTCGGGCAGCCGGGAGAGCCGCTGGGCGGAGCGCAGGGTCGCCAGCGCGGACTCGACGAGCCCCCGCAGCCGGTCCACGATCGAGTCCCGGTTCCGCTCCAGCTGGGCCAGTTCGTCGGTCAGCACCCGCAACCGCGGCGCGAAGGCGTCCGACCACTTCTGGGCGTGCTCGGGCAGCGCGGAGGCGGGCAGTTCCCGGATCTGCTGGCGCGCGGGGGTCCGCACCGCCTCGTACCGGGTGGCGTTGGCGTGCCGTACGAGCACGTCGCTCGCCTCGCGGACGGCGGACTCGGCGGCGGACAGGTCCCCCGCGCAGCCGCGCAGCGACCTGCGGGCCTCGGCGGCGGACTGCCGGGCCTCCTCCAGGCCGCCGGGGTACGGCTCGGGCTCCTCCTGCTCCTCGTCGGCGGTGTGCTCGCGCAGCAGGTCGCGGAGCATGGCGGCGATCTCCTCGAAGCCGCTCGCCGCGTCCTCGGCCGCCCGGTGCGTGTCCAGCAGCTCGGCGTGCGCCTGACGGGCCTGGGTCAGCGCCTCGGTGCGGGCGGCCAGTTCGGCGGTCGCCGTGCGCAGCAGCGCCTGGGCGTGCTCGGCGTCGCGCGGCTGGAGTTCCTCGGGCAGTTCGGTGTGCGCGCCGCCGTCCTCGGGGGCGTGCCGCTCGGCCTCGCCGCGGAGCCGCCCGAGCTGCTCGCTCGCGGTGGACATGCGGGTCTCCAGGAGCTGCACCAGTTCCTCCGCGCGGGCGGCGGCGGCCTGCCGGGAGGGCCCGTCGGAGCCGTCGGGTGACTGGAGGAGCTGCTCGGCGCGAGTGCGGACCTTGTTGGTGAGCCGTTCCAGTTCGGCGAGTGCGGCGCTCTCGTCGCTCTCCGCACGGGCCTGTTCGGCACGGAGGTCGGCGCCGACGCCGACCTTCTCGTAGACCTGCGAGGCGGCCCGGTAGGCCTCGCGCAGGGCGGGCAGCGAGGACCGGGAGGCGTCCTCGTCGGTCTCGGGCACGTCGTCGGGGGCGCCGGCGATCTCCGAGCGCTCGGCGCGCAGCGCGCGGGCGGTGCGGCGGGCGTCGTCGGCGGCGCGCTGGGCGCCGCGCCGGTCCTCGTCGGCGACCCGGGCGCGTTCCAGGCAGGTCTGGGCGCGGGCCTCGGACTCGGTTGCCTCGTCGGCGAGTTCACGCAGCCTGACCTGCCAGCCGGCCCGCTCGCGCAGCCGGAACGCGAGCCCGGCGAGCGCGTCGGCCGCGCGCCGGGCCCGCTGGGCGGCCTCCTGCCGTTCGTCGCGCAGCTGTGCGGTCTCGGCGGCGGCCTCCTCGGCCTCCGCCCGCGCGGTCCGGGCCTCGGCCAGCTCGGCCTCGGACTCCTCCGCGAACACGCGTGCGTCCCGGGCCTCCTGCGCCAGCTCCACGAGCCGCCCGGCCGGGCAGCCGGTGCGCCAGGAGGCGAGCCGCGCGGCCAGCTCGCGGTCCTTGCCGAGCCGGGCGGCGAGGGCACGGATCTCCTCGTCCCGTTCGGTGGCCCGGGCGCGCAGCGCCTGCCGCTCCTCGTCGGCGGCGTGCTCGTCGTGCATGGCCGGGTTCGGCGGTACGAGGAACACGTCGCCCGGGGTGGCGTCGGGCGCCGGGGTCGGCGCGAGCAGGGCGGCGGCGGTGCCGACGGCGACGGCGGAGCGGGGCAGCAGGGCCGCCTCGCTCAGCGCCTCGCGGGCGCGGGCGTGCGTGTCGGGGTCGGTGATGACGACGCCGTCGACGAGTTCGGGGCGGGCGGCGAGCACGCGGGCGTGGTCGGCGGGGTCGACGGCCTGGGCGAGGTAGCGCCAGCCGGGCAGGGCCGGGATGCCGTGCTCGCCGAGGAACTCGACGGTGGCCAGCACGTCGGGGCCCGGCGGCAGCAGCCCGCCGTCGCCGAGGGCGCCGAGGATCCGGGCGTCGTCGGCGGCGGCGGTCCGCAGGTCGAACAGCTGCCGCTCGGCGGACCCGACGGCGTCGTCGAGCAGCTCCCGCAACTCGTCCGCGAACCGGTCGAGTTCCTCCGGCCCCAGGGCCGTGGGGGTGGTGTCGTCGTCGCTCTCGTGGCGGGGCCGGGGAACGGTGGTGCGGGAGCCGGTGAGGCCCAGTAGCCCGGTGAGCCGTTCCTCCGCCGCGAGGGTCTCGGCCAGGCGTTTCTCGGCGTCGTACGTCCGCTCGGCCGCGGTCGCCGCGTCCGCGGCACGGGCGGCGGTGAGTTCGGCGCGGGACTCGGCGGAGGCCGCCTCGCGCGCGTGCTCGCCCGCTCGGTGGGAGGCCTCACGGGCGGTGTCCCAGGCGGCCACGGCCGTCTTCTCGGCGTCGCTCGCCGCGAGGGCGGCCCTGGCCGGGTCGGCGTCCGGGGCGCTGTCGTCGAGCCAGCCCGCGCGGACCGCCTCGGCGGTCTCCTGCTCGACCTCGCCGAGCCGCTGCCTGAGGTGTCCGGCCTCGCTGCGGGCGCGCTGCGCCTCGGTGGCCGCGGAGGTCGAGTCCCGGTAGGCGCTGTCGCCGACCTCCTGGAGTGCGGCGGACCGCTCCTCCTCCTCGTTGGCGAGGCCCTCCGCGCTCTCGGCGGCCGCGTGCAGGGCCCGGACGAGTGCGACGGCGGCCTTGGCGCGGGCGGCCAGGGCGGGGGCCGCGTCCCGCTCCGCCTCCTGGATGGCGGCGGCCACGCGCGCGACGCGGTCGGCGGCCGCACGGTGGCGGAGCACGGCTTCGGCGGCCTGCCAGGCCGAGTGCAGGGTGCGCGCGTCGGCCAGCTCGCGCTTCTGCGCGGCGGCGGACTTCTCGCCGACGGCGAGCGCCAGAGAGGCGTGCCGGTAGGCGAGTTCGGCGGCGATCAGCGCGCTGCGCTCGCGGGCGCCGTCGGAGTGCGTGACGGCGTAGGCGGCGGCGGTGACCCGCTGGGCCAGGTCGGCGGCGCGCAGCCGCTCCTGCACGCCCCGCGCGGACAACCGGCGCGCCAGCGTACGCGTACGGCGTTCGGCGCCCGCGTGGATGTCACGCGCGCGCGACCGTCCCTCCGCGGCCTCCACGATCCGCCCCAGCAGGTCCACCGAGCCGGCGGTGAAGTCCCGTTCGGCGATCAGCTCGGCGCGCCGCCCGAGCTTGTTGCCGAAGCCGCCGACCAGGTCGGCGAGTCCGTCGGTGTCCCGGGTGTCGGTCACGGCCCGCAGCAGCAGGTCGGTGAAGTCGGAGTCCTTCTTCACCGCGAACAGGCCCGCGGCCTCGCCCTCGTCGGCGTTCATCTCGCGCTGGTAGCGGAAGAGTTCCGGGTCGAGGCCCAGGTCGCCTAGGTGCTCGATCCAGCGGTCGTGGATCTCCTCCCAGTACACGTCCAGGTGCGGGTACGCCTTGCCGGCCTCGGTGATGGCGTCCCGGAAGCCCTTCATGGTGCGCCGCCGCCCCCGGGCCCCGGAGGTGCCCTCCGCGGGCTGCCGTACGGCGGTGGATTCGGCGACCGGCAGATTGTCCAGCGAGAGCCCAGGTCCGGGCCGGAACGAGTACCAGGCCTCGGCGAACTTCCGCGGGTCGTTGGAGACCTGGCGGCCCCGCCACTCGCTCGCCTTGCCGACGACCACGCACTCGCCGGTGAGTGTGTGCTGCCACTCCAGGGCGACGTGCCCGCAGTCGTCGGCGAGCAGGAACTTGCGCAGCACACCCGAGCTCGCGCCGCCGAGGGTGTTGCGGTGGCCGGGCAGCATCACCGAGAAGATCAGCTTGAGCAGTACCGACTTGCCGCCGCCGTTCTCCAGGAAGAGCACGCCCGCGGGCGCGGGCCGGCGCGGCGGGCCGACCGGCTCCTCCTCGAAGAACTCCGCCTGGGTCGGCGCGGGGTCGGGCACGGGCTCGCCGACACCCCGCAGGTCCAGCACGGTGTCGGCGTAGCGCGCACCGGCCGGCCCGATGGAGTAGAGGCGGACCCGGGACAGCTCGTACATGGCGGACTCTCGTATGACGTGGGAAGAGGGTGGTGACGGCTCGGAAGGGGGGCGGGAACGGCTCAGGAGTGGAACGGGAGGCCCGCGTCGGCGACCAGGTCCAGGTCCTCGGTGGCGTCGGCGGGCAGCAGGCTGGCCGTGCCGTCCGTGACGGGGACGACGCCGAGCTCCAGCAGCTCGGCCATGGCGGCGGCGCCGGCCATGTCCCGTACCTGGAGCTGGTAGCGGGCCGTCGTGCGGTACGTGCCGCCCTGGTCGTCGCCGGTGCGCTGGAGGAACCCGGAGTCGGTGAGGAAGACGACCGCCTTGCCGATGATGCCGGTGGTGGAACCGGCCAGCCGGCGCGCGTCCTTGGTGGCCCCGGTCGCGCTGCGCCTGGCCCAGATCCGCCAGGCGGCCTCCAGACCGGGCGCGTCGGTGGCCGGATCGGTGTTCTCGCCGGCCTCCTCGGCCCGCTCCTCCAGCCGTCGGCAGGCCTGCCGGACGAAGGCGTCGACGCCGTTGACCGTGATCCGTCCGATGTAGCCGTCGTCGGCCAGGTCCTCGGGGCGGGGGAACGCCAGCGCGGCTACGGCGAGATGGGCGAGGCCGTGCAGGAAGCGGTCGCTGCCGTCCGCCGACGTACGGCGCGCGTAGTCGCCCATGCGAACGGCGAACACCGAGTCCTCGGCGGCGGTCACGGCCATCCCGGCCCGGGGCGACACCTCGAGGACCACGAGCCCGAGCCCGGCGGCCACCGCGTCGGCGAGCCGCGCGAACGGCGGGTCCTCCCGGTAGCGCCGCAGCAGCTCGGTGTACTCCTGATCACGCGCGGGCTGCACCTTGGGCTGCAGCCCGAAGGCGACGAGCCGCGCGGCGTCGGCGGCGTCGGCGGGCGTGACGGCAGTGTTGGCCGGCGCAGCAGGTGCGTCGGCCTCGACGTACTCGTTCACGGGGACAACTCCTTGAGCTTGGGAACAGAGGTCGGCGCGAGCGCCCCGGCAGCGGCGCGGGGACCTGCGCGACCAGCCACGGACGGCCTGCACCGGGCGTACGGCATCACGCCGCCTCGGTCCGGTCCGCGGCCATCCCCGCCGCGTCCAGCAGTGCCGTCCCGACGATCAGGTCGGCACCGCCGAAGCCGGGGTCGTCCAACTGCGTGCCGTCGTCCACCGCGAACAGCAGCTTCTCCTCGCCCTGGCGGTAGGCCGTGCCCACGGCCGGGCTGGCGGCGTGCACCGCCAGCAACGCGACCAGGTAGGCCAGGTCCTCGCCCCCCACGCGCCGCGCCTCCGCCAGCAGCCCGGACAGCCGGCGGGGCGCGTCGGCCGGCAGGTCCAGCAGCCGCATGGCGTCCGCCAGCTGCTCCTCGCTGAACCGGCTGTCGTCGGGGGTGGCGATGAGGTCCGGCTCCGGCATCTCCGCACCCAGGTGCTCCCGCTCCACCGGCGGCGTCAGCAGTATGTCGACGAGGTCGCCGACCCGCACCGACACCGGTGTCCGCAGCCCGGTCCCGCGCGCGAAGAACGCCCCCGTGACCCGGCCGGCCTGCTCCAGCGGCAGCGGCAGCAGCGGGGCGAGGAGGTGGCCGTAGAGGTCCGTCCCCGATGTGGTCATGGGCGTCGCGAACGCCTGCCGGTCCTGCTCCGCGCGGAACAGCGGCCCCGCCTCCAGCAGTCGCGACTGCAACTGGGTGTGCCGCCGGATGCAGTCCTTGACGATGTCGACGAGCTCGGCGGCGCGCCGCTTGTTCTCCGGCTCCTCGGTCTCGTCGCGGGCCTTGCGGATGTTGGTGAGGATCGCGTTCTCGTGCCGGTAGCGGTCGGCGACGTGGTCCAGCGCCTCGGCGATCATGTCGGGGACGGCGTTGAGCCAGTCCACCGCGCGGACGTTGCGCCGGGTGGCCTCCAGGGCCCGGCGAAGGCTCTCGGAGTACTGGACGGTCCGGTAGCGGGCCTGCTCCGCGGCGAGCTGGGCGTCGGCGAGCCGGCCGCGGTTGACCAGCACCTCCAGCTTGACCTCGGCGGCGATCTGGGCGCTGGTGACGTCCGTGTCGAGGGCGCCGACGAGGACGTTGACCGCCTCGTCGGTGGTACGGAGGTACACCGTGCCCTCCGGGCCGGGCACCTCCTCGATGAGCTTGAAGTCGTAGTCCCGGCGGACGTACGACCCGTCCGGCGCGAAGGTGCCGTACACCGCGCGGAAGCCGCGGTCGACGCTGCCGACGTTGATCAGGTTCTCCAGGACCCAGCGGGCCACGCGCTCGTGCTCGGCGACGGGGCGGTGCGGGGTCTGGGCGGAGATGCGCGGGATCAGCCGGGCGACGATCTGCTCGTGGTCGGCGCCGGTGTCGAAGTCCATGTTCAGGGTGACCAGGTCGATGGCGGAGAGGGCCACCTCGGCCATGCCGTACACCGAGTACTCGCCGGCCAGGTTCGCCTTGCGTGCGTCGAGGTCGTGCAGCGGTGCCGTGCAGGCGAGCGCGCGCAGCCGGCGCGCCAGCCCCTCGTCGGCGGCCGGGCCCGGTGCGGGGCGCGGCCCCGCGCCGAGCTGGGGCGGCACGCTGTCCGTCGATGCAGGCGAAGTCACGGTGCACAGACTAGGTCCTGGGTCTGACATCGGCCCAAACGGCACGGGTGGCTCCGCCAGTGGGGCCGGGTGCCGCAGGACGGTTGTCCGGGTGCGGGCCTGCGGGGGCTGGTCGCGCGGTTCCCCGCGCCCCTAGGGGGCGCTGTCCTCGCCCACCCTGCGGCGGTAGACCTCCACCACCCGTTCCAGGGAGTCCGTGAGGTATGTCTCCAGCAGGCGCTCGGCGGCGCGCCTGTCGCCGCGCTGCAGGGACTCCAGGATCTCCTGGTTGCGGGCCAGGTACGGCTCGTGCAGGGCGTGGGGGTCGTCGACCACGTGGAAGGCGAGGCGGAGCTCGGCGAAGACGCTGCGCATGAGCTCGTCGGTGCGTTCGCTGGCGGCCAGGGCGACCAGTTCCCGGTGGAAGTGGATATTGGCGGTACCCACCGCTTTCCAGTCATCCGCGCCGGCCGCCGACTGCCCCTCGGTGACCGCCGCCGACAGGCTCTCCAGGGCGTACGGCGGATCGCCGAGGCGGCGGACGACCGCACACTCGACCAGGGCGCGGGTGCGGTAGATGTCCTCGACGTCCTCCACGGTCAGGACCCGGACGAAGACGCCCCGGTTGAGTTCGTGCACCAGCAGTCGTTCGTGGGTGAGCAGCCGGAACGCCTCGCGCAGGGTGTTGCGGGAGACCCCGAGCGCGCCCCCGATGCCGTCCTCCGACAGGCGGGTGCCTGGCGGGAAGTAACCGTCCGCGATGCGGCTCCTGAGGATGTCGGAGACCCGTTCCGCGGTGCTGGTCCGCCCGAGGAGGGCGCGGTCGTCGGCCAGTCCCGTCAGCTGCTCTGCCATGCCCGGAATTCAACCGCAGACACAGGAACGAAACAACGCGGGTATTGAAGGATCGTTGAACGATCCTCTACGGTGCTCATCACGCTCACCTTGGTAGGCCGTTGGCACGGCCCCGGCACGGCCCCGCACCGCTCACTCCCCGCACCCTCCGTCCCTCATCTGCGAGGTGCCCATGAGCACGACTCCTCCACCGCAGGCCCTGTCCTCCGACGCGCACCCGGGCAGGGGTGAACGCACCGCCGAAGACGGCGCGTTCGGCTGGCTGCGCGCCCTCGGTCCGCGCGGCCGGCGTGCGTTCGCCGGAGCTTTCGGCGGATATGCCCTTGATTCGTACGACTACTTCACTCTGCCGCTGAGCATGGTCGCGCTCGCGGCGTACTTCGGCCTGGACAGCGGCCAGACGGGCCTGTTCACCACCGTCACCCTCGTGGTCTCCGCGGTCGGCGGCGCCGCGGCCGGCGTGTTCGCGGACCGGGTCGGCCGGGTCCGCGCGCTGATGATCACGGTGATCACCTACGCGATCTTCACGGTGGCCTGCGGCTTCGCGCCCAACTACGAGACCCTGCTGGTGTTCCGCGCGCTCCAGGGCCTCGGCTTCGGCGGCGAGTGGGCGGTCGGCGCGATCCTGGTCGCCGAGTACGCGAGCGCCCGCCACCGCGGCCGTACTCTCGGCGCCGTCCAGAGCTCCTGGGCGGTCGGCTGGGCGCTCGCCGCGATCGTGTACACGCTGGTCTTCTCGTTCGTCGGCGGCGACCTGGCCTGGCGGGTGATGTTCTGGACCGGCGCGCTGCCCGCGCTTCTCGTGGTGTGGCTGCGCCGCCGGGTGCACGACGCCCCGCAGGCGGTCGCGGTACGCGAACAGAGCCCCCGGCGCGGCTCGTTCGCCGCCATCTTCCGGCCGGGCACGGCCGACGCACCCGGACTGCTGCGCACCACGGTCTTCGCGGGCCTGCTGTCCACGGGGGTGCAGGGCGGGTACTACACGCTGGCCACCTGGGTCCCGACGTACCTCAAGACCGAGCGCGGTCTGTCGGTCGTCGGCACCGGCGGCTATCTGACCTTCCTGATCTCGGGAGCCTTCCTCGGCTATCTGACCGGCGGCTACCTCACCGACCGGCTGGGCCGGCGCCGCAACATCTGGCTGTTCGCGGTGCTGTCGGCGGTCTGCGTGCTGGCGTACGCGAACATCCCGGGCGGCGCCAACACGCTGCTCCTGGTGCTCGGTTTCCCGCTCGGCTTCTGCATGTCGGCGATCTTCAGCGGGTTCGGTTCGTACCTGAGCGAGCTGTATCCGACGGCGGTGCGCGGCACCGGCCAGGGCTTCACGTACAACGCGGGCCGCGCGGTGGGCGCGGTCTTCCCGACCCTGGTGGGCTTCCTGGCCGACAGCTGGGGCGTGGGCGGCGCGCTGGTCTTCGGCGCGGCCGGTTACGCACTCGCCGCCGTGGCCCTGTTCGGACTGCCGGAGACGCGCGGGAAGGAACTGGCGTGAACCGTACGGAAGAAGTCCTCGCCGCCCGTGCCGCGCAGGACCTGCCTGTCGCCCTCGTCGACGAGCACGCGCACGCGTGGAGCCCGAGAAGTGCCCGGGCCCGTTTCCGGGAGGGCCTCACGGGCCCGACGGCCGGGGTCGCGGCCGGGCACACCCAGGCCAACCTGATCTCGGTGCCGGCCGACTGGGCGTACGAGATGCTGCTGTTCTGCCAGCGCAACCCGAAGCCCTGTCCGGTGCTCGACGTCACCGACGCCGGCGCGACCGGCACCGCACTCGCTCAGGGCGCGGACCTGCGCACCGACCTGCCGCGCTACCGGGTGTGGCGGGACGGGGAGCTGGTGGACGAGCCGACGGACGTGCGCGCGTACTGGCGGGACGACCTGGTGTCGTTCCTGCTCGGGTGCAGCTTCACGTTCGAGTGGGCGCTGGCCGGGGCCGGGGTGCCGATCCGCCATGTCGAGCAGGGCCGGAACGTGCCCATGTACGTGACCAGCCGGCCGTGCCGTCCGGCGGGGCGGCTGCGTGGGCCGATGGTGGTGTCCATGCGCCCGGTGCCACCGCGGCATCTGTCGGCCGCGATCCGGGAGAGCAGTCTGCTCCCGGCGGTGCACGGCGGGCCCGTGCACTGCGGCGATCCCGCGGCGCTCGGCATCGCCGACCTCGGTCGGCCCGACTTCGGCGACCCGGTGGACGCCGAGCCGGACGACATCCCGGTGTTCTGGGCCTGCGGGGTGACCCCGCAGGCGGCGGTGACGGCGTCCCGGCCGCCGTTCGCCCTCACCCACGCACCGGGCCAGATGTTCATCAGCGACGCCCGCGACGAGCAGTACCGCGTGGCCTGACAGGAGAGACGGCGCATCCATGACCCCGATCGACCTGAACGCGGACCTCGGCGAGGGCTTCGGCCGCTGGCGGCTCACCGACGACGAGCAGCTGCTGTCCGTCGTGACCAGCGCCAATGTGGCCTGCGGCTTCCACGCGGGGGACGCGGCCACCATGCGGCGGGTGTGCGAGCTGGCGGCCGGGCGCGGGGTGACGATCGGCGCCCAGGTGTCCTACCGGGACCTCGCGGGGTTCGGACGGCGCGCGATGGACGTGCCGCGCGCCGAGCTGGCGGCCGAGGTGGCCTACCAGATCGGCGCTCTGGAGGTCTTCGCGCGGGCCGCCGGAGCGCGTGTGGCGTACGTGAAGCCGCACGGCGCGCTCTACAACCGGGTCGTGCACGACGAGGAGCAGGCCGCCGCGGTGGTCGACGGCGTGCTCCTCGCGGACGCCTCGCTGCCGGTTCTGGGGCTGCCCGGCTCCCGGTTGCTCGCAGTGGCCGGGAAGGCAGGACTGCCGGCGGTCACGGAGGCTTTCGCGGACCGCGCCTACACCGACGAGGGGACGCTCGTCCCGCGCGGGCGCGAGGGTGCGGTGGTGAGCGACCCGGAGGCGGTCGTGGAGCGCTCGGTGGAACTGGCGCGCTCCGGCACGGTCACCGCGCACTCGGGCGCGCGCATCGCAGTGCGCGCCCGCTCGCTCTGCCTGCACGGCGACACCCCGGGCGCCGTGGAGCTGGCGCGCAGGGTGCGCGCGCGGCTCACGACCGAGGGCATGACCGTGGCGGCCTTCGCATGAGCACGAGTACGAGCGGGAGCACGAGTACGAGCAGGAGCACGAGTGAGAGGACCGGCACGAACGTGAGCACCGGCCCGAGGAGCACGGGCACGCACGAGAGCACGGACCGTCCGTCGGCCGCGCCCGTGACGGTCCACCCGGTCGGCGACGACGCCCTCCTCGTCGAGGTCGGTTCCGGCGCGCAGGCGCAGGCCCTGCACGCCGAGCTGCTGCGCCGCCGTGCGGAGGGCTCGCTGACCGTCCGCGAGATCGTGCCTGCCGCCCGTACCGTTCTGCTCGACGGCCTCGACGACCCGGCCCGCCTGGCCGCCGAGCTGGCCGCCGCCGTGGTCCCGCCCGCTCCGCCGCACGCGCGGGCGGCGATCGAGCTGCCGGTGCGCTACGACGGCCCGGACCTCGCCGAGGTCGCCGCCCACTGGCGGGTTCCCGAACGGGAGGTGGCCCGGATCCACGCGGGCACCGAGTTCACGGTCGCCTTCTGCGGCTTCGCGCCCGGCTTCGGCTACCTCACCGGGCTGCCCGCCCGCTACGACGTGCCGCGCCGGGCCACCCCGCGCACCGCGGTGCCCGCGGGCGCGGTGGCGCTGGCCGGGCCGTACACCGGTGTGTACCCGCGGTCCTCGCCGGGTGGCTGGCAGCTGATCGGAACGACGGAGGCGGTGCTGTGGGACCACGCGCGCGTGCCGGCCGCGCTACTGGCGCCGGGGACGCGCGTGCGGTTCGTGCCGGTGGGGGACGTATGACCGACCGTGCGCTCGTGGTCGTACGGGCCGGTGCGCTGACCACCGTGCAGGACCGGGGGCGGCCCGGGCACGCGCATCTGGGGGTGCCCCGTTCCGGGGCGCTGGACCCGCCCGCGGCGGCACTGGTGAACCGGCTGGTCGGCAACGCGCCGGACGCGGCCGTTCTGGAGACGACACTCAACGGGTGTGCCGTGCGGCCGCGTTCGGCGGTCGTGGTGGCGGTCGGCGGCGCGCCGTGCCCCGTCACGGTGGGCGGGCGTCCGGCGGCCTGGGGCGCGCCGGTCGTGGTGGCGGCCGGGGAGCTGCTGGAGGTGGGAACGGCCCGCTCCGGCGTACGGGGTTATGTGGCCGTCGCCGGCGGGATCGCGGTGGAACCGGTGCTCGGCAGCCGGTCCACGGACCTGCTCTCCGGGCTGGGTCCGGCCCCGCTGGCGGACGGCACGGTGCTGCCGCTCGGCACACCCGCGGGACCGCACGCGCGCGTGGACGTCGTACCGCAGCCGTCCCCGCCGACGGAACTCGTGCTGCGGGTGACGCCCGGCCCGCGGGCCGACTGGTTCACGAAGGAGGCCGTCCGGGCGTTCACCTCGCGCGCGTACCGCGTGTCGTCCGCGAGCAACCGCATCGGGCTGCGCACGGAAGGGCCCGCCCTGGAGCGGGCCCGTACCGGTGAACTCCCCAGCGAGGGCATGGTTCTCGGCGCCGTGCAGGTGCCGCCGGACGGGCGTCCGGTGGTGTTCCTGGCCGACCATCCGACCACCGGCGGCTATCCGGTGATCGCGGTGGTCCGCGCCGCCGACCTCCCGGCCGCGGCCCAGGCGGTCCCGGGCATCCCGGTCCGTTTCCTGGCCGTACGCCGCCGCTGAACCGCCGTACCACGCAGCCGAACCGCCGTACCACGCAGCCGAACCACTGCGTCACGCAGCCGTACCGTGCCCCGACGTGGCTGATTCACCGCGGTGGCCTCGTCACGCGGCGTCCGCCGGCCGCTCCGGCGGCTGGAGGGCGGCCAGCGCGGCGGAGACCGCGGCGGACGCGCTCAGGTCCAGGCGGGCGCTGGTGCCCCTGCGGCGGTGCCGCATCTCGTCGACGGCCAGCCGCAGCAGCTGGGGCAGCAGGTCCCGGCAGCGCCTGATCACCCAGGCGGTGCCGGCCGTGGCCAGCCACAGGAGACTCGCCTTCTTCGTCGGCGGCGGGAACTCGGGCTCGGGGGACGGCGCCGTCCCGGTCGCCATGCCCAGCGGGGCGAGCAGGGCGTGGAAGCGGACGGCGAGCTGCCGGTGCCCGCGCTCGCACGGGTGCAGCCGGTCCGCGCTCCACATCTCCCGGTCGGTGAGCCAGGCGCCCTCCGACGCGTGCAGGTGCACGGCCCCGTACCGCTCGGACAGGGCGTGCACCACGGCGTTCACCGCACGGCCCCGGCGGGCCAGCGGCCGGGCCAGGGCGCCCGGCAGCCCCCACATCGCACCGGGGTCGGGCAGGCACGCCGTGAGCAGGGTCGCGCCCTGCGCGGTCAGGGCCGCGTAGACCTTGTCGAGCCGTTCGGCCACCGCGTGGATGTCGAACGTGCAGCGCAGGGTGTCGTTGACGCCTATGACGACGGCGACGATGTCGGGACGCAGTTCCAGCGCGGCCGGGGTCTGGCGTTCCAGCACGTCACGTGTCTGTGCCCCGCTGACCGCGAGGTTGGTGAACTCCACCTCCTTCACGGCGAGCCCGCCGGCCAGCAGCGCGGCCCAGCCGCGCCACCCGTCGCCGGCGGGATCGCCCACGCCCTCGGTCAGCGAGTCGCCGAGCGCCACGAAGCGAACCGTTCTCATGCCACGCCCTCCGGCACGACACGGCGGACCGGTGCCGTCGTTCCGCTGTCGCCGGGACTGGCGTCAAGGCTCCCGTCACGGCGGGACAGCACCGGCGCGTCGTGCGCGGCGAGGAACGCCTCGACGGCCGTTTCCCAGCCGAAGCACTCCGCACGCGCGCGTGCCGTCTCCCGGCGCTCGGCCGTGGGCCGCTCCAGGAGCATCTCCACGGCGTCGGCGAACGCCTCGCCGCGGTCCGCCGCGGTGGCGCCGGCGGAACCGATCACCTCGGGCAGCGCGGACGAGGCGCTGGCGACCACGGGCGTCCCGCAGGCCATCGCCTCCAGGGCGGCCAGCCCGAACGTCTCGGCGGGTCCCGGCGCCAGGGCGACGTCGGCGGACGCCTGCAGCGCGCCCAGACTGTCGCGGTCGGAGACGTGCCCCAGGAAGGTCACCGGCAGCCTGCGCTCCCGCACCCGCTGCTCCAGACGCTCCCGCAGCGGCCCGTCGCCGGCCACCACCAGGATCACCCGGCGGCCGCGCCGTACCAGCGCCTCCACGGCGTCGACGGCGGTGCCGGGCCGCTTCTCCACGGACAGCCGCGAGCACATGACGAGCAGCGCCTCGTCCTCGCGCGCGTACCGCGCCCGCAGGTCGGGGGCGCGGAGCGAGGGGTGGCGGCCCGCGAGGTCGACGCCCAGGGGGGCGCGTACGACGTTGCGCGCGCCGATGCGGATGAACTCGCGCTCGGCGAACTCGGTGGTGCACACCACGCGCGCGTAGGTGTGCGCGGTACGGATGTTGAGCGCGTCGGCGGTGCGCCGGGACATGTTCTCGGACATGCCCCAGGTGCGCAGGACTCCGTCGGCGGTCTCATGGGAGACCATCACGGCGGGGATCCGGGCGCGCCGGGCCCAGCGGCCGGTCCAGCGCAGGGTGGTGCGGTCGGACACCTCCAGTCGGTCAGGGGCGAGGTGCTCCAGGAGGGTCTGGACCCGCTTCCTGTCGACGAGGACGCGGTAACCGCCGGTGCCGGGCAGCAGCGGGCCGGGCAGCGTGATGACCCGGCCCTGCTCCTCGTACCGGTCCGAGTAGCGCTCGCCCGGCACGATCAGCACCGACTCGTGCCCGGCCGCCACGAAGCCCTTGCCGAGTTCACGCAGGGCGGTGCGCAGACCGCCGGAGGCGGGGGCGACGAAGTTGGCCAGCCGGACGATGCGCAGCGGGCCCGGCGTGGTGGCGCTCATGCCGCCACCACCGGTCGGCGCGCCGCGAGCACGTCCTCGTAGTGGCCGATCAGCTGGTCGCCGACGGCGGCCCAGGTGCGGCCCTCGACCGTGGTCCGCGCGGCGTGGCCGAACGCGGCCCGCATCCCGGCGTCGGCGACGAGGGAGGCCACGGCCGCCCGTACGGCGCCGGCGTCGCGGGGCGGGACCAGGAACCCGGTGCGGCCGTGGTCGACCAGGTCGATCGGACCGCCGACGGCGGGCGCGACGACCGGGACACCGCTGGCCATGGCCTCCTGGACGGTCTGGCAGAACGTCTCGAAGGGGCCGGTGTGCGCGAAGACGTCGAACGAGGCGAAGATCCGCGCGAGGTCGTCGCCGGTGCGGCGGCCGAGGAAGACCGCACCCGGCAGCGCCTCGGTGAGGTGGGCCTGGGCGGGCCCGTCGCCCACGATCACGACCTTGACGCCTTCCAGGCCGCAGACCCCGGCCAGGAGTTCGACCTGCTTCTCGGGGGCGAGACGGCCGACGTAGCCGACGATGACCTCGCCGTTCGGAGCGATCTCGCGGCGCAGTGCCTCGTCGCGGAACTCGGGGCGGAAGCGGACGGTGTCCACGCCGCGCTGCCACAGCTGGATCCGGGGCACCCCGTGCGCCTCCAGATCGGCGATCGAGGCGGTGGACGGGGCGAGGGTGCGGTCGGCGGCGCCGTGCACGGACCGGATCCGCCGCCAGGCGGCCGCCTCGCCGGCGCCCACGTAGGTGCGGGCGTATCCGGCCAGGTCGGTCTGGTAGACGGCGACGGCCGGGATGCCGAGCCGGGCGGCGGCGGCCATGCCGCGGACGCCGAGGATGAAGGGGCTGGCCAGGTGCACCACGTCGGGGCGGTGCTCGATCAGCGCGGCGGCGAGCCTGCGGCTGGGGAGAGCCACGCGGACCTGGGGATAGCCCGGGAGCGGAAGGGAGGGGACGTGGACGACAGGGCAGGGCGCGGCAGCCGCGGCGAGCCTGTTTCCGGGGGCGGGGGCCGGAGCGACGACGAGGGGAGCGTGACCGCGATCGACGAGGTGTCGGGCGGTCTGGAGCGCGCAGTGGGCCACGCCGTTCACATCGGGGGGAAAGGATTCGGTCACGATGACGACACGCATACCGGTGTTGTCGCCGCGCTGGACGTGGCCGCGTCAAAGTGGATCTTTCCGGTGGTTAAACGTCCCATGAGCGTTGCCCTGCACACCCGAGCGGGCCAACCGGCGGCCATGCCCGGCTGACCCGGCGGTCACCGCTCGTTCACCCGGCGCGCAGTCGTCCGCTCGTGGAACGTGCACGGGATCCCCCGTGGTTCCCGTGGTTCCCGCTGATCCCGTGGTGAAAGCAGGTGCCCGGTGCAGTGATATGTCACATGGCAGCCGGGTCCGGTCCGATACGGCTGCGTACGGCCGTCTGCACCTCCGCCTCCTCGGCGGGGTCGGCGGCGAGCCGGCGGAGCTGTTCGACGACCCGGGCGTCACCGGTCTCGGCGTGCCGGGCGGCGAGTTCGCGGGTGGTCTCCTCGCAGTCCCACAGGCATTCGACGGCGAAGCCGGTGGCGAAGGAGGGATCGGTGGCGGCCAGGGCGCGGGCGGCGCGGCCACGCAGGTGGGACGAGGCGGTCTCGCGGTAGACGTGGCGCAGGACGGGGGCGGCGCAGACGATGCCGAGGCGTCCGGTGCCGTCGACGAGCGTCCACAGCGTGGGCGCGTCCGGGCCTTCGCCGCGTACGGCCTCCCGGAGTGCGGCGAGGACCAGTTCGCTGTCCTTGGATCCGCCCCGGCAGGCGAGCATCCGGGCGGCGGCGGCGCCGAGGGCGTCCGGCCGGCGGGCCCAGCCGCGCGCCCGGTCGACGGCGGCGATGCTGCGCATGCGTTCGAAGGCGTCGACGGCGGCCTCCACGACGGCGGCCGTGCCGTCGGCGACCGCGGCCTCGATGAGGTTCAGCGCGTCGGGGTCGTTGCTGTCGGCGAGGTAGCGCAGTGCGGTGGAGCGGGCTCCGTCGGTGCCGTCCTTGGCGGCCTGGAGGATCTCCGGCCGGTCCTCGGGGCCGGCGACGGCGACCAGGCAGCGGGCGGCCGGCACGTGGAGGGCCGCGCCGCGCTCGACGCCCTGCTGGGCCCATTCGAAGACGGCCCGCACGCTCCACCCCGGACGGGGCCCGGTAGGTCGCAGCTGCCGCTGCCAGCGGTCGAAGCAGCCGGCCTCCTGTGCGGCACGCACGCGTGTGGCGATGGGCTCGCGGGGGTCCTCGGCCCACAGCCGCCAGGGCCGTGGCTCGAACGCGTCCCGTACGGCGGCGGCCAGCTCGGCCTCGCCCTCGGCGTCCGTGGTGAACCGTGCCAGCACCGGAGCGGCGAGGGCGCGCAGGCCGGCGTCGTCGTCGCGCAGCGCCAGCTCGTCCAGGGCCCAGGCCCAGTTGGAGCCCGTCGCGGCATACCGGCGCAGCAGGTCGAGCGCGTCCCGCCTGCCGTAGGAGGCGAGGTGTCCGAGGACGGCGAGCGCGAGGCCGGTGCGGGACTCCTCGGTGTCGAGGACGTCCTCGGCCTCGAAGAGGTGCGCCTCGACGGCGTCCAGCTCGCCGTGCAGGTCCAGGTAGAGCCGGGCGTAGTACAGGGAGCGGTTCTCCACCTGCCAGTCGTGGCGGGGGTCGTGGAGCACGCAGTGGTTCAGCGCCGCGAGCGCCTCGGCGCGCGGTGCGGTGAGCGCGTGCAGCGTGCCGTCGCCTCGGCCCCGCTGAAGCAGGCCGAGCAGCGTGCCGCTGGGCGCTATGACCGGATCGAACATGGGAAACAGCCTCACATCAAGCGTCGACGCAACCGGAGAACACGCACTACCTGGCCGCGTGACACAACGTCGGAGCGCCCGCCGTCTCTTGCTTGCTGTAGACCATTTCTCTCTGCCTCTCGTCAGTGGCCCATGCGGGCCGCATCACGGCCCGCGCGGTGCGGCAACACCTGCCCAGCCATCGCGTCCGTGAATCACGACGTCATGATGACTCGGCACTTCGACCTGCCGCGACCGAAATTTCGGCGGCCCTGTACCGCCTCCCCCGTTTTGTGTGTTTTAGCTGGTCAGAACAGATGGGTCAGGAGGTGCCGAATAGTTCCAGAACCTCCGTCTTGCTGAACATCCGCGCGGTGTCGACCGCCGAGGGAGTGCCCGCCGCCGGGTCCGCGCCGGCTTCCACCAGCACCCTGACGACGTCCGTCTCGCCCTTGAAGACCGCTCCGGCGAGTGGCGACTGGCCTCGGTCGTTGACCCGGTCCGCCTCGGCGCCCCGGGCGAGCAGCTCACGCACCGCCGCGGCATGGCCGTGGTAGGCGGCGAGCATCACGAGGGAGTCGCCGCGGTCGTTGGTGAGGTTGGCCGGAACGCCCGCGTCGAGGTACGCCACGAGCTCCTCGGTCCGCCCCTGCCGGGCCAGATCGAAGATCCTGGTCGCCAGCTCCACGACCTCGGGGTCGGGGGCTTCGCTCATCGGCCGGACCGCCTCTCCTGTGCACTGCGGGGACTATCGCGGACTGAGGGAGCGTACGGCAACGGGCGGGCCGCGGGGCCGTACGAGTGAATCGCCAGCCTACTGGCTCAGGGTGCACATGACCGGATCTGCCCGAGGTAAAGATCACCGCGCCCCCGCCGGACGATCACCTTCCCGCACCACAGGGCGGCCAATCCGGCCAACACAGAACACGAACGATCCACCAGATGGGTGAAATAAGTCGACATTCACCCATTCGCACCTTTAATCGTATGGATACCTGGTGTGATCCTGGAAGAACTCATGGTGACTGTCCCCCTTCGACACCAGGAGATCTCAAATGATCCTCTCCATCTCAGGCGTCATCGTCCTCGGCATCGTCGTCTTCCTCTTCTTCCGCAAGGACGGGCTGAAGCCGTCGCACGCCACGGCCTCGGCGCTCTTCGGCTTCTATCTCGCCAGCACGGCCATCGCGCCGAGCATCAAGGCAGGCGGCGAGAGCCTGGCGAGCCTGCTCGGCGGCATCAAGTTCTGACACCCGACCCGCCCGTACGCACCGTGAGGAGACAGCAGTGGCACGGCGCCCTCTCCCCCGCATTCTGAGCAACGGCGGCGCGCAGCTCGCCCGGAGCCGGGAGCTGGCCCGGACGGCCGCCGACAGCGCCACCGACGTCCTCCACCCCCTCATCACCGTGACCCGCGGGCTGAGCCGGCTGGCCGCGGCCGGGCGGCGCAGATGGGCGGAGACACCCAAGGACAAACGCGGGCCGCTCCTGTTCCTGGGGGCCTCGGTCGTCCTGGTCGTGGCGCTGGTGCCGTACGGACCGCTGCTCGCCGTCATCACCCTGATGGCGGCGAGCGCCTGGCAGGGCCGCGACCGCACCCCACCCCCGCCGGAGGGCCCCGACGAGTCGCAGACCCAGCGGCTCCAGTCCCTGTACGAGGCCCTGGTGCCGTACTTCTCGGCCGCCGAGGACCCGGCGCCGCTGTACGCACACGGCGGGGAGTGGGACAAGGCCTTCCTCGCCCACGAGTTCGACGACGCGGGCCGCCTCGGCCAGCTGCTGCTCCGCTACCCCGCGTACTTCCCTGACGGCGAGCCGCAGGCCCGCGCGCGGATCGAGAACCTGCTCACCGCGAAGTCCGGGCGGGGCCGCGAGTACCACTTCGCGTGGGACGAGGAGGGCAACCGGCTCATGGTGACCGTCCTCGCCCCGCTGCCCACCGACATCGCCGCCCAGCGCTTCGTCACCGCGCCGGGCGAGACGGTCCTCGGGTTCACCGACGCCGGCGAGGTCCAGCGCACGCTCCCGCTCGGGTACGGCGACGAGCAGCGTGACGTACCGCCGGTCGTCTGGCGCACCGGCGCCCGCTCCACCGAACCGCACCTGCTGGTCATGGGCCGTCCCGGCAGCGGTACCTCGACCCTGCTGCGCTCCGTCGCCCTGCAGGCCCTCCAGTACGGCGACGTCCTCATCGTCGAGGGCGGCGGCACCGGTGAGTACATGTGCCTCGCCGGCCGGGACGGGGTCCTCGCGGTGGAGTGCGGGCTGGCCGGGGCCCTGGCCAGCCTGGAGTGGGCCGCGAACGAGACGGAGCGGCGGCTCATCGCCGTCAGCCGCGCACGCCAGGCGGGCCACCCGCCGCCGGACGACTGCCGCCGCCCCCTGTGGATCCTCCTCGACCGCCCGAGCGCCTTCGTGCACCTGGCCGCGGCGGACGGCAACAAGGACCCGCAGGCCCTGCTCCAGGCTCCTCTCCGGCACGGCCGCGCGGCCAACGTCACCGTGGTGGTCGCCGAACAGCTCGACAACGCGGACGTGTTGAGCGAGGCGGTACGACAGCACGCGTGCGCGCGGGTCGTGCTGGGACCGGCGCTGCCGGACGAACTGGCCGCCGCGCTGGGGGCCCCGCCGCACACGACGCCGCTGGCTCAGGTCCCGCCGGGGCGGGGGTATGCGCGGCTGGGACACGGTCCGGTGCTGCGGCTTCAGGTGCCTGCGACTCCGGATCCGTACGACGACGCGACGAGCGAGGTGGACCGGGAGGCGGTGCTGGCCCTGTTGCCGCCGAGGAGCGAGGGGGTGCAGGAGGCGGCACCCCTGGAGGCTGCGGTCGCCGAGGGCTGAGGTGGGGGCGGGTGTCCCTCGCCCGATCTTGCGGGGTGCCGCCGCGCCCACCCGTACCGCCCTGCGGCACGACTGCCCGCGGCTGTAGCCGGATGAGACACGGCTTGGGCAGCGCGCCCCGAGGGGCGCGGGGAACTGCGCGACCAGCCCCCACTCACCCGCAGCCGAACGACGACCCCTGCTACGCCACAAAGGTGCGCGGTGCCTCCCCACTCCCCCCGGCCTCCACCAGCCGCGCCGCCGCGGCCAACCGCACCGCCGCCTCCTCCGCCACCGCGCCCCCCACGGTGAACGGAAGACGCACATAGCCCTCGAAGGCCCCGTCGACCCCGAAGCGGGGACCGGACGGGACGCGGACCCCCACCCGCTCCCCCGCCTCCGCCAGCCGGGAACCGGACAGTCCCCCCGCCCGGACCCAGAGGGTCAGCCCGCCCTTGGGCACCTCGAACTCCCAGGTCGGCAGCTCGCGGCGGACCGCCGTCACCAGGGCGTCCCGGTTCTCGCGGGCCTGGGCCCTGCGCAGTTCGACGGCCTGGGCCCAGCCCCCCGTGCTGAACAGCCAGTTCACCGCCAGCTGCTCCAGCACCGGCGTGCCCAGGTCGGCGTAGGCCCGCGCGGCGACCAGGCTGCGGATCACGTCGGGAGCCGCCCGTACCCAGCCGATGCGCATGCCCGCCCAGAACGCCTTGCTGGCGGAGCCCACGGTGATGACGGTGGAGCCCGCCGGATCGAAGCCGCAGACCGGACGGGGCATCTCCACGTCGTCGTCGAGCCACAGCTCGCTCATCGTCTCGTCGGCGACCAGCACCGTCCCGGCCGAGCGGGCCGCGTCCACCAGCCGGCGCCGCTGGTCGTCGTCGGCGAGCGCCCCGGTGGGGTTGTGGAAGTCGGCGACCACGTAGGCGATCCGGGGCGCGGCCTCCCGCAGCACCTGACGCCAGCGGTCCAGGTCCCAGCCGCCCAGTCCCTCGGCCATCGCCACCGGCACCAGGCGGGCGCCCGCCTCCCGCATCAGCTGGAGGATGTTGGCGTAGGAGGGTGACTCGACAGCGATGCGCTCGCCGCGCCCGCCGAAGAGGTGGCAGATCGCGTCGATCGCGCCCATCGCCCCGGTCGTGACCATGATCTGCTCGGGCATGGTGGGGATCCCGCGCGCCGTGTAACGCTCGGCGATCATCGACCGGAGGACGGGAAGCCCGGCCGGGTAGTCGCCGTGGGTGTGGGCGTAGGGCGGGAGTTCCGCCAGGGCGCCCTGGACCGCTCGGGTCAGCCACGGCTCGGGGGCGGCCGGGGCGGCGGTGCCGAGGTCGATCACCGAGCCGAGCGCCTCGGGGGGCAGGGGTTCCAGGCCGCGGGCCGGAAGCGGGTTGCCGGCCGGGACCGCGGTCCAGCTGCCCGCACCGCGGCGGGACTCCAGGAAGCCCTCCGTGCGCAGCGCCTCGTACGCCGCCGCCACCGTCGTGCGGCTCACGGACAGGGCGAGGGCCAGTTCGCGTTCGGCGGGCAGCCGGGCGGCGACCGGGACGCGGCCCTCCAGGACCAGCAGCCGGACGCCGTCGGCGAGGGCGCGGTAGGCCGGCGGGCGCCGGGTGCCGGGACCGGCCGGGCGGTCCTGCTGCGAGTTGAGCAGCCGGGCGAGCTGCGCGGGCCCCACCGCCGAGGTCCACTGCGCCATGCGAATCAGTCCACCTTCCCCGAATTGGCCATGGATGCCGTTCCCTTCCAAGCCACAGAGTGACACGAGCCAGTCCACCTTTTCCACTGCCGGCTCTTGCCGCCGCCGTCCTTTCCCTCACCCATCAGGGGGTACCTCTTGTCCACGCAAGGCCGTCTCGGGCGACGGTTGGTCCAGCTCTACGCGGGGCTCACGCTGTACGGCGTCAGTTCCGCGCTGCTCGTCGAGGCGGGCCTCGGCCTGGAGCCGTGGGGTGTGCTGCACCAGGGGCTCGCCGGGCACACCGGGCTCGGCATCGGCACGGTGTCGATCGTCGTGGGGGCGGCCGTGCTGCTCCTGTGGGTCCCGCTGCGCCAGCGGCCGGGCCTCGGCACGGTCTCCAACGTCTTCGTCATCGGCCTCGCCATCAACGCCGCGCTCGCCGTCCTCCCCGACGCGCACGCGTTCGCCGTGCGGATCCCGCTGATGGCGGGCGGCATCGTGCTCAACGGGGCGGCGACCGGCCTGTACATCGCGGCGAGCTTCGGGCCCGGCCCGCGGGACGGCCTGATGACGGGGCTGCACCGGCGTACCGGCCGTTCGATCCGGCTCATCCGGACGGCGATCGAGGTCGCGGTGGTCGCCACGGGGTTCGCGCTCGGCGGGACGGTCGGCGTCGGCACCCTGCTCTACGCGGTGTCCATCGGACCCCTGGCACAGCTGTTCCTGAGGGTGTTCGCCGTCCCGGCGGCATCCGGCCGCAGCACTGTCGTTGCCACGGGGTCACCCGGGCGCGCGATACTGCGCAAGTGAGCACGCTGACACGCCACCCGTACCTGGACCACCCCGGCCCCATCGCCTTCGCCCATCGGGGCGGAGCCGCGGACGGCCTGGAGAACACCGTGGCGCAGTTCCGGCGCGCGGTCGAACTCGGCTACCGGTACATCGAGACCGATGTGCACGCCACGGCGGACGGCAGGCTCGTCGCCTTCCACGACGACACCCTGGACCGGGTCACCGACGGGGCCGGCCGGATCGCCGACCTGCCGTGGGAGGACGTACGGCAGGCGCGCGTGGCGGGCCGCGAGCCGCTCCCCCTCTTCGAGGAGTTGCTGGAGGAGTTCCCGGACGTCCGCTGGAACGTGGACGCCAAGGCGGAACCGGCCCTGCGGCCGCTTCTCGAGCTCGTCGAGAAGACGGACTCCTACGACCGGGTCTGCGTCGGGTCGTTCTCGGAGGCGCGGGTGCTGCGCGCGCAGCGGCTGGCCGGGCCGCGCCTGGCCACTTCGTTCGGCACGCGCGGTGTGGTCGGGCTGCGGCTGCGCTCCTGGGGACTGCCCGCGTCGGTGCGCCGGTCGGCGGTCGCCGCGCAGGTGCCCGAGTCCCAGTCGGGGGTCCCGGTGGTCGACCGGCGCTTCGTGCGCGCCGCCCACGCGCTCGGGCTGCACGTCCACGTGTGGACCATCAACGAACCCGAGCGGATGCACCGGCTCCTGGACCTGGGAGTGGATGGCATCATGACCGATCACATCGACACGTTGCGTGAGGTCATGCAGGATCGCCGCGTCTGGTTCTGAGGCGCGCGAGCGGTACTGCTGCGGGAGAGGCAAGGGCGCGGGTGGGCACCGAAACCGTGCGGTCGGGGGTCGTCGACGAGGCCACCGAGCTGCGGCGCGAACAGCGCGGCTGGTATTTCTACGACTGGGCGTGCTCGGTCTACTCGACGAGCGTCCTGACCGTGTTCCTCGGTCCGTACCTCACGTCGGTCGCCGACCACGCGGCGGACGCCGACGGCTACGTCCACCCGCTGGGCATCCCCGTCCGGGCGGGCTCCTTCTTCGCCTACTCGGTCTCCCTGTCGGTGGTCCTCGCGGTCGTCCTCATGCCCCTGGTGGGCAGCGCGGCCGACCGGACCGGCCGCAAGAAGCACCTGCTCGGCGTGGCCGCGTACACCGGGGCCGCGGCGACGACGGGCATGTTCTTCCTGGACGGCGACCGCTATCTGCTCGGCGGGCTGCTGCTGGTCGTCGCGAACGCCGCCCAGTCCGTCGCCCTGATGCTCTACAACTCCTACCTCCCCCAGATCGCCCCGCCCGAGGAACGCGACACCGTCTCCGCCCGGGGCTGGGCCTTCGGCTACGTGGCCGGCTCCCTGGTGCTGGTCGTCGACCTGGTCCTCTACTCGGCACACGACTCCTTCGGCCTCTCCGAGACGGAGGCGGTCCGCATCTGCCTGGCCGGGGCGGGCCTGTGGTGGGGCGCCTTCACCCTCGTACCACTGCGCCGGCTGCGCGACCGCGGCGGCCGGACGGACGGGGCGACGGCGCCGGGGCTGCGACAACTCGCGGCGACGGTCCGGGACATGCGCCGCCATCCGCTGACGCTCTCCTTCCTGCTGGCGTACCTCGTCTACAACGACGGCATCCAGACCGTGATCTCCCAGGCGTCCGTCTACGGCTCGGAGGAGCTCGGGCTCGGCCAGTCGACGCTCATCGGCGCGGTCCTGATGGTGCAGGTGCTGGCCGTGGCGGGCGCGCTGACGATGGGGCGGCTGGCCAGGACGTACGGCGCGAAGCGCACCATCCTGGGATCGCTGGTGGCATGGACGGTGACGCTGGCGGCCGGGTACTTCCTGCCGGCCGGGGCACCGGTGTGGTTCTTCGCCCTCGCGGCCGGCATCGGTCTGGTCCTCGGCGGCAGCCAGGCCCTGTCCCGCTCCCTGTTCTCCCATCTCGTGCCGCCCGGAAAAGAAGCCGAGTACTTCGCGGCGTACGAGATGAGCGATCGGGGGATGAGCTGGCTGGGACCGCTGTTGTTCGGGATCACCTACCAGCTGACCGGGAGCTACCGCTCGGCGATCATCTCGCTGGTGGTCTTCTTCGTCATCGGGTTCGCGCTGCTCGCGCGGGTACCGGTGCGTCGGGCGATCGGCGAGGCCGGCAATCCGGTTCCGCAGAAGGTCTAGCGGGAAGATCCAGCGGGAAGATTTAGCGTTCAACGCGGAAGGGCGGTAGTGTACGCGTTTGGCCTGCCAGGCGTACCGTTACTGCGCGTCAAAGATGCCGAAACGCTGGGTGACATCTGTTAGCAGATGTGACAAACCGGGCGCTGGTGGGTACAACAAGGGGCGGCTACGACGGCGACGCATGACCCGGAACGGGAATCTTTACCGCCGACCGGACGTTGACCGGATGACGACGACAGCGACACCTGTCCTGTGGGCGACAAGCCCGGGAGGCACGATTCATGAGTGAGCGAGCTCTTCGCGGTACGCGCCTCGTGGTGACCAGCTACGAGACGGACCGCGGTATCGACCTGGCCCCGCGCCAGGCCGTGGAGTACGCATGCGAGAAGGGGCACCGGTTCGAGATGCCCTTCTCGGTCGAGGCGGAGATCCCGCCGGAGTGGGAGTGCAAGGTCTGCGGGGCCCAGGCACTCCTCGTGGACGGCGACGGCCCTGAGGAGAAGAAGGCCAAGCCCGCGCGTACCCACTGGGACATGCTGATGGAGCGGCGCACCCGTGAGGAACTCGAAGAGGTCCTCGAGGAGCGTCTGGCGGTTCTGCGTTCCGGGGCGATGAACATCGCGATCCATCCCAGGGACAGCCGCAAGTCGGCATAGTCCGTGCAGTTCCGCGTAGCAGCGGAAGCCGACACAACAACCGAGGGCGCCGTACGTTCACGAACGTACGGCGCCCTCGGTTGTTGTGGGCAGGTGCGACGCGCTCACCGCGTCAGCGGCGGTCGCTCCCCCGCCGGCTCGTCCCCGGGCCGGGGACCGTCGTTGCGGATCACCTCGCCCTGGACGACCTTTCCGTCCGGGCGGTGCATGCGGACCTGCTGGAAGGCGTCGCCCAGGGTGCCGGGGACGGCGGAACGCAGCTTGCGGTCGAAGGTGCGCTCGGCGAAACGCGAGACCGCCTTCTGGACCGGGGGCAGCAGGAGCAGCAGGCCGAGGACGTCGGAGGCCAGGCCGGGGATCATGAGCAGCAGGCCGCCCAGCATCATGAGGCCGTTACCACCGCCGCGCTCCGGGGAGCCGCCGCGCTGGATCGCCTCGTTCAGGCTTCGGAAGGCGCGCCGCCCGGCCCGCTTGATGACCACGGCACCGGCGACGAAGCCCGCCACCAGCAGCAGGAACACCGTCATGCCGCCCGCCGCGCCCGCGACCACCGTCAGCAGCCAGATCTCCAGCACCAGCCAGACCGCCAGACCCAGCGGCAGGTATCTGCCGAGCCGCGAGCGGCGGGGCCGGGTGGTGGACGGAGGGGTCTGCGCGCCAGTCGTCATGCACCCAGTGTGCCTGGGCCAGGCTCAGTGCGGCATAAGGGGATGATCAACCGGAACCGTGGGTTTCCCGGGCGTCGGCTAGGAGGGCCTGCCCTTGCCGGTCATCCGGCCCACGCGGTCGGTGACGCCCCACGAGGTGACCCGCCACAGCGCCTCGACAAGGATGTCGCGGCTCATCTTGGAGTCGCCGAACTCCCGCTCGACGAAGGTGATGGGCACCTCGACGACCTGGTAGCCGGCCTTGATCGCGCGGCGGGCCAGGTCGACCTGGAAGCAGTAGCCCTGCGAGGCGACCTCGTCGAGCCCCAGGCCCTCAAGGGTCTCGCGGCGGAAGGCGCGGTACCCGCCGGTGATGTCCCGGAGGGGAAGGTCGAGGGCGAGCCGGGAGTACAGGGAGCCGCCCCGGGAGATGAACTCACGGGACTTCGGCCAGTTGACCACCCGGCCGCCGGGCACCCAGCGGGACCCGAGCACCAGGTCGGCGCCCTTCAGCGCGGTCAGCAGCCGGGGCAGCTCCTCCGGCTGGTGGGAGCCGTCGGCGTCCATCTCGACGAGCACGCCGTAGCCGTTGTCCATGCCCCAGCGGAAGCCGGCGAGGTAGGCGGCGCCGAGGCCCTCCTTGCCCTTGCGGTGCAGCACCTGGACGTGGTCGTCCTCGGCGGCCAGCTCGTCGGCGAGCTTGCCCGTGCCGTCGGGGCTGTTGTCGTCCGCCACCAGCACGTGTGCCTCGGGGACGGCCTGGCGCACCCGGCCGACGATGGACTTGATGTTCTCCGACTCGTTGTACGTGGGAATGATCACCAAGGCCGTGCCGAGCGGGCCGAACCGCCTCCCCTGGGACTGTGCCGCAAGGGTTCCGTCGCCGTCGTTCACTGCTGCCCCTTCATGTCGTACGCAGGGGACCACCATAGTGGCCGCTGCCTGCACTGAAGCGACAGCTCATTCGTATGGTGGTGTCGATTCCGCAAGAACGGGGTAAGGATGCCCGTTTCGGGTGGCGGCCATACGTGCTTTCGCCACTCTGTTCCCCTGCGGATGGGGGCCCGGCGCCCTTCGGGCCGACCTGGGACCCGCTGGCTGCGGATCGACCGAAAGCCGTTGTCTACTGAGCTCCGGGCCCCACCCGGGTCACACCTCCCGACCGGCCGGAACGTTCCCTCGTCGGCGCGGGCGCTGAGCCTGGCTCCCAGTGACGGTGCCCCGGTGCGGCACACCGTCCCTGACCCAGCGGCGCTGCGACGAGTGCGCGAACTGCTCCCCGGTCGGGCGTCCGGTGGTGGACTCCGCCGAACCTACCGGCCCGCTGCCGCTGGCTGTCAACAGCCGTTTGACCTGCGTAAATGCCCCCAAACCGCTGGTCAGCGCAGAGGATGCGCAGGTCGCGCGACGGAGCATCGGCCGTCGATCACGGCCGCGCCACCCCGGGAGATCACTCGCCCGGCCGTACGAATGTGGGAGGTCACTCGCCCGGTCGTACGAACACGGTCCGGCCGCCCACCACGGTGCGCAGACAGACCGGCAGCTCGTGACCCGGGCTCAGGTCGGGCAGGCCAGGGGTGCCGGAGCGCGGGTCGGTGGACCAGCGGGCGACCCGGTCGTCGGGCGCCTGCACCACCAGTTCGTCGGTGCGCCAGACCGCGTAGTCGGCGGGCGCCCCCGGTACCAGGACACCCGCGTCGTCCCGGCCGATCGCGCGCCAGCCGCCGCGGGTGTGCGCGGTGAACGCGGCCCGCACGGAGACCCGGTGCTCGGGCGTGTGGTGGAAGGCGGCGGCCCGGACGGTCCCCCAGGGGTCGAGCGGGGTGACGGGGCTGTCGGAGCCGAAGGCGAGCGGGACCCCGGCCTTGAGGAGGGCGGCGAACGGGTTGAGGGTGCGGGCCCGCCCGGCGCCGAGCCGCTGGGCGTACATGCCGTCCGGGCCACCCCACAGCGCGTCGAAGGCGGGCTGTACGGAGGCGATCAGGCCGAGTTCCGCGAAGCCGGCGATGTGCTCGGGCGTGAGCATCTCGGCGTGCTCGACGCGGTGCCGGGCGGCGCGGACGCGGGCCAGGCCGACCTTCTCGGCGGCGGCGCGCACGCCCTCCACGACGGCGGTCACGGCGCCGTCGCCGATGGCGTGGAAGCCGGCCTGCAGTCCGGCCTCGGTACAGGCGGTGACGTGGGCGGCGACGGCGACCGCGTCCAGGTAGGCGGCCCCGGTGCTGTCACCGGCGTCGGCGTAAGGCTCGTGCAGGCAGGCGGTGTGGGAGCCGAGGGAGCCGTCGACGAACAGGTCTCCGGCGGCGCCGAGGGCGCCCAGGCGACGGGCGTTGGCGATGCCCTCGTCGGCCGCGTCGGCCCAGTAGCCGACGACGCGCGGTCCCGGCAGTTCGCCGGCGAGCCGCAGCAGCCCGGTGAAGTCGTCCTCGGAGGAGATCTTCGGCCCGCCGCACTCGTGCACGGTGCCGATGCCGAGCGAAGCCGCGTGCGCGAGGGCGGTGCGCTGGGCCTCGGCGCGCTGCGCGGGCGTCACGGCCGCGAACGCGGCGGCGCGGACGGCGTGGTGGGCGTCGCTCGTCAGAGGGGCGTCCGCCCGGGGCAGCGCATCCGCGACCAGGTCCAGCAGGGCGGTGGTGACGACCGCCGAGTGGACGTCGATACGGGAGAGGTAGAGCGGGCGGCCGCCGGTGGCCGCGTCCAGTTCGGCGCGGGTCGGCGGGCGGCCGTCGGCCCAGCGGGCGGCGTCCCAGCCGTGCCCGAGCAGCACCCGGTCGTCCGGGCGGGCGGCGGCGAAGTCCCTGACCAGCGCGAGGGCCGCGGCCAGCGAGGTGGCCCCGGACAGGTCGAGGCCGGTCAGAGCGAGGCCGGTGGAGGTGGTGTGCACGTGGGCGTCCGTGAAGGCGGGCGTGACCAGGGCCCCGTCCAGGTCGACGACCTCGTCGACCGCGTCCGCGAAGGCGTCGGCGGCCCCCTCGGAACCGACCCAGGCGACCTGCCCCCGCTCCACGACCATCGCGGTCGCGAACGGATCGGCGGGACTGTGGACCTCGCCGCGGCGGAGAAGGACGGTCTGGGGCTCGGGGCTGCGCTCACTCATGGAGAACAGTTTCGCCCCTCGGTCCCGATCACTCTGAACGGGGGGACCCCGAACGCGCTCCCTCAGGGGCACGGGGAACTGCGCGACCAGCCACGACGCACCCGCGGCCGGCCGTCTCCCGCCCGCCGTGGCCCAAGTTGCGCTCGGAGCACGTTCACAGGCACCCGGCACCGTCGGCCGCGCCCACCCGTCCCGCCCTGCGGAACGCCTGCCCACGGCGGTATCAGTCCCAGCGGCAGCCGCAGCCGGCACGACGACGGCGGGCGCGGCGTTCAGATCTTCGGCGGACGTGCCTCGTACGGCGTCGACAGCACCACCGTCGTGCGGGTCGAGACCCCCGCCAGGCTGCGCAGCCTGGCCAGCAGTTCCTCCAGTTCGTGCGGGGTCGCCACCCGCACCTTGAGGATGTAGTTCTCGTCGCCCGCCACGCTGTGGCACGCCTCGATCTCGGGCACGCCGGCCAGGCGGTCCGCGATGTCGTCGGGGGCGCTGGGGTCGAACGGTTTCACCGAGATGAACGCCGTCATCGGCAGCCCGACGGCCTCCGGGTCGACCACCGCGGCATAGCCGCGGATGACGCCACGCTGCTCCAGCCGGCGCACCCGCTGGTGCACGGCCGACGTGGACAGACCCGTGGCCTTGCCCAGGTCCGTGTAGCTCATCCGCCCGTCCTTGACGAGCAGCTGCACGATTTGACGGTCCAGCTCCTCCATGGCGCAAAAGCTACAGTGCGCCTGATCTCCACGGATAGCTCGGCCGCCCAGGTCATGGCCGGTTCGTGATGTCAGGGAGCGCCGGCCGCGGGCCGCCCGGGGGGACAAATCCGCCCCAGCGGGCACCTGCGTGCGGCATGTGACGAACGCCACAGCCCTTGAACAGGCTCCGTGATGCCCTCGCGATTACCGCCGAGACCGGACGGGAAGTGCTTGCTGTGGTCGAGGCCGCAGCGCCGTAACGGCCCAGCCCGAGGGGGAGTTACCCATGCAGAGTCTTAAGCGCCCTGGTCGTCCCGTGTCCAAGCGCCCGCAGTTGGTGGTCGAGCCCGAGCCGGAGGGCGTCGAACCCGACCTCTACGAGGCCGAGGAACTGGACACCTACGACACCTTCGAGATGTTCCGGGTGATCTGCCCGGACTGCGCGCAGTCCATCGCGCTGCTGGCGGACGAGGAGTTCCTGCCGGAGCACGCGCTGTGCGCATCGCCGTGGAACCCGTTCGGCCTCACGGTCTGTGCCGGCACGGGCCGCGCGGCGGACGACGTCCCGTCCGCGGACGAGTCCGCCGAGCCGCAGGAGCAGGACACCGCCCTCCTGCTCACCCTGCCGCAGGGTCTGAACTGGCGGACGCAGCCCTTCTCGCACGTCGGCGGCCCGGGCTCGCGCCCGATGCGCGTGTCGGCGCTGCGCCCCGGCGGCCGCGACGTCCGTCAGGCCGCCTGAGTCACCGCACCGCGTCCCAGTACCTGCCCTGCACCATGGCGCGCAGACTCCCGTGGTGCAGGATCAGTGTGTCCGGGTCCGCGGGGACGGCGGCCTCGCCGAAGTACACCTGCCGGTAGGCGATGCGCAGCATGACGATCGCGTGCCGCAGGGCGGCGTAGAGGGTGTAGAAGTCCATGTCCCGCGGGGTGTGGCCGGTCAGGCGGGCGTAGCGGGCCTCGACGCGGTCGCGGCGCAGGAACGCGGGCAGCCCCGGCTGCCCGGCGGCGGCCGTGAGGTCCTGGAAGAAGCGGTGCAGGTAGACGCTCCAGCCGAGGTCCACCTCGCGCGGGGCCACGGCCGCCATCTCCCAGTCGAGGACGGCGACGGCGTCGAACCCGTCGTACACGACGTTCCCGATCCGGGCGTCGCCCCAGTTGAGGACGGGCGTGCCGGGTTCGCGCGGCCACAGGTCGGCCAGCCGGTCGAAGGCGGCCTCGATCAGGGGTGAGCGCGCGAGTCCGTCCACCACCCAGTCGTAGTAGCGCCGTTGGGACTCGACGTGCCGGTGCAGGGCGTCGCCGTCCCCGGGGAAGGTGAGGAACTCGGCTTCGGCAAGGGGCACTTGGTCGTGCAGTCGGGCCAACAGGTCGACGGAGACGGCTTCGAGGTGCTCGCGTTCCGTGTCGGTGGCCGCGTGCAGCCAGTTCCCCTCGTACGTGTAGGGCATGACGTCGGGCGGGACGCGCCCCTCGACGCGCTCCATCACGAAGAAGGGCGCGCCGAGCGGTCCGGGGTCCTCCTCCAGCCACAGGACGCGGGGCACGGGCAGATCCGTGCGGTCGGCGACCAGTCGCATGGTCCGGTACTGCCGGGTGAGGTCGTACGACGGGAAGACCGTGTACGCCGACGGGTCCGCCGCCAGTCTCAACGCGCAGGCCCGCACCGGCGGTTCAGGGTGCTCGATCTCGAAGAGCAGGGTCTCGCTGGACATGCCGTTGGAGGCGGGGACCGTGACGCCGGCGGCCTTGGCGCCCGGGAGCCGGGTGTCCAGCCACGCGGTCAGCCGGCGCGCGAGGTCCTCCGGGTCGCGGGTGGTGGTGCGTGGACGCGGTTTCGTCGTCATCCCGGCCTCCTCCGTCAGGGCGCCACCGAGTCGAAGCCGGTGAAGCCGCTGGGATCGTGTCTGCCGAACGAGCCGTGTTCGAAGATGCCGTGGCCGAGCCGTCCGTCGAGGCGGAAGCGGGCGGAGTGGTCGGTGACGCCGTAGGCCGCGCGGGGGTGCGGCGCGGTCAGGTCGTAGGTACGGCGGTCCACCCATCCGCGGCCCTGCCAGGTGCCGTGCTGCCAGTCCTCCGCCGGCGGGTAGCCGGCGCCGACCGCGAGCGGTGTGGAGGTGAGGATCTCCACCTCCAGTTCCCGGGGTTTGCGCGGGTCGCCGAGGTGGACGACGGCCCGTTCGGGGTGCCGGGTGCCGGAGCGGTAGGCGATCTCGGTGTGCGGCCAGCCGAGTTGGCGGTCGCGGTCGCCGGGGCGGACCAGGGTGGCCTCGTTCAGGGTGCGGTGGCCGTCGGCGTCCTCCTGGGTGATGACCATCAGGAAGCGGTCCTCGAAGCGGACCGGGCACCAGATCCAGTGGAAGCCCTCGGTCGGGTTCTCCTCGGCGAGCCGCCCGGCCTCCTCCCCCGGGATGGGGCGGACGCCCCAGCTGCGGTCCCGGGTGCCGGTCCAGCCCGCCGGGTCGGCCCGGAACTCCTCGCCGCCGGCCCGGATCACCCCGGACACTCCCCCGGCCTGCACGAACCTGCGGCCCTCCAGGGTGAGCCGGTCGCCCCGGCGCTGGAGGTGGTGCGGTTCCCACAGGGCCGGGTAGTCGGCGGTCCAGACGAGGTCGTAGGAGAGTGCGTCGTCGGCACAGGTCAGGCGGAAGCGCCGGAGAGGTTCCTCGACCTCGATGCGCAGCGGGCCGACCGCGAGCCGCATCCGGTCCTCGCCCAGGGCGTCCGAGGCGCGGACCGCGTGCAGGGTGTCCCCGGTGCGCAGGGTGGCGTAGGCGTCGATGACCCCGACGTTCGGGTAGACGCCGAGGCCGAGGATGAGCAGGGCGCGGCCGTCGTGGTCGAGGACGTGGAAGATGCACCGGTCGTAGGCGTTCCGGTCCCCGGTGGCGACGTGCTTCATCGAGAGCGGGACCTGGTGCACGGGGTACTCGTCGAGCGGTACGGGACGGTCGTCGGCCATGGCAGGCCTCCCCGGAGGCTGGAGACGGGGTCCGGCTGACGGTACGTCAGAAAACGGACGGAGACCAGATCCGGGAACGGACGTCCACGAACTCACGCACGATTCGGGGGATCGGTGACCAGGGCGGCCGCCTTCGCGTTGGCCGGTCATGACGACCACCTACACCGCTCTCGGCCGTCAGCGCCGGATCTTCGTGCCCCCGCCCGCGGCATCGCTGCCGCCTCCCCCGCCGCAGGATCCGCCCATCTACCGCGATCTGATGCGGACCTGGGCCGAGCGGGGCCGCGCCCTGCCGGGCCGCCACGACCCGGAGTGGGTCAGACTGGCGGCGCCGACGGTCACCCGCGGGCAGTTCAGCGGGTTCAGCGACTTTCCGGCCCCGCCACGTGACGGGCGATGACCATCCGCTGGATCTGGTTGGTGCCCTCGACGATCTGCAGGACCTTGGCCTCGCGCATGTAGCGCTCGACCGGGAAGTCCGCGGTGTAGCCGTAGCCGCCGAGTATCTGGACGGCGTCGGTGGCGACCTTCATCGCGGTGTCGGTGCAGTGCAGCTTGGCCATGGCCGCCTGCTTGGCGAACGGCCGGCCCGCGTCGCGCAGCCGGGCCGCCGCGAGGTACAGCGCCCGGCCGGCCTCGATCTGGGTGGCCATGTCGGCGATCATGAAGCGCAGGCCCTGGAAGTCGGCGATGGGGTGGCCGAACTGCCGTCGGCCGGTGGCGTAGCCGACCGCCTCGTCCAGGGCCGCCTGAGCCAGGCCGACGGCACAGGCGGCGATGCCGAGCCGCCCGGAGTCCAGCGCGGAGAGGGCGATGGCGAAACCCTGGCCCTCCTCCCCCAGGCGGCGGTCGTCGGGGACCCGCACGTCGTCCAGGTGGACCTGGGCGGTGGGCGAGCCCTTCATGCCCATCTTCTTCTCGGGCACCGCGCCGCTGAGCCCCTCGGCGTCGCCGGGGACCAGGAAGGCGGTGATCCCGTGCGAGCCCTCGGCGCCGGTGCGGGCCATGACCGTGTAGAAGTCGGCGACGCCGCCGTGCGTGATCCAGGCCTTGGTGCCGTTGATCACCCAGGAATCACCGTCCCGGACGGCCCGGGTGCGCAGGGAGGCGGCATCCGAACCGGAAGCCGGCTCGGAGAGGCAGTAGGCGCCGAGCAGGCCGCCGCCGAGTATCGCGGGCAGGTGTTCGACCTGCTGCTGCTTGGTGCCGTAGGCGGCGAGCGCGTAGCTCGCGAGGGTGTGCACGCTGACGCCGAGGCCGACGGTGAGGCGGGCCGCGGCCAGTTCCTCCAGCACCTGGAGGTAGACCTCGTAGGGCTGCTCGCCGCCGCCGTACTCGGCGTCGTAGGGCAGGCCGAGGAGGCCTGACTCGGAGAGCAGGGTGAAGACCTCGCGGGGGAAGCGCCCGGCGTCCTCCTCCTCGGCCGCCTTCGGCGCGATCTCACGGCGGGCGATCTCCCGGACCAGCGCGAGCAGGTCCCTCGCCTCGTCCGTGGGCAGTTGACGCTCCACCGGCTGCGGGTCGCGGTCGGACATGGCGTCGGTCTCCTCCCTGTCGGGCAACGACGGTCACGGCCCGTGGGATAGGGGCGGCTCCGCCTGTCGTACGGATGCGGCCGAGGTCGGTGTTCCGGGTCGCGGAAGCTGCTGACCTGCGGCTGCGCAGTGAGTATGCCCGATCGGGGACCTCCCGTCACCAGTTAACGACCGCTTACTTCAGGAATTCCAGGCCAACATCCCCAACCCGCGAAATTGGTCCGAACCATTGACCCGACTGGTCTAGTCCTCCTAAGGTCCATGACCAACGCTTTACCGCGTTCATGCCAATCGGCGCGCGTTCCCCTCTCCCCCAGGAGGAGACACCCGATGCACATCTCCCACCGCTCCCGGTTCCGGGCGCTGCTCTCCGCGGCCTGTTGTGCCGTCCTCGGCGCCGGGCTGCTGGCCGGCGCGGGCACGGCGACCGCCGCCGCCCGTTCCGCCCCGGCCGCCCCCCACGTACAGGCCGGCTCCAAGGTCGTCGGCTACTTCACGGAATGGGGCACCTACGACCGCAAGTACCTGGTCAAGAACGTCGAGACCTCCGGCTCGGCCGCGAAACTGACCCACATCAACTACGCCTTCGGCAACGTCACCGGCGGCAAGTGCGCGATGGGCGACTCCTACGCGGCGACCGACCGGACCTACACCGCCGCCGAGTCCGTGGACGGCGTCGCCGACACGTGGGACCAGCCGCTGCGCGGCAACTTCAACCAGCTGCTGAAGCTGAAGAAGAAGCACCCGAACCTCAGGATCCTCTGGTCCTTCGGCGGCTGGACCTGGTCGAGCGGCTTCGGCGAGGCCGCCAGGAACCCCACCGCCTTCGCCCAGTCCTGCTACGACCTGGTGAAGAACTCCAAGTGGGCCGGTGTCTTCGACGGCATCGACATCGACTGGGAGTACCCGAACGCCTGCGGCAACACCTGCGACACCAGCGGCCGGGACGCGTTCCGGGAGGTGCTGGCCGCGCTGCGCGCGAAGTTCGGCAGCAGCTCGCTCGTCACGGCGGCGATCACCGCCGACGCCACCAGCGGCGGCAAGATCGACGCGGCCGACTACGCGGGCGCGGCGCAGTACGTCGACTGGTACAACCCGATGACGTACGACTACTTCGGCGCCTGGGCCTCGACCGGCCCGACGGCACCGCACTCGCCGCTGAACTCCTACTCGGGCATCCCGACGGCGAACTTCCACACGTCCGCGACCATCGCCAAGCTCCGGGGCCTCGGCATCCCGGCGGCCAAGCTGCTGCTCGGCATCGGCTTCTACGGCCGCGGCTGGACCGGGGTCACCCAGGCGGCACCCGGCGGCTCGGCCACCGGTCCGGCGGCGGGCACCTACGAGGCGGGCATCGACGACTACAAGGTGCTCAGGACCAAGTGCCCGGCGACCGGCACGGTGGGCGGCACGGCGTACGCCAAGTGCGGCAGCGACTGGTGGAGCTACGACACCCCGGCGACCATCGCGACCAAGATGACCTACAAGAACCAGCAGGGCCTGGGCGGCACCTTCCTCTGGGAGCTGAGCGGCGACACCGCGAACGGCGAGCTGATCAAGGCCATCAACTGACCCCGGTCACGGGGGCCTGGGGCGGGGGAACCACGAGCCCTCCGCCCCAGCGGCCGGTCCGGCGGGGCGACGCGGCGGACCGGCCCGGGTGCGTCAGGTGTCCCGGCGGGCCGGAGCCGGGGCACGGTAGGACGGGTCCAGCTCCTCGATGGCGCGCATGGTGCCGCCGAGCGTCTTGACCAGCAGCTCGCACATGGTCTCGCGGGAGAGTTCGGGCCGGTCGATCCAGTCGAGGGTGGCGCCCTCCACGCTGCACAGCCAGGCGAGCAGGCCGACCCTGGCGAGCGGGGCGATGTCGGTACGGCCGTAGGCGCCCTCGGCGATGGTCGCGACGATCGCCTCGCGCACCCCGTCCCGGATGGCGTGCACCTCGGTGTCGAAGCCGACACCGCCGCTGACGATCGTGCGGTACGCGGCCTGGTGGTGCTCGGCGTAGCGCAGGTAGCTGTCGATGGTCCGGTGGACCCGGTCCACCTGGGGCAGTTCCAGGCCGCTCGCCGCATAGGTGACCAGGTCGGCGACGGAGTCCTGGATGATCGCCAGGTAGTAGCCGCGCTTCGACTGGAAGTAGTAGTAGATCAGCCCTTTGGCGACATGCGCCTGCTTGGCGATGTCGTCCATGGAGAGCGCGTCGTACGAGGTGTCGGCGAACAACTTCCGCCCGATGGCGATGAGTTCGGCGCGGCGGGCCACGGAACGCTCGGTGCCGCGCGCCCGGGGACGGGCGGCGGCACGTTGTTGGCTGATATTCAATTTCGACCCTGGTCTCAACGGGCTGCGGGACATTCGCAGTATGTCAGTTCAGGTCACAGCAGGCCGAGTTGAGTCACCAACATGGCGAGGACCACGACCAGAGTCCAGCCCATGACATGTTCCAGAACCTTGGGGCCGTCGTCCTTGGGGCCGCCGGTGCGGGCACGGGCGGCGGTGGCGGAGTGCGTGGTCATGAAGTCCACCATGCCATTGATTGCGGCTTTTGCGGTGGAGAGCTTGGTCACAGGAGAGCGGCCCACGGGTTGCCCCGGGGGCCGCTGTCGCGCCCGGTCAGCGCACGCCGACCGCCGCGAGAGCCTTGAGCTGGGCCGCGGTCGGACAGGCCGGGAAGTACAGGTAGCAGACGCCCCCGGTGCCGGACGCGACGTTCCCACTGGCGTTGTAGCGCTTGGTGCGCAGCCAGATGTTCTCGAACTCCCGGCGCAGATAGACCCGCCGGACCGCGTCGTCGTCGGCCGAGCACGGGTCGTTGGCGATCACGTCGCCGTCCGCGGTGAAGCCGATCACGGTCATCAGGTGTCCGGAGGTGCCGTACCCGGCGCCCGTCAGCTCCGACGCGAGGAACGACTGTGACGTTATGGCCGGAATGCCGGCCGCGATCAGGGTCTCCAGGTCGGTGAGCGAGGCCAGTCGCGTTATCACGCCCTGGAGGTCCTGGTACGTCGACGCGTAGGCGGCGTTGAACGGCCAGTTGCCGCAGCCCCCGTACTGGTAGTCGTAGGTGTAGCGGGCCGCGTAGCAGACCTGCGGGTCGGCGAAGGACGGGTCGACCCAGGCCAGCTGCGCGGCGGTGGGCCGGCCGCCCCAGTACTCGACGATCATCTGCGAGGAGGTGGGGCTGCACCAGGCCTCGCCGCCGTTGTCGTACTCGGGGTACTGGCCCTTGTGGATCTCCTGCGAGTAGCGCGGGACCTTGAGTTCCTGGGCCAGGCCCGGGGTGGAGGCCGGAACGGTGAAGCGGTCCGGGATGTCGGAGCCCATGGCGCCGAGCCGCCACACGGTCGGGGTGAGCTTGGTGCCCGGCTTGCGGTAGAGGGTCAGGCGCAGCTGGTACGAGGCGAGGCGCAGGCCGGTCGTCGCGTCGTCGATGGCGAAGGTGTCGGTCCAGACGGTGCTCCTGCCGTCGGTCTGGCCGTCCACCGAGGTCCGCTTGATGTCCTGGTCGCCGGCCGCCCAGCGGCCCATGACGTACCAGGGGGTCGCGGTGCCGTCGGAGTAGGTGCCGTGCAGTTCGATCTGGATCCAGGTGCCGGCCGGGGTGTCCGCGTTCCAGGAGGCGATGGTCTCGGTGGCGGGGACGGCGAGCCGGTGTACCGGGCCGGTCCAGGTGGCGTACTCCCAGTCGGCCGTGGTGCCGGTGTGCGGGTCGGTGTAGGAGATGGTGCCGGCCGGGGTGCCGATCACCACGCCGGGGCGTTTCCCGGCGACGGCGCCGGCGCCCTTGGCGGTGCCGGTCTTCCAGTCGCTGTGGGTCGTCCAGGAGCGGTAGTCGATCGGGCGGGTCCCGTGCCTGCCGTTCCCGGGCCGGCGGGTCCGGGTCCGGGCGGTGTCGCCGGCGTCGGACTCCGGCGCGGCGACCGCGGGCGCCGCGGGGACCACGCCCTGGGCCACGGCCGCCGCCGCGACGGAGGCGGCGGCCGCCAGAACGGTTCTGCGGGACGGCTGTTCGGCTCTGCTCATGGGTGAAGGACCCCCAGGTGTGCGCGTCACGGCTGATCCGGAGCAAGGTCTGTGCGCCAACTATGAAGCAGGCGCCATGCCCCTGCCAGCACTTCCGGCCATGCCACGCCCACCAATATTGGTCTCGTCCGCTGAAAGGGCCGCGGCGCGCTCGCCGGGGCCCCTCCCGCGGTCATGCGCGGCTTCACCGGCTCAGATGAGGTCCATCGCGGCGACCTCGTCGGGGCGGCCGTAGCTGACCGGGCCCTGGAAGCGGCGGCGGGCGGTGGCGAACCACCAGACCGTGGCCACGGCCAGGACGACGGCCAGGGCGATCGGCGCGTAGTTGAAGGAGTCGGCGGTGATCGGCGACGCCTGCGGCAGCATGAACAGGATGCTGCTGAGCAGGATCCAGACCACCGCCAGCCACCCGACGGGCCTGCTCCAGCGGCCCAGGTTCCACGGACCCGGCTGGAATTCGTCGCCCAGGCGCAGCCGCAGGAAGACCGGCACGGCGTAGGCGAGGAACAGGCCGACGACGTTGACGCTGACGATCGCGGTGAACGCCGTGTGCGACCACCAGCCCGGCACCACCAGGGCGAGCGAGCAGGCCACCGCGAGCCAGACGGCCTTGACGGGCGTCCTGGTGCGGGGCGAGACCGAGTGCCAAAGGCGCGAGCCGGGCATGGCGCCGTCCCGGGAGAAGGCGAAGATCTGCCGGGTGTTGCTGGTGAGGTTGGCGAGGCCGCAGAAGAGCATCGCGCCGATGACGACGAGCAGCATCGCCTTGGCCCAGCCCATGCCGAGTCCGTCGATGAGAATCTGGACGGGCGGCGCGGAGGAGCCCGCCACCTTGGCGTAGTCGCCGATGCTGTAGACCAGCGCGAGCATCAGGACCAGGCCGGTGATCGCCGAATAGCCGATGGACCGGATGATCCCTCTGGGGGCGTTGACCGTGGCCTGGACGGTTTCCTCGGACATGTGGAAGCTGCCGTCGAAGCCGGTGAAGGTCCAGCTGGTGACCAGCAGCCCGAGCAGGCCGCCGTAAAGGCCGTTGGTGAAGCCGGTGTTGTTCACGAAATGCGTCACGAAGGAAGCCGACCGGTGGTGGTCCGGCATCACGATCAGTGTGCTCACGATCACCACGAGTCCGATCAGCAGCCACCAGACGGAAATCCGGTTCAGTACGGCGACCAGCTGCACGGTGTAGGTGTTGGCGAGCCCCTGGACCACGATGATCACGGCGGTGATCAGGACCGTCTGGTGGGCGGTCGGCGTGTACGAGGGCCACTGCAGGGCGACGAAGGCCTGGATGAAGGTGGCGGCGGCGTAGCCGGTGGCCGCGGTGCCGCCGATCTGGCCCACGAAGTTCAGCCAGCCCGTGTACCAGGACCAGGCGCCCTTGTGCCGCTTGGCGAGTTTACCGGCGGAGAAATACAGGGCACCGCTCGTCGGATAGGCGGAGGCGACTTCCGCCATCGCGGCGCCGATGCACAGCACCATCACGCAGACGCCGATCCAGCCGAATACGAGAATGCGGGGGCCTCCCGCGTTCATACCGAATCCGAAGGACGAGAAGATCCCGGAGAGAATGTTGATGATGGTGAAGGAGATGGCGAAATTGTCGAAGGCCTGGAATCGGCGGGTGAGTTTCCGCGGATAACCCATCGCGTGCAGGGTCGCGTCGTCGTCGAGCGTGACGGGGTCCGCTGTGCGTTCTGACACGTGCCGGCCTTTCTCTCGGAATCTAGGAGGGGATGGGCAGGCCGCAGGCGCGGCGGGCCCGGGAGAGCTGGTCGGCCGGTTCGCCGAAGACGCTCCAGGGCATGCGGGAGGCGTACGGCCCCATGGCCGTGAAGACGGCCCGGGCCTCGAACGCGCACTGGGCCATGACCAGCGCGTGCGCGAGGTAGGCGAGGTCGAGAACCGGGGTGAAGCGGTATCCGGCGACCGTGGGCAGCCAGTTGTGGTAGATCGACAATGCGGTGCTGCGCCACTGGGGCTGTTCCCAGACCCGCTCGGCGAGCAGCTGGGTGGGGTTGTGGCTCTCCACCAGTGCGACCAGCGGCAGCAGCCGCAGCCCGGAGTCGGCGGGGGCCCGCTGGGCGAGGAAGGCGGCGACGTCCCAGGCCGCGTTGACCGAGCCGCCGTAGCGGGTGAAGAAGAAGGACAGGAAGCGGTGGTGGGCCTCGCGGTGCCAGGGGTCGAGGCCGAGGGTGTGCGCGAACAGCCGCCAGGGACCGGACGGGGAGGTCAGCAGGCCGCCCGGGGCGGGATCGTGCGGGCGGTGCAGCCGGGCCATCGCCAGCTTGGCGGCCCAGGGCGTGGGGTCGGCGGGGTTCAGGGCGCTGGCCCGGTCGCAGGCGGCGAGGGCGATCCGCTCCAGCGCCTCGGCCCGTTCGTCGCGGGCGTCGGCGGCCCGGATCGCCCGCTGTACGGCCACCCGGGCCCACATCAGCGCGGACTCGGGGCCCGGCTCCTCGGCCAGCCACCGCTCGACCAGGTCGGTGCCGGCCGCCTCGGAGGCGAGGACCAGGGAACGGTGCGCGCGCAGGGCGAAGTCGGCACGCGTCTCGGCCAGCGCCTCACGGGCACTCAGATATCTTCCGGCGCGCACGTCCACGCATACGCTCGCGAGCAAGCGGTCGTCGGCCGCCGGATGCCATACGTAGTGCCCCTCGAATAACTCCGCGGCCATCTTCCCCTGTCCGTCCCCGTTCGACGCGTGCACCAGGCACCTTACTCAGGGCCGGGCGGACCGGAAACGCACGAGATCGACATATCGGTCAGCCGGTCGGAAATATTGACGGCGAGAGCGGGGAGCGCCTCGACATTGGTTCAAGCCGATACTTTCCGGGGGTCGTAAACACCCGCTATGCGCCGCACTACTAGAATGTTTCCGGAAAACACCCCACACCGCAGCACACCACGGGAACGGCCATTCACCAGCTCGCCTCCGCACTCCAGGCCCTGCCGCCCTCCTGCGGCCCGGTCCGCCTCGTCGGCGTCGACGGGCACGCCGGGTCCGGGAAGACGACGTTCGCCGGCCGGCTCGCCACCGCCCTGGGCGGGGCACCGGTGCTGCACCTCGACGACATCGCCAGCCACGATGAACTGTTCGCCTGGACCGGCCGGCTGCTGGCCCAGGTGATCGAGCCGCTCGGGCGCGGCCGCACGGCGCGGTACTCCCCCTACGACTGGCACACCCGCCGCTTCGGCCCGCCCCGCCCGCTGGAGGCGGCCCCGGTGGTTCTCGTCGAGGGCGTCGGCGCCGGGCGCCGGGCGCTGCGCCCCTTCCTGGCCCGGCTGCTCTGGATGGAGCTGCCGCACGAGGAGGCCTGGACGCGGGGCAGGGCGCGGGACGGCGCGGAGCAACGGGATTTCTGGGCCCAGTGGGTCGGAGCGGAACACGAACACTTCTGCGAAGACCCCTCAAGGCCGTACGCCGACCTGCTGGTGACACAGTCACATAAGGGATATGAGGTGCTGCCGGGGCCTGCGAAGACACTTGGACCGGACCAGTCCATCACCCACCGTGACGGACCGTCCGCTGTGTGCTGAACTCGTGAAGACGCGCCTCCAGGAAGTTGCCCGAGTACCTCAACTCGGCTTGACCGGGGGGCCGTACAGGACTTACGTTCTCAATGAGCGGCCGTTCGAAGCCGCACCACAGACGCGAAGCCCCCGGTTGTTCCCCCGTGATCGGGGGCTTCGTTCTGCCCTTTACCCCTTTTGCGTGCGCGGCGCGCGCCCTCACGCTCACCCTCGGTCACCGACCCGTGTGCGCCCCCGTCTGCCCCCACCTCGCCAAACGGCCCGTGCGGCACCCTTCGGCAGGCGGTCGAACCGCAGGTACGATGCCCTCGGTGCGACCTTCGAACGGCTGCCTCGCGCACCTGCAACTCCGGTCCGCGGCACAGCGGTTCGACCAACGGCGGCCATCGGGGGGAGCCCGGGGCCAACCACGGGGGCACGGTTTGTGGGGGACGTGATGGATTTCGGCACGCAGGGCCCCGAGGCCCCGGCCGACCTCGCCTGGCTGCGAGGCGTGGACGCCTACACGATGGGCGCCTATCCGCAGGCCGAGGAGGAGTTCCGCGCTGCGGTGCGGATGGATCCCGGGATGGCGGACGCCTGGCTCGGGCTGCACGCGCTGCGCGTCGACACGACGACCGCGTTGCTGCGGATGTTCCGGCACCGGGAGCGCTTCGGCGAACAGCGCGGCCGGCATCGCCGCACCCTGAACTCCTGGTACTGGCTCGGCTGGTGGGTGCAGCCGGTCCTGGAGAGCCCGCGCGACCTCCTGCTCGCGCACTCCTCGCACTGGCTGGACGGCCGGCACGTGCCGGAGCTGGACCGGGCCCTCGCCGGACTGCCGCCGGTGGACGCCGACCCGCAGGTCCGCTTCCTGCACGCCTGCCGGTCCTACCTGGTCAAGGACTGGGAGCAGCTGGTACGCCACACCGACCCGCTCCTCGACGACCCCATGCTCGGCATCGAGGCGGGCCTGTTCGGCGGCATGGCCCGGGTCCGCCTCGAAATGTACGGCCAGGCCGAACCGCTGCTCTCCGCCGCGCTGATGCGCTGCCGCAGCGAGCAGCCGCAGCGCAAGGAGCTGCGCTACTGGCTGGCCAGGGCGCACGAGGGCACCGGCCGCAGCGCCGCCGCGCTCCCCCTCTACCGGGCCGTGCACCGCGTCGACCCCGCCTTCATGGACACCTCGGCGCGGCTGGCCGCGATAGCCGAGGGCGACGGGTACGAGGACGCGGCCGGATTCGCGGCGATCACCCTCAGCGGCGCCGGGCAGGACGTCGTGGACGGGCCGGACCTGTTCGACCCGCTCTTCGGCACCGAGGGGCGCGATCTGCGGCTCGGCGATCCGGAGCCGCCGGCCGGGGCGATGCCGTCGGTGATCGACCCGGCGGTGCGCGAGAAGGTCGTGCCGTCGCCCCCGCTGCCGGCCGGCCCGACCGACCCCGCGTTACTTGAGGAAGCGCTCGCCGAACTGGAGCGCATGGTCGGGCTCGAACCCGTGAAACGACAGGTCAAAGCGCTGTCCGCGCAGTTGAACATGGCCCGGTTGCGGGCCGGGCAGGGGCTGCCGGTGCAGCCGCCGAAACGCCACTTCGTCTTCTCCGGACCGTCCGGCACCGGGAAGACCACCGTCGCCCGCATCCTCGGCCGCGTCTTCTACGCGCTGGGCCTGCTCGGCGGGGACCATCTCGTGGAGGCGCAGCGCGCCGACCTGGTCGGCGAGTACCTGGGCCAGACCGCCGTGAAGGCGAACGAGCTGATCGACTCCGCGATCGGCGGCGTGCTCTTCGTCGACGAGGCCTACTCCCTCTCCAACTCCGGTTACGGCAAGGGAGACGCGTACGGCGACGAGGCGCTGCAGGTACTGCTGAAGCGGGCCGAGGACAACCGGGACCACCTGGTGGTGATCCTGGCCGGCTACCCGGAGGGCATGGACCGCCTGCTGGCCGCGAACCCCGGGCTCTCCTCGCGCTTCACCACGCGTGTCGACTTTCCCTCCTACCGGCCCCTCGAACTGACGTCGATCGGCGAGGTGCTGGCCGCCGAGAACGGGGACGCGTGGGACGAGGAGGCGCTGGAGGAGCTGCGCTCGATCGCCGGGCACGTGGTGGACCAGGGGTGGATCGACGAGCTGGGCAACGGGCGGTTCCTGCGGACGCTGTACGAGAAGAGCTGCGCGTACCGGGATCTGCGGTTGTCGGCGTATCCGGGGGTGCTGTCGCGGGACGACCTGGCGACGCTGCGGTTGCCGGACCTGATGCAGGCGTACGGAGAGGTGCTGTCGGGGAGGGGGCCGCAGGATCCGGCGGCCGGGATGTAGCTGCGGGGTGGGCTGGGGCGGCGGGGGGACGCTTACCGGCGCTTGCAGGGAGCCGCCCCCAGCGATCGGTCGGGGGTACCCCCAGCGCCCACCCGTGCCGCCCTGCGGCACTCCTGCCCGCAGCCGGGTTTTCAGGGGTGCGGGGAACTGCGCGGCCGGCCCCCACCGGCCGGCAGCTCCCCGCGGCGCTCAGCCCACCGGCACTTCCTCCGGCTCCCCGCTGGAACGAGGCTCCGGCGTCCTGGTCGACGTCGGCTGTTCCCGGTGTGCCGGGTCCGTCACCTCGCCGACCAGCAGTTCGAGGACGTCCTCCAGGGCCGCCAGGCCAAGGACGCGGCCGTTCGCGTCGGCCACCTGGGCGAGGTGGGTCGCCGCCCGGCGCATCACCGTCAGCGCGTCGTCGAGGGGCAGCTCGGCCCGCAGTGTCGTCATCGGGCGCCATATCTGCTGCGGAACCGCCCGGTCGGAGTCCTCCAGGTCGAGTACGTCCTTCACGTGCACGTACCCCATGAAGGCCCCGGACTCGGCCGCCACCGGGAAGCGGGAGTAGCCGGTGCGGGCGGTGAGCTCGACGATCTGGCCCGGGGTGACCGACGGCGGGACCGTGATCAGGGACTCGCGGCGCAGCAGCACGTCCGTCACCGGGCGGGAGCCCAGTTCCAGCGCGTCCTCGAGGCGTTCCTGCTCCTCGGGGTCGAGGAGACCCGCCTGGCCGGAGTCCTCCAGGAGCCGGTTGAGCTGCTCGCTGGTGACGACGGCCTCGACCTCGTCCTTCGGCTCGACCCGGAACAGCTTCAGGATGCCCTGGGCGCAGGCGCCGAGCGCGACGGTGATCGGCCGGCACACGCGGGCGAAGGCGACCAGGCCCGGGCTCAGCCACAGTGCCGCCTTCTCGGGCGCCGCCATCGCCAGGTTCTTCGGCACCATCTCGCCGATGACCAGGTGGAAGAAGACCACCCCGGCCAGCGCGATCACGTAGCCCAGGGGGTGGATCACCCCCTCCGGCAGCCGCACCGCCTCGAACAGTGGTTCCAGCAGGTGGGCCACCGTAGGTTCGGCCACCGCGCCCAGCGTCAGCGAGCAGACCGTGATGCCGAACTGGGCGGCGGCCATCATCTGCGGCAGGCGCTCCAGGCCGTAGAGGACCTGGCGGGCCCGGGCGGTGCCCAGGGGTTCGATCTGGCTGCGGCGGACGGAGACGAGCGCGAACTCGGCGCCGACGAAGAAGCCGTTGGCCAGGACCAGCAGGCCGGCGAAGACCAGTTGGAGAACGCTCATCGGGCGGCCTCCGCGACGGCGGGGGCGGTGCGGACCAGGCGGACCCGTTCCGCGCGGTAGTGGCCGACCCGGCGGACGGACAGCCGCCAGCCGGGCAGCTCGGCACGGTCGCCGGGCGCCGGGATGCGTCCGAGCAGGTCGGCGACCAGGCCGGCGACCGTCTCGTACGGGCCCTCGGGCACGTCCAGGCCTATCCGCTGGAGGATGTCGACGCGGACGCTGCCGTCGACGTCCCAGGCGGGCTTGCCGTCCTGGGACGGGACGGACGCGAGTTCCGGCGCGTCGGGGCTGTCGTGCTCGTCGCGGACCTCGCCGACGAGTTCCTCGACGATGTCCTCCAGGGTGACCACGCCCGCCGTACCGCCGTACTCGTCGACGACGACCGCGATGGGCTGCTCGGAGCGGAGCCGGGCGAGGAGGGGCTGGACCGGGAGGGTCTCGGGGACCAGCAGGGCCTTGCGGGCGATGCGGCCGACCGGGGTGCGCAGCCGGTCGTGGACCGGGACGGCCAGCGCGTCCTTGAGGTGGGCCATGCCGACGATCTCGTCGATCTTCTCCCGGTAGACCGGGAAGCGGGACAGGCCGGTGGCCCGGGTGAGGTTGACGACGTCCTCGGTGGTCGCCGTGTCCTGGAGGGCGCTGACCTTCACCCGGGGGGTCATGACGTGCTGGGCGGTCAGCTCGCCCAGGGACAGGGTGCGGACGAACAGGTCGGCCGTGTCCTGTTCCAGTGCGCCGGCCTGGGCGGAGTGCCGGGCCAGGGAGACCAGTTCGCCGGGGGTGCGGGCGGAGGCCAGCTCCTCGGCGGGCTCGACGCCGAGGGCGCGGACGAGCCGGTTGGCGACCGTGTTCAGCGCGGCGATGACCGGGCGGAACAGGCGGGAGAAGCGGGCCTGCGGGCCGGCCACGAAGCGCGCGACCTGGAGGGGCTTGGAGACCGCCCAGTTCTTGGGTACGAGTTCGCCGATCACCATCTGGATCGCCGAGGCGAGCAGCATGCCGACCACGACGGCGATGCCGGAGACCGCGCCGTCGGGCAGGCCGATCGCGGTGAGCGGGCCGCGCAGCAGCTCGGCCAGCGCCGGTTCGGCGAGCATGCCGACGACGAGGGAGGTGATGGTGATGCCCAGCTGGGTGCCGGAGAGCTGGAAGGACAGCTCCTTCAGCGACTCGACGACCGTACGGGCGCGCTTGTCGCCGTCGGCGGCGGCCTTCTCGGCCTCGGGCCGCTCCACGGTCACCAGGCCGAACTCGGCGGCCACGAAGAAGCCGTTCGCGAGGATGAGCAGGAACGCGGCTGCCAGGAGCAGCAGGGGGGTGGTCATGATGCCGCCGCCTCCGAAGCCTCGTGGACTGCGCGAAGGCGGTCCACGGTATGTCGGGAGGGGGCGGCGCAGGTACTACAGGACGATCCGTCCATCGCCGGAGAGGGTCACTCCTCGGGTAGCAGGAACCCCTGTGCGCGGGGCGCGCGACAGGGGTGGAGGCGGGACGTGAAAAGCCTCCGCCAACAGATTAATCAAGACAGGGGCCGGTGCGGCAGGGGCGACGGCGCGGAGACGGCCCCGAAGTTGCGTGATTTCAGCCCTGATGCTGTTCGGGGTGGTGGCTCGTGCGGGCCTCGACGAGGGCGCGCAGGGCCGTGGCGTCGGCGATGGCGCGCTGCTTGGCGATGCCCGGCTGGATGCCGAGCGCGGGCAGGCTGGTGCCGTCGCTGAGGTTGAGGAACACCCACGGGTCACCCGGGCGGAGGTTCACCTGGACGATCTCCGCCCACTCCAGGCGCCGCTTGCCGGCGACGTTGACGACGGTGACCCCGGACTCGTCGGCGACCACCTTCACCCGGGCCAGCTGGGCCAGCACCCAGAAGATCAGCGCGCCGGTGACGACGAAGCTGAGCTTCTCCCCCGGGCCGAGCTGCTCCAGGAGCAGCGCGACCCCGGAGATGGTGGCGAAGATCGCGACACCCGCGGTGAGCAGGATCACACGGGTCAGGCCCGGCCGGAAGGTGACGGGCAGCGAGGGAAGCTCGGACATCTCGCGCGGGACCTCAGAGGCGGCAGGCGTGGATGGCCGTGGTCAGGATGGCGCGGGCGCCGATGTCGTACAGGTCGTCCATGATCCGCTGGGCGTCCTTGGTGGGGACCATGGCGCGGACGGCGACCCAGCCCTCGTTGTGCAGCGGGGAGACGGTCGGCGACTCCAGGCCGGGGGTGAGGGCGACGGCCTTCTCCAGCTGCTCGACCCGGCAGTCGTAGTCCATCATCACGTACGTCCGGGCGACCAGGACACCCTGGAGGCGGCGCAGGAACTGCTGGACCTTGGGTTCCTCGGCGTCGGCGCCGGTGCGGCGGATCACGATCGCCTCGGACTTCATGATCGGCTCGCCGAAGACCTCCAGGCCGGCGTTGCGCAGCGACGTGCCGGTCTCGACGACGTCGGCGATGACCTCGGCGACGCCCAGCTCGATGGCGGTCTCGACGGCGCCGTCCAGGTGGACGACGGAGGCGTCGACGCCGCTGTCGGAGAGGTGCTTGGCGACGATGCCCTCGTAGGAGGTGGCGACCGTCTTGCCCTTGAGGTCCGCCAGGCCGTTCGCCTCGCCGGGCTTGGCGGCGAAGCGGAAGGTGGAGCGGGCGAAGCCGAGCGGCAGGATCTCCTCGGCGTTGGCGGCGGAATCCACCAGCAGGTCCCGTCCGGTGATGCCGATGTCGAGGCGGCCGGAGGAGACGTAGATCGCGATGTCGCGGGGGCGGAGGTAGAAGAACTCGACGTCGTTGACCGGGTCGACGGTGCGGAGTTCCTTGGACTCCCGCCGCTGGCGGTAGCCGGCCTCATGCAGCATGTCCGCCGCAGGTCCTGAGAGGGAACCCTTGTTGGGGACGGCGATGCGCAGCATGAGGTCGGCTTCCTTTGCTCGGACTTTGCTCTGCAGGTGACGGGTTTGTCGGAAAAGGTTCTACAGGTGGGCGTAGACGTCGTCCAGCGAGATTCCGCGGGCGACCATCATCACCTGGACGTGGTAGAGCAGCTGCGAGATCTCTTCGGCGGCCGCTTCCTTGCCCTCGTACTCGGCGGCCATCCAGACCTCGGCGGCCTCCTCGACGACCTTCTTGCCGATGGCATGGACCCCCTTGCCGACCAGCTCGGCGGTGCGGGAGGTGGCGGGGTCCCCGTGGGCGGCCTTGTGCTGGAGCTCGGTGAAGAGCTCCTCGAAAGTCTTGTTGGACATGGTGAACGCCAGACTACGCCAATCGCCGCGTCGCTCAGTGCCAGGGTTCGGATACCGAGCGGAGCGTGGCCGCCGTCGCCACCGCCGCCGTCACCGCCTCGTGGCCCTTGTCCTCGTTGGAGCCCGGGAGGCCGGCGCGGTCCAGGGCCTGCTCCTCGTTGTCGCAGGTGAGTACACCGAAACCGACGGGGACGCCGGTGTCGACGGCGACCTGGGTGAGGCCCTGGGTGACGCCCTGACACACGTACTCGAAGTGCGGGGTACCGCCGCGGATGACGACGCCGAGGGCGACCACCGCGTCGTAGCCGCGGCCGGCCAGCACCTTGGCGGCGACCGTCAGCTCCCAGGTACCGGGGACCCGGAGCAGGGTCGGCTCGTCGATCCCCAGGTCGCGCAGGGCGCGCAGGGCACCGTCCACCAGACCGTCCATCACCTTCTCGTGCCACTGGGACGCGATGACCGCGACCCGCAGGTCACTGACATTGCGTACGGACAGTTCAGGTGCACCCTTGCCGCTCACGTCTCTCCTCAGTGCTGTTTCTTCTACTGGTTGCCACAGGTGGACAGCGCCGGGGGCGTGTCCAGCCAGGGCAGGTCGTGGCCCATCCGGTCCCGCTTGGTGCGCAGGTAGCGGAGGTTGTGCTCGCCGGCCTGTACGGGCATCGGCTCGCGTCCGCTGAGCTTGATGCCGTGACTCAGCAGCGCGTCGCTCTTGTCGGGGTTGTTGGTCATCAGGCGGACGCTGCGCACCCCGAGGTCGGTCAGGATCTGGGCGCCGGCACCGTAGTCACGGGCGTCGGCGGGCAGTCCGAGTTCGAGGTTGGCGTCGAGGGTGTCGCGGCCGCGCTCCTGGAGTTCGTAGGCGCGCAGCTTGGACAGCAGACCGATGCCGCGCCCCTCGTGGCCGCGCAGGTAGACGACGACGCCCCGGCCCTCGTCCTGGATGCGGTCCAGGGCGGCGTCGAGCTGGGGCCCGCAGTCGCAGCGGGCGGAGCCGAAGACATCCCCGGTCAGGCACTCGGAGTGGACCCGGACCAGCACGTCCTCGCCCTCGCCGATCTCGCCGTGGACGAGGGCGACGTGCTCGACGCCGTCGGTGGTGGAGCGGTAGCCGTAGGCGGTGAAGGTGCCGTGCTTGGTGGGCAGGTTGACCTCGGCCTCGCGGCGGACGGTGGGTTCGGCGGCCCGGCGGTGGGTGATCAGGTCCGCGATGGAGATGATCGTCAGGCCGTGCTTGCGGGCGAACGGGATCAGCTCCGGGAGGCGGAGCATCCGGCCGTCCTCGCCGGCGATCTCGACGATGGCGCCGGCCGGGCGCAGGCCGGCGAGGCGGGCGAGGTCGACGGCGGCCTCGGTGTGGCCGTTGCGGACCAGGACACCGCCGGGCCGGGCGCGCAGCGGGAAGACGTGGCCGGGGCGGACGAGGTCCGTCGGCCCGGCCTCGCCGCTCGCCAGCAGCCGGAGCGTGGTGGCGCGGTCGGCGGCGGAGATGCCGGTGGTGACGCCGTGCGCGGCGGAGGCGTCCACGGAGACGGTGAACGCGGTCTTCATGGACTCGGTGTTGTCACCGACCATCTGCGGCAGCTGGAGCCGGTCCAGTTCCTCGCCCTCCATGGGGGCGCAGATCAGGCCGCGGCACTCGCTCATCATGAAGGCGACGATCTCGGGGGTGATCTTCTCGGCGGCGACGACGAGGTCGCCCTCGTTCTCGCGGTCCTCGTCGTCGACGACCACGATCGGACGGCCGGCCGCGATGTCGGCGATGGCCTGCTCGACCGGGTCGAGCGTGAGGTCTTCGGCGCCTTCGGTGCTGTAGAGGATGGGTGCCGCGGTCATGCGCGTGCTCCTTCCAGAGCGGGCCGCGTGCCCTGGCGGGAGCGCAGCCACCAGTCGCGCAGGCCCCACAGGACGAGCGCGCCGTAGATGACGTAGACGAAGCCGGAGAAGGCGTAGCCGTTGGTGAAGTTGAGGGGGACGCCGACCGCGTCGACCAGGAGCCAGGCGATCCAGAACTCGACCATGCCGCGCGCCTGGGCGTACATGGCGACGATGGTGCCGACGAAGATGTAGGCGTCCGGCCAGGGGTCCCAGGACAGCGACGGGTAGGCCTTGAAGAGCAGGGCGACGGCGACGGTTCCGACGGCCGCGGCGGCGACCATCGCGCCGCGCTCCTGCCAGCTGGCGAAGCGGGGCGCGATGTGGCCGTCACCGCCGTCTTCGGCCCGGCCCCTGTTGCGGTTCCACTGCCACCAGCCGTACAGGGCGACGACCATGACGACGACCTGCTTGCCGGCGCTGCCGGTGAGGTGGCCGAAGAAGGCGCCGAAGAGGATCAGGCCGGAGGCGAACTGGACCGGCCAACTCCACAGGTTGCGGCGCCAGCCGAGGGCGAGGGCGGCCAGGCCGAGGATGTTGCCGATCATGTCCGACCACAGGATGTGCTGGCCGAACATGGCGAAGGCCTCGGAGTTCAGCCAGTTCACCGGCCTGCTCCCTGCGTGCCGGCGAGCAGGCGCTCCACGTACTTGGCGACGACGTCGACCTCCAGGTTGACCGGGTCGCCGGGCTGCTTGCGGCCGAGGGTGGTGAGGTCGAGGGTGGTGGGGATCAGGCTGACCGTGAAGTAGTCGGGGCCGGCCTCGACGACGGTGAGGCTGATGCCGTCGACCGTGATCGAGCCCTTCTCGACGACGTAGCGGGCGAGGTCGGCCGGGAGGGAGACCCTGACGATCTCCCAGTGCTCGGAGGGGGTGCGGGCCAGGACCTGGCCGGTGCCGTCGACATGGCCCTGCACGATGTGGCCGCCCAGGCGGGAACCGACCGCGGTGGGACGCTCCAGGTTGACACGGGAGCCGACGTCCAGGGCGCCGAGGGAGGAACGCTTGAGGGTCTCCGCCATGACGTCGGCGGTGAACTCGTCGCCCTCGTGCTCCACGACCGTCAGACAGACGCCGTTCACGGCGATGGAGTCGCCGTGCTGCGCGCCCTCGGTCACTACGGGGCCACGGAGCCGGAAACGGGACGCGTCGCCGAGGTTCTCGACGGCGGTGACCTCACCCAGCTCTTCGACGATTCCGGTGAACACTTCCCGGGTCCTCCTGCCTCAACGGGGCACGGACTCCGGGGCCTGTCGACGAACGACAGAATCAGCGCACGATCACACCGGGGGCGACGCCGAGAAGGCCCCGTCCGTCACGGACGAGACCAGATACGGCGGCGCGCACCTACATGCTCGCCCGCCGCGCACTGCCTCCCATCCGGACTTTAACCGTCGGTCCAGGAATTTCACCTGGTCAACCGGCCGCTGGAAGCGGACGGGTCGCGGACTGTAACCGCCGGTTCGGAGTTTCACCGACCCCGGAGTGCGCTGCTTCTGGTACAAGGCCAGTGTGCCACGCTCGGTGGTGGTCCATGCGGGGGCGGTGTGTGGGGTCCCTCACAGCTCCTGCCGCTGGACTTCCCAGACGGGCCGCCGTGTGCCCAACTGGCGCCCGGACCAGGACTCTTGACCGTGGTTCACATCTATTGACCCCACTGGTCTAGTCCTTTTAGGGTTCGAGCGGACCCGGTGGCGGTGACGACGGCCCTTGCCCGTCGCCGGGCCCGCCCAGTCGGGGCCGCCCGTTCCGGCGCACGGCGCGGGGTCAGCGGTCGGGCGCCGCGAAGAGTTCGTCCTGGGCCCGCTCGCGGGCCGTCAGCAGGGCACCGCGCAGGACGGCCGTGCCGCCCAGGGCGCCGGCGCGCACCTCGGTGGCCAGCGGGGACATGCCGCGGAGCCGCGCCTCCACCCGCGCGGCGAGCGCCGCGCCGCCGGCGGGACCGATCTCACCGCCGAGGACCACGCAGCCGGGGTCCAGGACGGCGACCACCGCGGCCACGCCCACGGCGACGCGGTCGGCGAGGGCGTCGAGGAAACAGGCGTGTGCCGGGTTCGGTCGGGAGTCGGATGCGGCGCCGTCGTGGCCGGCCGCGCGGTATTCCGGGCCCCTTTGGGGCGCGACCGCGCCGGCCTCGGCCACCAGGCTCGCGGCGGTCGAACCGCTCACCGCCATCCCGCATTCCCGCGCCAGCTCCACGATCGCCGCCGCGCCCACCAGTGAGTGGTACCCCCCTGAGCAGTCCGTCGCCGTCGGCAGTCCCGTCGTGCCCGGTACCGGCAGGAAGCCGATCTCGCCCGTGCCGCCGGAGGCGCCCCGGCGCAGGCTGCCGTCGAGGACGACGGCGGCGCCGCAGCTGTTGCCCAGCCAGAGCAGGACGAAGGTGTCGCGGTCCCGGGCGGCCCCCTCCCGCTGTTCGGCGAGGGCGGCCAGGTTGGTCTCGTTCTCGACGTCGACCCGGGCCTGCGGGAACCGTTCCTGGAGCGCGGCGACGAGCCTGCGGTGCCAGGCGGGCAGGCCGGCCGAGTCGCGGAGTTCACCGGTGGCCGGGTCGACGAGCCCGGGCGCCCCGATGCCCACGGTGTGCAGTCGCGCCCCGCCCCCGGACGCCCCCGCCTCCTTGGCCGCGCGCTCCACCAGCTCCACCGCCTGCCCGACGGCCGCGGTCTCCCCCTCCTCCGGCACGACCGGTACCGACTCTTCCGCCAGCACCCGCCCCACCAGGTCGGAGACCAGCACCGAGACGCTCTCGGTGCGCACGTCGAGGGCGGCCAGGTACGCGCGGTCGGCGACGATGCCGTACAGCCGGGCGTTCGGCCCCCGGCGCTGCTCGCCCGACTCGCCGACCACCGTGATCAGGCCGGACGCGGTGAGCCGTTCGACGAGGTCGGCGACGGTCGGCCGGGACAGTCCGGTCAGCTGCTTCAACTGCCCTGCGGTCAGCGGGCCTTCCTGCTGGAGCAGGCTCAACGCAAGCCGGTCGTTGATGGCCCGGGCGGTGCTCGGTGATGCGGGCATGACGGGCATCCTCCCAGATCCCTGTGGCCCGGGACGGCCACATGTCACCCTATCTATCAGGCAGGGTACCTGATAGTTTACGGCGGACAGCGGGGGCAGCGGGGCGGCACCCACCCGGGGAGGGGCAGGACCATGAAAGACATGGGTTACGAGCAGCACGGGGTGAAGCGGGCGCGCCATGCCGTCGCGGCCGTGTTCACCGTGCACGGCGCCGTCACCGGCTCGTTCGCGACCCGGGTGCCGTGGGTCCAGGACCATGCCTCGCTCAGCGCCGGGCAGTTGGGCTTCGCGCTCGCGTTCACGGCGTTCGGCGCCTCGTGCTCGATGCCGCTGGCCGGCCGGATCAGCCACCGCTTCGGCAGCCGTACGGCGCTGCGTGGGCTGATCGCGATGTGGACGCTGTCGCTGGTCCTGCCGTCGCTCGCCACCAACCTGTACCTGCTGTGCCTGGCGATGTTCGTGTACGGCGCGAGCGCCGGCATGGCGGACGTGGTGATGAACGCGCTCGGCGTGGAGATCGAGCGGGTGCTCGACAGGTCGATCATGTCCGGGCTGCACGGCATGTGGAGCGCGGGCACCCTGGTCGGCTCGGCGGCCGGCACCGTCGCCGCACATCTGGGTACGGACGCCCGCGTGCACTTCGCCCTGGCCTCGGCGGTCCTCACCGCGCTCGGCGTGCTGGCGGCCGGGTTCGTCCCGGACGTCAGGCCCGGCGACGACGAGGAGCCGCCGCCGAGGTTCACGCTGCCGCCCCGCTCGGCGCTGCTCATCGGCACGGTGGGCTTCTGCGCGGTGTTCGCGGAGGGGGCGAGCCTGGACTGGTCGGCGGTGTTCCTGCGAGACCGGATGGACAGCTCGGCCGGAGTGGCGGCGGCCACCACCACCGGGTTCATGCTGGCCATGGCGGTGGCCCGGATCAGCGGGGACGCGGTGGTGAACCGTTTCGGCGCCGTCCGTACCGTGCGCGCCGGGGGCGTGCTGGCCGCTTTCGGCGGACTGCTGGTGGTCCTCGCCGGGCAGCCGGCGGTGGCGATGACCGGGTTCGCGCTGATGGGCCTCGGCATCGCGGTCGTCGTACCGCTGTGCTTCGCGGCGGCCGGGCACGCCGGGCCGAACCCGAGCCAGGCCATCGCGGGCGTGGCGACGATCACCTACACCTCGGGCCTGGTCGCGCCCAGCCTGATCGGTGGAATCGCCCAGGCGACCAGCCTGGTGGTGTCGTTCTGCGTGGTCACGGCGCTGGCACTGGGTCTTGTGGTGTTCGCGGGCGTGCTGCGCGCCGGGACGCGGCGTTCCCGTGAGGAGGTCAGCTCCGAGGCCGCAGCAGTTCCCGGCCCACGGCCCTGAACGCCTCGCTCCAGGGCGCGGGGCGCAGGGTGGCCGCGTCCAGCCGGACGAGCACCCGGGTGCCGCGCGCGTAGGTGGTCGCGCCGTCCGGCGAGCAGAAGCGGAAGCCGTAGGTCAGGCCGGTGGTGCCGAGCCGTTCCAGCCAGAGGTGGACGGCGTAGGTGCCCGACCTGGTGACGGGTGCCTCGTAGCCGATCAGCAGCTCCCTGACCACGTTGCAGGCGTCGCCCGCCGCGGCCCAGTCACCGTCGAAGCGGATGCCGTGCCCCTGCCACAGCTCGGTCCAGGCGCGCTCGACCAGCAGCGGGTAGCGGGCGTTGTGCAGCATCCCGAGGGCGTCGAGGTCGTCGAAGTGGACGCTGACCGGCAGTAGCCGGCCGAAGGAGAGGGCGGGGGCGGGCAGGGCTTCGGCGGTCACGGGTGGGGCTCCTGAGCACTGGACGAAGCGGTGGGGACACTCCATCCTAAGCGGACGCTCAGGAGCCCCGGTCCGGAAGGGACTGGTCAGCCCGCGATCGAGTCCAGCTGCTCGGCGGCCGGACGCAGTGCCCAGAGGTCACCGCCGGGCGGCGCCTCCAGCCGCCGGACCGCCTGCCGGGCCGCCTTGTCGCCGGCGTCGGCCGCCGCGTGCACGACGTCGCTCGCCGCGTACCGGTGGAACTCCAGCTCCGGGTACGGCCAGGCGGCCGCCCCGGTCGCGGCCGGCAGCAGGTAGTCCACGGCCTCGGACAGGCTCTGCCCGTCCGGCCCCCGGTAGCTCCAGAGGTTCACGCCGACGTGCCGGCCGATGGCCGCGAGCCGGGTGTAGGCGACCAGGTCGAAGGTCGAGTAGTGCCAGCTCCTGGTGCGGGCCAGTTCCTGCGGCTGGCTGCCGTCGCCCGCGACCTGCGGATCTATCCGCTTCGCCCGCGCGTCCAGCACGGTCTTCCTGGCCAGCGCCCTGTCGCCGGTCGCGTAGGCGAGGGCGGCGAGCTGCATGTCGTAGAAGGTGCCGTGGTTGTTGGCCGCGGCCCCCTCCTCCTTGCCGAAGGCACTGTCCTTGAGCCAGCCGAGGAAGTCGGTGTTCCAGCTCCGCATCCCCGCCCGGTCGGCGGCGCCCCAGCCGGGGGCCCCGGTGCCGAGGATCGCCAGCGCGTCGACCACGCTGGTGTACGACTGGGAGAAGTCGATGATCCCGATGGCCCGGCCGTCGTACTTGCACGGGATGAACTGTGCGTGGTCCAGGTTGGGGTTCATCCGGGTCGCCGGGTCGAGGAACCAGGTGCGCAGGACCTGCCCGGCCTTCTCGGCGTACTCCCGTCTGCCGGTGTAGTACCAGGCCAGGGAGAGGTCGTAGGTCGAGTCGAAGACCTTCTCGACGTCCTGGCGGTCGGTGCCGGTGTCGACCTCGGGGTTGCGTTGGCCGTCGCGCTGGACGTAGGGACAGCCCCAGGGGTTGTCGGCGGTGGGGGTGGTGGTGGGCCACCAGTAAGGGGCCTGGCTGAGGTACTCGTGGACGTCGCCGCCCGGGGCGGGCTTGGGCTTGTCGACGACCGTCCAGGGGCCCTGGTCCAGCCAGCCGTCGGCGCGGGTGGTCAGGTCGCGCAGGGCGCGCCGCAGCCGGGGGTCGCCGTCGCGCAGTTCGGTCCTGGTCTGCTGGAGCCGGGCACCGTCGAGGACGGCGGTGTCCGGGGCCCGGGTCGTGGCGTGGGCGGAGGGGACGAGGACCGCTCCGAACGCCACCAGGGTCGTCAGCAGCACGGCCGCGCGGGATCTTCCACTCATCGAGCGACTCCGATCAAACTGAAATCAGATATATGAACGCAGTTCATGAGTAGGACCGTGTGAGCGTAGAACCGCAGGCCGGCCGTGACAATGGTTCGGACCGTCTTCACGTACAAGGAAAGCGAAGCCCACCATGGATCTCGGCGTGCGCTGGAAACTGCACGGCGACGGGCGCACGCCCGCGCCCGGAGCGGTGGTACGCCCCGACGAACGGCTCTCCTGGCCGCGGACGGTAGGGCTCGGCGCCCAGCACGTGGTGGCCATGTTCGGCGCGTCCTTCGTGGCGCCCGTCCTGATGGGCCTGAACCCCAACCTCGCGATCATGATGTCCGGCGTCGCGACCGTGCTCTTCCTGCTGGCGACGCGCGGCCGGGTGCCCAGCTACCTGGGCTGTTCGCTGTCCTTCGTCGGGGTGGCCGCCGTCATCCGTGCCCAGGGCGGCACCAGCGCCACCGTGACCGGCGCGGTCTTCGTGGTCGGCGGAGTGCTGTTCCTGGTCGGGCTGGCCGTCCGGCGCTTCGGCGCCCGGATCATCCATGCCGCGATGCCGCCGATCGTCACCGGCGCGGTCGTGATGCTGATCGGCTTCAACCTCGCGCCGGTCACCGCCTCCACCTACTGGCCGCAGGACCAGTGGACGGCCCTGCTGGTGATGGCGTTCACCGGTCTGGCCGTCGTCTGTCTGCGTGGTTTCTGGTCGCGCATCGCGATCTTCCTGGGCCTGGTCTTCGGATACGCCCTGTCCTGGGCCCTGGACCGGATCTTCGGCCGGATCCACTCCGTGGGCCCGAGCGGCAAGGTCACCGACCACTGGCGCCTGGACCTCTCCGGCGTCGGCCGGGCCGACTGGATCGGGCTGCCGTCCTTCCACGGCCCTTCCTTCCAGTGGTCGGCGATCCTCGTCGCCCTGCCCGTCGTCATCGCCCTGGTCGCCGAGAACACCGGGCACGTCAAGGCGGTCGGCGAGATGACCGGCGACCCGCTCGACGACAAGCTGGGCACGGCGATCTCGGCCGACGGCGTCGCCTCGATGCTCTCCACTGCCGTGGGCGGCCCGCCCAACACCACCTATTCCGAGAACATCGGCGTGATGGCCGCGACCCGCGTCTACTCCACCGCCGCCTACTGGGCCGCCGCCGGCTTCGCGCTGCTCTTCGGCGTCTGCCCCAAGTTCGGCGCGATCGTGGCCGCGATCCCGGGCGGGGTCCTCGGCGGCATCACGGTCATCCTCTACGGCATGATCGGCCTGCTCGGTGCCCAGATCTGGCTGCACGCCGAGGTCGATCTGCGCAACCCGCTGAACCTGGTCCCGGCGGCGGCCGGCATCATCATCGGCGTCGGCAACGTCAGCATGAAGTTCACCGACACCTTCTCCCTGAGCGGCATCGCCCTCGGCACCCTGGTGGTCATCGTCGGCTACCACGTCCTGCGCGCCCTGGCCCCGGCCCACCTCAAGCGAGCCGAACCGCTCCTGGACGAGGGCACCAGCTCGTACGACGACAACCGGCCGTAGAGGGCGCCCGGCGGGCCGGTTCCCCCTTTCCGGGGAAGCGCCGGGCCCGTCGGCACGCGCGCCGGGCCGGAGCTGGGACCCTTCCCCCATGGCGCAGTTGCACCACCTCACCGCCCCGGTCGGCACCGTCCTCGACCGGATGCGCGCACTGGACGCGGACCTGCCCGAGCGGGACGGGATCGCCGTCTTCAACCGTGTCTACCTCGCCGTCACGGAGGAGGTCGAACGGCGCCTGGACGCGGGCCGGTTCGCGGACCCCCGGGCCGCGGCGACCCTGGACGTGCGGTTCGCCGAGCGCTATCTGTCCGCCGTGGACGCGGAGGCGGCGGGCCGTCGGCCCCCGGCCTGCTGGCGGCCGTTGTTCCAGTTCCGCCGCCATCCCGGGGTCGGCCCGCTGCAGTTCGCGCTGGCCGGCATCAACGCGCACATCGGGCACGACCTGGCGCTGGCCGTGGTGGACGCCTGCCACACGCTCGGCTGTGAACCGGCCGACCTGGAGGACGAGTTCGACCGCGTGGGCGAGCTGCTCGTCTCGCTGGAGGAGCGCGTCCGCGAGGACCTGATGCCGGGTCCCGACCTGCTCCAGATCGCCGACCCGCTGACCCACCTGCTGGGTTCCTGGAGCCTGGAGCGGGCCCGGGAGGCGACCTGGGCGGCGGCGCGGGCGCTGTGGGCGCTGCGGGGGTTCGGGGACATCGCCGAGGAGTTCACCGACCGGCTGGACGCGGCGGTGGGCCTGGCCGGCCGGATGCTGCTCACGCCGATGTGCCGCTGAGCCGGCCGGATCCGACCGGCCCCGCACCCGCCCCGAAATCCCCGGACCCCCGCCCCGCGTTGACAGCGGGCACCCGACTGCAAAGGAGCACCGGCATGACCACCCGGCTCGGCTTCGGCCTTCCCCAGATGCGGCAGTACTCCCTCGGCACCGACGTCCCCGACGTGGCACGCGCCGCCGAGCAGATCGGCTACGACAGCCTGTGGGTCTTCGAGCGGGCCCTCTTCCCGGAACCCGCCACCCAGGGCCTGTACAACATCCCGGGCCTGCCCTGGCCCGACACGTACCGGAACGTGGCCGAGCCCCTGGTCACGCTGACCCTGGCCGCCGCGGCCACCGAGCGGGTCCAGCTGGGCAGCAGCGTCCTGGTGGCACCGCTGCACAACCCCTTCCAGCTGGCCAGGTCCCTGGCCACGCTGGACGCGGCGAGCGGCGGCCGGGTGCTGGCGGGATTCGGCACGGGCTGGTCGCTCGACGAGTACGCGGCCGCCGGAATCCGGCCGTTCGAGGAGCGCGGCAAGGTGCTCGACGAGCTCATCGACGTGTGCCGGGCGGTGTGGGGCCCGGACCCGGTGCGGTACGACGGCGAGATCACGAAGATCGCCTCGGCCGTGGTCGGCCCCAAGCCCGCCCGGCCGATCCCGATCCTGCTGGCGGCGTCCAACAGGAGGGCCCTGACCCGGCTGGTCGACCGCGCGGACGGCTGGCTGCCACTGGGGATGGGCGCCGAGCAGCTGGCGGCGCAGTGGCGGGGGCTGCAGGACCTGGCCGCCGGACGCGGCCGGACGAAACCGCTCCGGACGGTGCTGCGGATCAACGCCACGTACACGCCCAAGGCGTACGACGGCTCCGACCGGCAGCCCTTCCAGGGCAACGCCGACCAGATCGTCGAGGACCTGGTGGCGCATGCGGCGGTCGGTCTGGAGGAGATCCTGATCGACCTGGAGACCACCCCGCGCGACGCCCAGGAGCTGAAGGAGGTCGGCGCCGAGGTGTACGAGAAGGCGCGGGCCGCCGGGGTCTGAGCAGCCCGCCCTGTCGTCGGTCGTCTGCGGCGCCGTCGTGGCTGGTCGCGCGGTTCCTCCCCCAGCCTTCGGCCGGGGGACCCCCAGCGCCTCTTACGGGGCGCTCAGTCCTCCGGAAGCTCCACCGGCGCGATCTCGTCGTAGACGTCGCCGGGGCCCGGGTTGGCGGCGTCGGTGGCGCCGCCGAAGTGGTGCATGACGCCCCAGACCGCGTTCAGCGCGGTCTGGACGGCGCCCTCGGCCCAGCCGGCCGTCCAGGAGATGTCGTCGCCGGCGAGGAAGATGCCCCGCTTGTCGTCGGGCAGCGAGTCCTGCATGAAGTGCGTGAACAGGCGCCGCTGGTAGCGGTAGTGGCCGGGCAGGTTGGCCTTGAACGCGCCCATGAAGTAGGGCTCGTTCTCCCAGGACACGGTCACCGGGTTGCCGATGATGTGCTTTCTGATGTCGACCTTCGGATAGATCTCGCCGAGCGACTTCAGCATGACCTCCATCCGCTCGTGCGCGGACAGCGGCAGCCACTTCAGGCTGTCGTCGCACCAGGTGTAGGAGAGGCAGATGACGGCGGGCTTGTCCGGACCGTCGTCGAGGAGGTAGGTACCGCGGGTCATGCGGTCGGTGAGCGTCATCGACATGACGTCCCGCCCGGTGTCCTCGTCCTTGTCGAGCCAGAACGGCCGGTCGACCGGTACGAACAGCTTCGAGGACTCCATGTAGTGGGTGCGCTCGATCGCGGTCCAGTGGTCGATCGGGAAGAGCGAGTCGTCGCAGGCGATCTTGGAGAGCAGCATCCAGGACTGGGCGGTGAAGACCGCCGCCTGGTAGGTGCGGATGTCGCCGTTCGCGTCCGTCACCGTGATCCGGTTGCCGGTGGTGCGGTGCAGCCGGGTCACGGCGGGCCGGGGCACGCCGTTCTCGTGCAGCGTCGCGAGCGACGTCCCGTACGCCCAGTGCACGATCTTCTCCGGCTCGCGCTCCCAGAGCCTGAGCGGCAGCTGCTGGGAGCCGCCGACGATGCCGCGGTGGTGGTCGTCGGCCTCGGTGTAGACGACCCGCAGGATCTCCAGGATGGAGTTGGGGAAGTCGGTGTCCCAGCCGCCGGTGCCGAAGCCGACCTGGCCGAAGATCTCCCGGTGCCGGAAGGACCTGAACGCCTCGGAGTCGCAGAGGAAGCCGTAGAAGGTCTGGTTGTCGAGCTGCTCGACCAGCTTGGCCCAGATCTCGCGGATGCGCGGCACGTCCCGTTCGCGCATCGCGCGGTTCATGTCGGAGAAGTCGGCGCCCTCGTCCAGGCACCGGTTCCAGGCGGCGGCGACGTCCCGGTAGACCTGCGGGAGGTCGTCGATCGTCTCGGCGTAGTGCGACTCGCCCTTGAGGTCGACGACGGTCGAGGGGGTCGCCTCCGCGAGGGGGTTGGGGAAGGGCCGGGTCTCCAGACCCACCAGGTCGATGTAGTGCTGGAGGGCGGTGGAGGAGGGCGGGAAGCGCATCGCACCCATCTCGGCGGTCAGCGAGGGGTCGCAGCCCTCGAAGCCGACGGTCCGCAGCCGGCCGCCGATCTCGTCGGCCTCGTAGACGACCGGCTTCAGGCCCATCTTCATCAGCTCGTACGCGGCCACGATGCCGGACAGGCCGCCGCCGATGACGGCGACCTCGGTGCCGTGCTCGGTCGCCGGGATCTGGCCGAGGCCCGCCGGATGGGCGAGGAAGTCGTCGTAGGCGTAGGGGAAGTCCGGGCCGAACATGGTGATCGGCGGCTGCTGCTCGTCGGCGTGCTCGACGGCGTTGGGCACGGTGGACGTCATGGGGTACGGACTCCTTGCGAAACGCGAAAGGTGTGCTGAAGAGCGGGGCGGGTCAGGCCAGGGACCCGTAGAGGCCGGGACGGCGGTCCTTCAGGTACGGGTTCGCCTCGCGGGAGGCGGCGAGCAGGGCGGGGTCGAGGTCGGCGAGGACGAGTTCCTCGCCGCGGCCGGCCCGGGCGCGGGCGATCCCGTCGGGTCCGGCCAGCGCGGAGAGCCCGAAGAACTCGAACTCGCCCTCCTGGCCGACGCGGTTGGCGTAGGCCACGTACATCTGGTTCTCCCAGGCCCGCACCGGGACCAGGGACTCCGCGACGATCTCGAACGGGTGCATGTTCGCCGTCGGGACCAGCAGCAGGTCGGTGCCTGCCAGGGCGTGGGCGCGGACCAGTTCCGGGAACTCCACGTCGTAGCAGATCATGATCCCGACGGTGAGGCCGTTCAGCCGCGCCTGGACGACGGGCCGGTCGCCCGGGGTGAAGTGGTCGCGCTCGAAGCCGCCGAAGAGATGGGACTTGCGGTAGTTCGCGAGCCGGGTGCCGTCGGCGGAGATCAGCTGGGCGGAGTTGTGGACGCGGTCGCCGTCGCGCTCCGGGTAGCCGTAGGTGATCGCGAGGCCGTGCCGGTGGGCCAGCTCGGCGATCGCGTCCGCGCTGTCGCCGTCGGCGGGCTCGGCGAGGCGGGCGACGTCGTCGCCGATCGCGTACCCGGTGAGGAACATCTCCGGGGCGACGAGCAGCGCGGCGCCCGCGGCGGCGGCCCGGCCGGCGGCCTCGTCGAGCACCTTGAGGTTCTCGAAGGTCGAGCCGGGGCGGCCGGAGCTCTGCAGGAGGGCGGTGCGCATGCGGGTCCTCACCGGGTACGGAAGGAGGTCTGGGGGTCAGTAAGACGGTACGGTCGGCCGGCCGGACCGGACAAGGCGGAGCCGTTGCGCGTGGCCGCGCGGTTCGTTGCGCGGGAGGGGGGTGCGGTGGCGATTCGTTGCGCGGGGTCACAGCTCCCGCAGCCGGTCCACGATCACTTTCAGCAGCTCGGGGTCGGCGGCTGGACCGGTCGTCGCCACCCGGCGCGGCTCGTCGATGCGGACCAGTCCGGCCTCGGCGAGATCGGCGAGCAGCACGCGGACGACCGTGAGCGGCAGGTCGGCGTCCGCGGCGAGCTCGACGACGGGGCGGGCCCCGCGGCGCACCAGGGCGAGCAGCGCGGCGCGGGCATGGTCGACCGCCGCCTGGGACGCGTCCGCCTCAAGGGCCGTGACCTGGGACATCAGGTCGATGGAGTGCTTGCCGGAGGGCTCGGTACGGCCCCGGGTCACGGTGTAGGGGCGGACCAGCGACCCGGTCTCGTCCTCGTACCAGTGCTCGTCGCTCACCGGAGGATCAGGGGGTCGAGCGGGCGGCCGCGTCGAGGTGCCGGCCGAGGCGGCGGACGAGCAGGGCCATCTCGTGGGCCAGCTGGCCGACGTCGGTGCGGACGTCGCTGAGCACGGCGAGCCGGCTGCCGTGCCCGGCCGGGGTGACGAAGAGGTAGGCGTCGTCGAGCATCACCATGGTCTGCCGCACCTCCCCCGCGCCGAACCGGTCCCCCGCGGAGCGGGCCAGGCTGTGGAAGCCGGAGCAGACGGCCGCGAGGTGCTCGATGTCCCGCCGCCGCATCCCCTCGGAGTGGCTGAGCGGCAGCCCGTCGGCGGTGAGCAGCACGGCCTGCCGGACGTGCTCGGTCCTGGCGACGAGGTCGTCGAGAAGCCAGCCGAGGTCACTGCCGGGCGGCTGGGGCTGGTCGTCACTGGTCATCGTCGGCACGGGTCCCTTCCTCGGTGTGGTCCGGCTCCTCGGGGCCGGTCGGCAGTCCTCTGCGTCCCCGGTCCAGGCCCCGCTGGAAGGCTCCGAAGACCGCCCGCATCTCGTCGGCGTCCAGGTCACGCGCCGTGCCGGGAGCCTGTGCCGTGCGCAGTTCCGGGGCCAGGGAGGCCTGACGGGTGCGGGTGGGCAGGGCCGGCGGCGGTTGCGTGCCGGGAGCGGAGGTCGCGGACCGCCCCGTCCCGGACGGCGACAGCACACCGACCGCCGACGCGGACCGCTGCCCGTGCTCCCCGACCGGCTCGCCCGGCTCGCCCGACGACGGCCGGGCTCGGTCCTGCGCCGACGGCGGCCGTCCCGCCCGCTGCCCGTCCCGTCGGCCGCCCTCCGGCCCCGTCTCGGCCAGCACCGTCGCCGGCAGCAGCACCACCGCCGTCGTCCCGCCGTACGGCGACTCCCGCAGGGTCACCCCGATGCCGTGCCGTGCGGCCAGGCGGCCCACGACGTAGAGGCCGAGGCGGTCGTGGCGGGTCGGGTCGAAGGCGTCGGGGTCGGTCAGGGTGCGGCCGGCCTCGGCGAGCTGGTCGGCGTCGAGGCCGAGGCCCCGGTCGTCGATCTCCAGGGTGAAGCCGCGGCCGGCCCGGCCGGTGCGCAGGGTCACCTGGGTGTGCGGCGGCGAGAACACCGTGGCGTTCTCGAGCAGCTCGGCGAGCAGGTGCACGACGTCGGCGACGGCGTCGGCGGCCACGCCCACCTCGGGCATCGGCGGCACCACGACCCGCGGGTAGTCCTCGATCTCGCCGACCGCCGAGGACACCACGTCGGCGATCGGCACGGGCCGCCGCCAGCGCCGCCCGGGGGTCGCGCCGGAGAGGATGATCAGGCTCTCCGCGTGCCGGCGCATCCGGGTGGTGAGGTGGTCGATGCGGAACAGCTCGCCGAGGACGGCCGGGTCGTCGGTGCGCCGTTCCAGCGTGTCGACGAGTTTCAGCTGACGGTGGACGAGCGCCTGGTTGCGGCGGGCGATGTTGAGGAGGACCGCGAACAGGCCCCGCCGCAGCGTGGCCTGCCTGATCGCGGCCTCGACCGCGGCCAGCCGCGCCCGGTTGAACGACCGGCCGACGTCCCCGATCTCGTCGTCCCCGGCCTCCCCCGCGGCCAGCGGCGGCGCCTCGGTGACCGCGTCCACGTCCTCACCCGCGCTCAGCCGTTCCATGAGGGCGGGCAGTCGATGCGCGGTCAGCAGGTCGGCCGCGTCCCGCAGGTTCTCCAGGCGGCGCGAGACGCGGCGCGCTCCGCGGACCGCGAACCACAGGGACAGGCCCACCGCCGCGAGCCCGGCCGCGCCCACGACGGCGGCCTTGGCCAGCTCCCGGTAGGCGAAGGCCCGGCCACGGGCGGCGGAGTTCTCCGCGGAGTGCGTGCACAGCAGCATGTACTGCTTGACGGCCCGGTCGGTGGTCGACCGCCAGGTGTCGGCGGCGACGGCCGCTCCGGCCCGGTCCGCGCCCGCCCGCAGCAGCGCGTCCTCGCCGCGCACCAGCGAGCGGTACAGCGCACCGCGCTGGAAGGTCTCGAACAGGGACCGCGAGTCCGACGGCAGGTCGGGGACGTAGGTCCGCTGGAAGACCCGCCGGTCCTCGACGGTCGCGGCGAGGGTGTCGTACTGCCCGTCGGTGAGCCGTCCGGCGGCCCGTGCCCCCGCCACCAGCGCGTCCTCGCGGGAGACGAACTCCCGCACCCGCACCAGTTCGACGACGACCTGGGACTCGCGGGCCAGCTGTCCGGCCTGGAGCGCGGTGAGGGCGGACTGGACGTCGAAGCCGGGCTCCACCAGGGCGTTGTAGCCGGCGACGGCGCCGTCCCAGGAGATCTTCCGGGACAGCACCCGCCCCCGCAGCTCCTCCAGCCCGCCGGTGGCGGCGGCCATCGTGTCGAGGGCCGCGCGCTGCCGGCCGCTGAGGCGCCCGCGGTCACCGTCCCGGATCGCGTCCCGCATGGCGTCCACCGCCCGGTCGGTGCGCCGTTGCTGGGCCAGTAGGCCGGCGGCGGTCGCCGTGCCGGGGCGGCCGCCCAGGTAGGCCGCCGACAGCCGCCGTTCGATCTGGATCTGCCCGACGGCGGTGTCGACGGGGGTGCCGAAGTCGTCGTACACCCCCTGGACCCGGATCAGCGCGCGTAGCTCGCCGGTGACGGACACCATGGCGAAGCTCCACAGGGCCGTCAGCGCGACGACCGGGGCGAGCGCGAGCGCCACGATCCGGGTGCGGACGGTGGTGGGTCGGCCGGGCCAGCGCATGGGTTACCTACCGGTGTTACCAGTCAGTAAGGGGGGAGGCCCGCACAACTTACGGGATCGTCACCCCGACCGCAACGGTTGCCCCGGGTAACCCCCGATCAGGGCTGGACGGCGAACGTGGTGACGACGGCCGCGTGGTCGGAGGGCCAGTCGTTGCCGGCCACCTCGGGCCAGGGCGCCGGGGCGCCGGTGACCCAGGTCCGGGAGTCGAGCACGCGCAGCCCCCTGTGCAGCACGTAGTCGATCCGGTCCTGCGGTTCGGGCCGCCCGCTGCCGTCCTCGTGGACGGGGTGGACCGGCGACCAGGTGTGGCCGGGCGCGGCGGCCGGGTCCGGGTGCGCCTCGCGGTAGGAGTCGCGGAACCCGGCCTCCTCCGCGGCCCTGGTCACCGGCCACCCGACCGCCGGCCAGTCCAGGTGGGACGGGCAGTTGAAGTCCCCGACGAGCACCACGGGTACGTCACCGTCCCCGATCCGCCCCAGGGCCTCCCGCATCTGCCCGAGCCGCACCTCCTCGTGGGCGATCAGCTCGTCGGCGCCGAGTCCGTCGAAGTGGAACTCGTAGGGCCCGTAGGGCGTGTAGTGCAGGTGCGCGGTCCAGATCTCTACCTCGCGGCCGGGGCGGACGGCGATCCGCACCCCGGCGGCGCCGTAGAAGCCGACGCCAGGGTCGCCGAGGCGGGCGGTGATCGGGTGGCGGCTGATGACGCCGAGGTTCTCGCCGGCCGTGTGGTGGTGCCAGCCGAGCGCGTCGGCGAGTTCCCGCGCGCTGGTCCCGGCGGTCTCCTGGAGGCCGACGACGTCCGCGCCCGCGTCCATGATCGCCTTGACCTGCTTGGCCCGGTGGTCGTCGACCGGGCTGCCGCCGAGCCACAGGTTCCAGGACATCACCCGCAGCTCCGGTACGGCCATGTCGCTCAGCTCCTTCGGGGTGACCCCGACCAGCGTGTCACGCACGGTCCGGCCGGGCGCACCGCCGATCGGGGCGAGCGAGGGCACCGCCAGCACGGCGCAGCCGGCGGCCTCGGCGGAGGCGACCCCGGTCTCGGTGTCCTCCACTGCCACGCAGGCGGCCGGGTCGACGCCGAGGGCGCGGCACGCGGCGAGGTACGGGTCGGGGGCGGGCTTGGTGCGGCCCGTGTCGTCGGCGGTGACGGACGCCGCGAACCGGTCGGGGCCGAGGGCGTCGAGGACGAGGTCGGCGACCGCGCGTGGGGACGCGGTGACCAGGGCGGTGCGGACACCAGCCGCGGCCAGCGCGTCCAGCAGGTCGAGGGCGCCGGGGCGGGGCACGATGCCGGTGCGGACGCGGTCCGCGAACTCCCGGTGCAGCCCGGCCGCGAGATCCGCGGCCGGCCGGCCGGTTCCGGTGGCCAGCCAGGCGGCGGTGTGCTCCACCGGGCGGCCGAGCACCTCCGGCTCGTCGGCCTCGGTGAGCGGCCGCCCGGCAACCTGTTCCACCGCCTCCCACCACAGTCGCTCGGTGTCGACGAGCGTGCCGTCCATGTCGAACAGGACGGCCTGGAGCGGGAGTCGTGGGTGGGGGGTCACGTTGTCGTCATTCCTCACGTGGGGGGGACTTCGGGAAGGGTTACTTCTGGACGCGTGGCGCCACGAGCACGGGCCGCTCGGGCAGGGACACGCTCACGGCGGATCCGGCCCCCAGTTCGGCGGCCTCGTGGGCGGGCAGGTCGGCCTTGGCCTCGGTGCCGTCGGCGAGCCGTGCGGTGACCCGGACGACCGCCCCCAGGAAGGCGGTGGCGACGACGGTGGCCGTACCGGCGCCGTCCGCGCGCACCCGGACCGCCTCGGGGCGCACGAGCACGTCGACCTCGCCCGCGCCCGGTTCCTGCCCGTCGACCGGCAGCCGCTGCCCGAGCACCTGGACCGTGCCGTCCTCGACCGTCCCCGGGATCCGGCTCATCGTGCCGACGAACTCGGCGACGAAGGCGGTGGCCGGACGGCCGTACAACTCGGCGGGTTCCGCGCACTGTTCGAGCCGCCCGGCACGCATCACGGCGACCCGGTCCGCGATCGACAGGGCCTCCTCCTGATCGTGCGTCACGAACAGGGTGGTGATGCCGAGTTCCTGCTGGAGGCGGCGGATCTCCTCGCGGAGGCTGAGCCGGACCTTGGCGTCGAGGGCGGACAGGGGTTCGTCCAGCAGCAGCACGCGGGGGCGCAGGGCGAGGGCGCGGGCGAGCGCGACGCGCTGCTGCTGGCCGCCGGAGAGCTGGTGCGGGAACCGCTCCCGCTTGTCGCCGAGCCCGACGAGCTCCAGCAACTCGGCGGCCCGCGAGCGCCGTTCACTCGTACGCACCTTGCGCATCCGCAGCCCGAAGGCCACGTTGTCGACGGCGTTCAGGTGCGGGAAGAGGCTGTACGACTGGAAGACCATCCCGGCGTCACGGCGGTGGGCCGGGACGTGGGTGACGTCCTCGCCGTCCACGAGCACGGCGCCGGAGTCGGGGTGTTCGAAGCCGGCGAGCATGCGCAGCGCGGTGGTCTTGCCGCAGCCGGACGGGCCGAGCAGGGCCAGGAACTCACCCGGCTGGACGGTCAGGTCGAGTCCGTCGAGGGCGACGGTGGCGCCGAACTCGCGCCGTAGCGACCGGAACTCGACGGTCGCGGCCTTCTCAAGGGTGGCGGTGGTCATGGTGTCATCCCCGGGAGGAAGCGGTTCGGTCGCGGCCGCCGGCACCGGCGAGCGCGAGGAGCAGGGCCCAGGTCACCAGGAGACTGAGCACGGAGACGGCGACGGACATCTGGGCCTGCGAGCCGCCGACGTTGTAGATCCACACGGCGAAGGGCTGGAAGCCCAGCAGCTGGGCGACCGTGAACTCGCCCAGCACCAGCGCCAGGGTGAGGAAGGACGCGTTGAGCAGCGCCCCGCGCAGGTTGGGCAGCACGGCCCGGACGAGCGCCTGCGGCCAGTTGGCCCCGCAGCTGCGGGCGGCCTCGACGAGGGTGCGCACGTCGATCGCGCGCAGCCCGGCGTCCAGCGCCCGGTAGACGAAGGGCAGCGCCATGACGACGTAGGCGAGGACCAGGACGACCGGGAAGGTCGGGTTCTGGACAGCGACGAACGTCTCGAACAGCGGGGTCCTGGACAAATGGTCCGGGCCCCACTTGAGCACGGTCACGATGCCGGCGACGAACGCGATCGGCGGCACCACCAGCGGCAGCGAGCAGACGATCTCGACGACCGGACGCAGCTTGGGCGCGCTCAGCCGCAGGGCGACCACGGCGGGCACCATCAGCAGCAGTACGACGGCGATGGTGGCGACCGCGAGTTCCAGCGAGAGGGCCAGGCTGGAGAGGAAGCCGTCGGCGGACAGGATCTGGGAGTAGGCGTCGAAGGTGACGCCCTGGCCGGGTACGTCCACCGTGAAGAGGACGGAGGCGCCCAGCGGGACCAGGAAGTAGAGGGCGGCAAGGCCTAGGACGGCCCAGCGCCAGGGGGTCAGGCGTCGAGCCATCGGGCGCTCCGTCGTTGCAGGGGCAGGTACACGGCCATCACCACGCCCGCCACCAGCACCATGTCCAGGCTGAGGGCGAGGGCCACGTTCTCCTGGCCGACCAGGACGTTGCCGGAGAGGGCGTCGGCGATCTGGAGGGTGACGAGCGGGACCGCGCTGCCGACCATGGCGGCGGCGGTGGCGTAGGCGGCGAAGGCACTGCCGAAGAGCAGCACGAGCCCGCCGAGCAGCGAGGGCGCGAGCACGGGCAGGGCCACGAACCGCCAGTACTGCACGCCGGTGGCGCCGTTGTTGAGGGCGGCCTCACGCCACTGCGTGCGCAGTCCGTCGAGGGCCGGGGTGATGGTGAGGACCATCAGCGGGATCAGGAAGTACAGGTAGACCAGTACGAGCCCCCAGAAGCTGTACAGGTTCCAGCCGTGGTCCGCCAGGTGCAGGTGCACGGTGAGCACACCGGCGTTGCCGAGGGTCGCCACGAACGCGAACGCCAGCGGCACACCGCCGAAGTTGGCGAGCACACCGGAGGCGGTGAGCACGGCCTCGCGCAGCGCCCGGGAGCGCGAGCTGACGACGGCCTGCGCGAGCGGCAGCCCGAGGAGGGCGGCGATGACGGCGGAGAGCGCGGACAGCTTGACGCTGCCGACGAGGGCGGTGAGGTACGGCCCCTGGAGCGAGTTGCTGAGATTGCTCGCGGTGTACGAACTCACCCCGCTGGACGGGTCCTTGACCGTGAAGGCGCCGTTCAGCATGGCGACGGCGGGCAGTCCGAAGGCGACGGCCGTGAAGGCGAGGAGCGGGACGACGGCGAGCCAGCCGGGGGCGCGGCGCCGCCGCTTCTGGGAAGCGGCGGACGCCACGTCGGCCCGCGTGAGCGTGGCCGTCATCCGGAGACGGCCTTCGACCAGCCGGTCGAGAGGACCGTCTTGGCCTTGTCCTGCTGGGCCTCGGTCGGGAAGGTGGGCGTGCCGGTGACCGCGGGCAGCTTGGCGGCGGCGGTCTTGTCGAGGGTGCCGGCCTTGTCCATGGCGCTCATCAGGACCGGGCGGGCGTAGCCCTTGAGCCACAGGTTCTGGCCCTCGGTGCTGTACAGGTACTCCTGCCACAGGCGGGCGGCCGCCGGGTGCGGGGCGTCCTTGTTGATGGCCTGCGAGTAGTACTGCGCGTACTGGCCGTCGGTCGGGATCGACACCTTCCAGTCGACGCCCTTGGACTTGAACTCGTCGGCGTAACCGGCGTTCAGGTAGTCCCAGTCGATGGAGATGGGCGTCTCGCCCTTCTCGACGGTGGCCGGGGTGGACTCGACGGGCGTGTAGTTGCCGTTCTTCTTCAGTTTGGCGAAGAAGTCGAGACCGGGCTGGATGTCGTCGAAGGAGCCCTTGCCGGCGAGCGCGGCCGCGTAGACGCCGCCGAAGGCCGAACCGGACTTGGTCGGGTTGCCGTTGAGGGCGACCTGGCCCTTGTACTGCGGCTTGAGCAGGTCGGCGAAGGTGGTCGGGCAGGTCTTGACCCGCTTCGCGTCGCAGCCGATGGAGATGTAGCCGCCGTAGTCGTTGTACCAGCGGGCCTGCGGGTCGGCCTGGCCCGTGGGGATGTCGGAGAACGAGGTCACCTTGTACGGCGCGAGCAGCCCCTGCTGGGCGGCGCTGAGCGCGAACGACGAACCGAGGTCGAGCACGTCCGGCGCCCGGTCCTGGCCCTTGCGCGAGGTCACGGCATTGATCTCGTCCTGGCTGGAGCCGTCGGGGCTCTCGTCCTCGATCTTGATGCCGTACTTCTTCTGGAAGCCGTCGATGATGGCGCCGTAGTTCGCCCAGTCGCGGGGGACGGCGATGATGTGCAGCGCGCCCTCCTTCTTGGCGGCGGCGACCAGCTTGTCCATGCCGCCGAGGTCGGCGGCGGAGGTGGCGGTGGCGGCGTTCTTGCCGTCGGAGGTGGTGGACGACGCGTTGTCGGGGGCGGCGCCGCAGGCGCTGAGGGCGAGCGCGGCTACGGCGGCGAGGGAGCCGCCGAGGAGGGCGGTTCTCGGCAGGGACACGGTCACGGTCTCTCCAGGGAGTACACACGAGGGTGGGTGGCGCTGTGGGCGGCGCCTGGCGAACTTGTCTGAACAAGTTGGCTCACAGTACGCCCGCTGCGGGTGTCGGGACTGTGAACTCCGGAAAAACCCTGACCCCCAATTCCCTGCACACTCCTGACCGGTTCCGGGCTGACACGAATCACCTGGGAACGTCGATTAGGCTGGTCACGCTGTGCACAGCGGCCTACTCAGAGGGGAAGCATGACGGCGCGACACGAGGAGATCGCCGACGAGCTGCGGCGCGCCATCGACCGCGAGGAGTACACCGTCGGCAGCCGGCTGCCCTCGGAGACGGAACTCGCGGCGGAGTACGGCGTCTCCCGCGGCACGGTCCGCCAGGCGGTCGCCGCGCTCACCGCCGAGGGGCTGATCGGCTCCCGCCAGGGCGCCCGCCGGGTGGTCCTGGCCAGCCGCCGCAGCCAGAGCTTCGCGGAGCTGCGCAGCTTCGCGCAGTGGGCGAAGGCGATGGGCCGCGCGGCGACCGGACACGTGGTGTCCCAGGAGTACCGGCCGGCCACCCAGGAGGACGCAGTCCGCCTCCAACTGGCCTTCGGAACACCCGTGTTGCATGTGCTGCGGGTACGCGGGCTGGACGGTGAACCGGTGTTGCTGGAGCGCACCGTGTACGCGGACTGGATCTCTGCGGCGGTCGAGGCGATAGAGCCGGACTGCCCGTCGGTCACCCAACGCCTGTACGAGGACAAGGGGTTGGTCTTCGCCTACGGCGAGCACGTCATCGACGCGGTGGCGGCGGGGGCCCAGGACGCCGAACTGCTCGGCATCCGCCGGACGAGCCCGCTGCTGCGGGTACGACGGGTGACGACGACGCGGGAGGGGCGGCCGGTGGAGTGGTCCGACGACCGCTACCGCTCGGACGCCGTGAGCTTCAGCGTGCACAACTCCATCGACAACAATGCGCTGGCGCGAAAGACCGCGGAGTAGGGGGCGGGGGGAGCGGTGGTGTGCCGGGTGCCGGTGGTTCGTGGCTGGTCGCGCGGTTCCCCGCGCCCCCGGGTCGGCGGGGGAACCGCCTCCTGAACGGGCGCGGGGAACTGCACGGCCAACCCCGACGGACTCGCACCCGGCACACCACCGGCGCCCCCGCCCCCTCCCCCGGTCTCACCCGGGGGCGCCCGACGAGAAGCGGCGCAGCAGCGGCGACAGCACCAGTACCGACTTGGTGCGTTCCACGAACGACTCCCCCGCGATCCGCTCCAGCACCCTCTCGAAGTGCCGCATGTCGGAGGCGAAGACCTGCACGACCGCGTCGGCCTCACCGGTGACCGTCGACGCGGCCACCACCTCCTGGTAGCGCTCCAGGCCCCGCTGGATGGTCTCCGGGGACGTGTTGCGCCGGCAGTAGATCTCGACGAACCCCTCGGTCTCCCAGCCGAGGGCCGCCGGATCGACCCGTACGGTGAATCCGGTGATCGCCCCGGTGGCGCGCAGCCGGTCCACACGCCGTTTGACGGCAGGCGCCGACAGGCCGACCAGTTGCCCGATGTCCGCGTAGGAGCGGCGGGCGTCCTCGGCGAGGGCGTGCACGATGCGTTCGTCGAGATCGTTCAGCAAGGGGTCGTTCAGCTTTCAGGTGGTGCAGGACGGGACCGGCCGCAGCCGTACACGAAGTAGAACACGAGCGGCGGCGCCGAGGCGCTCTCCCGGCGGTGGCCTAACTCCAGCTGGCGTGCAGCGGCTTCCCCTCCGCGTACCCGGCCGCGCTCTGGATCCCCACGATCGCCTTCTCGGCGAACTCCTCCAGGGATCCGGCGCCGGCGTAGGTGCAGGACGACCGCACGCCCGCGATGATCGAGTCGATCAGGTCCTCCACGCCCGGCCGGGCCGGGTCGAGGAACATCCGGGACGTGGAGATGCCCTCCTCGAAGAGCGCCTTGCGAGCCCGGTCGTAGGCCGACTCGTCCGACGTGCGGTTGCGCACCGCCCGCGCGGAGGCCATGCCGAACGACTCCTTGTACAGCCGTCCGTCGGCGTCCTGCTGCAGGTCGCCCGGGGACTCGTAGGTGCCCGCGAACCAGGAACCGACCATCACGTTGGCCGCACCGGCGGCCAGCGCCATGGCGACGTCACGGGGGTGCCGGACACCGCCGTCGGCCCACACGTGCTTGCCGTACTTCCGTGCCTCGGCGGCGCACTCCAGGACCGCCGAGAACTGCGGCCGGCCGACGCCGGTCATCATGCGGGTGGTGCACATGGCACCGGGGCCCACACCGACCTTGATGATGTCCGCGCCCGCGTCGACGAGGTCCTTGACCCCCTCTGCGGAGACGATGTTGCCGGCCGCGATCGGGACCTGCGGGTCCAGGCCGCGGACCAGCCTGATCGCGCTGATCATCGACTCCTGGTGGCCGTGCGCGGTGTCGATGACGAGCGTGTCCACGCCCGCGTCGAGCAGCTGCTTGGCCTTGTCCGCGAAGTCCCCGTTGATACCGACGGCGGCGGCGATGCGCAGCCTGCCGTGCGCGTCGGTCGCGGGGGTGTACAGGGTGGCGCGCAGAGCGCCCTTGCGGGTGAGGATGCCGGCCAGCTTGCCGTCCCGGTCGACGGCCGGTGCGTACCGGCGGTTGGCGCCGTCCAGCTTGTTGAAGGCCTCGCGGGGGTCGATGTCCGCGTCCAGGAGCAGCAGGTCGCGGGACATGACCTCGGCGAGCTGGGTGAACCGGTCGACACCGGTGAGGTCCCGGTCGGTGACGACGCCGACGGGGCGGCCGTCCTCGTCGACGACGACACCGGCGTTGTGCGCCCGCTTCGGCAGCAGGGCCAGCGCGTCGGCGACGGTCTGGTGCGGGGCCAGCACGATCGGGGTGTCGAGGACCAGGTGGCGGCTCTTGACCCAGGTGATGACGTCGGTGACCACGTCGATCGGGATGTCCTGCGGGATCACGACGAGTCCGCCCCGCCGGGCCACCGTCTCGGCCATCCGCCGGCCCGCGATCGCGGTCATGTTGGCGACGACCAGCGGGATGGTGGTGCCCGTGCCGTCCGGGGAGCCGAGGTCCACGCCCTGACGCGAGCCGACCGCCGAGCGGCTCGGCACCATGAAGACGTCGTCGTACGTCAGGTCGTACGCGGGCTGGATGTCATTGAGGAAACGCACGTGCCGCACATCCCAGTCGATCAGAGGTGACCCCCGGACCGGCCGGCCAGAGGGAAAAGCACGTACTTCATTCTCCCATGCCGACCGGCACGTCATGCCCGGGACGAACGTCCAGGCAGGTCAGGGCCCGTTCGGAGGAACCTACAGGTGGCTTCGGTGGGGTCACCGCGGGGCCAGGGCGACGGTCAGCGCGGGTTCGTCGGCGGACGCGTCGGCGAACACCCGCCGGGCGGTCTCCCACTCGTCGGGTCTGCTCCCCGCGTACCCCTGCCAGCCGGTGACGACGATCAGGAGCCCGCGGCCGACCGCCTCCGGCGGCCACACGGAGGGGTCGCGGAGGCTGTCGGTGAGGGCGTCCCAGTTGCGCCCGAACCACGCGGGCAGGTGGAGGGCGGAGACGGTGCGGTCCATGAGGCCGGCCTTGTCGGTGACCCCGGCGAGGTCGAGGGTGACCCGATACGGGCTCGTCGTCATCTCAGTGCCGTCCGAACGGGGTTGCCGGGGCGGTCTGTTCGGCCAGCCAGGTGGCCGCGGAACGGGTCCAGGTCGAGGCCTCTCCCGCGCCGTGGGCGAGGCCCAGGCCGTGCGGGCCGTGCGGGTAGACGTGCACGGTGTGGGGCACGTCGTGGGCGGCCAGGGCCGTGGCCAGGCGGTAGGTGTGCTCGGGCCAGACGTACGGGTCCTCGGCCGTGTGCCAGAGGAAGAACGGGGGCGCCGACGGGGTCACCAGCGCGTCGAGCGAGGTGGCCCGGCGCAGCTCCGGCGGGGCGTCCTCGCCCAGCAGGACGTCCTGGGAGGGCCGGTGGGTCTCGGTCTCCATCGAGGTGATCGCGTAGCCGAGCACGGCGAACTGCACCGCCGACCGCACGTCGCCGTCCGCGGCCAGCGCGGCCAGACCCGCGAGGTGCCCGCCCGCCGAGAACCCCACGAGCCCGATCCGGTCGGCCCCCGCGGCGCGCAGCCGCCGGATCTCGGCGCGCAGGGCTGCCAGGGGCACCGGATGCCGGACCCCGAGGGGATACCGGAAGACGCTCGCCTCGATGCCCAGTCCCAGCCCGGTGAGCCACTCGGCCACCGGCTCCGCCTCGTGCTCGGCGTACTGCGCGCAGCCGCCGCCCGGCACCACGATCACCTGCGCGGACACCGGTCTCACCGTCCCCCCTCACCGGCCCCGGGGAGCGCGGGCAGGTCGTCGAGGAAGTCGTCGGACGGCACGAAGAAGAGGGTGCCGGTGACCGCGGTGGAGAAGTCGAGGATCCGGTCGTGGGCGGCGTCCGCGGTGCCGAGGAACATGTTGCGCAGCATCTGTTCGATGACGTCCGGCGTCTGGGCGTACCCGATGAAGTAGGTGCCGAACTGGCCGCCGCCGGGGCTGCCGAAGGGCATGTTGTCGCGCAGGATCTTCTGCTCCTCGCCGTCCGGTCCGGTGACCGTGTTCAGGCCCTTGTGGGAAGCCGGCTCCTCCAGCTCGATGTTGGTGGCCTTCGTACGGCCGATGATCCGCTCCTGCGTCTCCACGGGCAGCGCGTTCCAGGCGTCGAGGTCGTGGAGGTACTTCTGCACGACCACGTAGCTGCCGCCGGCATGGCCGGGGTCCTCCGCGCCGATCAGGACGGCCCTGCGGGCGGCGGCGCCGACCGGGTTCTCGGTGCCGTCGACGAAGCCCAACAGGTCGCGCGCGTCGAGGTACTTGAAGCCCGGCACCTCGTCCTCGACGGTCACCGCGTCGCGCAGCCGGTGCATGAGCTCGGCGGCGAGCCCGAAGCACAGGTCGAACCGGGTGGCCCGGATGTGGAAGAGGAGGTCGCCGGGGGTGGCGACCGCGGTGTGCCGGGGGCCTGCCAGGGGCCGGAAGGGGTGCAGGCCCGCCGGGCGGGCGTGGTCGAAGAGCCGGTCCCAGGCCTCGGAGCCGATCCCCGCCACACAGCTCAGCGCGGCTTCCGGGGCGCCGAACCCGAAGCTGCGCTGCAGCCCGCGGACATCGCCGAGCACCTCCCGCGCCGCGGGCTCGCCACCCGGGCGGACGGTGAGCACCAGGAAGATCGCGGCGGTGGTCAACGGGCCGAGCACCGGCTGTGGTTCGGCGCCCGGCTCGGAGTGGGGTCCAGTGGTCAACGCGTCCTCCCGATGTGATCGGCACATGGTCTGTCGTACACATACTCGGGGCTCACGGCGTTCAGCCGGCGAAGACGCTCCATGGGAGGGGACCGTACCCGCTCCGCGCGGTGCCCGGAAATTTTTCAAAAGTCCTTCGCGCCGCGGAATAGACAGACCTGTCCATGAGATTGACCAGGTATGGTAGACAGACTGGTCTACTCAATGTGTGTCTTCGAACCGACGCTCCTCGGCCCCGTCCCCGCGAAGGATCTCCGATGAACCACCTCGCATCGCACGAGCGCACCGTGCGCGCCACGGCAGCGCGCAGGCCCATTCCGCCGCGTGCGGCGTTCTACGTGCTCGCCTCCGTCGTCGTCTCCTTCCTGGCCGCCTCCAGTGCACCCACCCCGCTCTACGCGACCTACCAGGCCGAATGGGGATTCAGCCCGATCACCACCACGGTCGTCTTCGGCGTCTACGCGATCGCCGTCCTCTCCGGCCTGCTCGTCCTCGGCAAGCTGTCCGACCACGTGGGCCGCCGCCCGGTCCTGATCATCGCGATCGCCGCCCAGGCCGTCGCCATGCTGGTCTTCTCCACCGCCGGGGGCGTCGGCGAACTGCTCGCCGCCCGTATCGTGCAGGGCCTGTCCACGGGCGCCGCGCTCGGCGCCGTCGGGGCCGCGATGATGGACATCAACCGTTCCCGCGGCACCATGGCGAACGCCTTCGCGCCCGGCCTGGGCACCGCAACCGGCTCGCTGGTCAGCGGCTTCGTCGTGCAGTACCTGCCCGCCCCCACCCACACGATCTACCTGGGCCTGCTGGCCGTGTTCGCCGTCCAGGCCGTGGCCATCGCCCTGATCGACGAGACCGTCACCAAGCAGCCGGGCGCCCTGGCCAGTCTGGTGCCCGAGATCAGCCTCCCGCGCACGGTCCGTGGCGCGGTCCTCGCGGCGGCGCCCGTCGTCTTCGCCGTCTGGGCCCTCGCCGGGTTCTACGGCTCGCTCGGCCCCTCCCTGGTCCGCACCCTGGTCGGCTCCACCTCCGCGGTCTGGGGCGGCCTCGGCCTCTTCGTCCTCGCGTTCGTCGCGGCCGTCTCGGTCCTCGCCCTGCGCAAGGCGCAGTCCACGACGATGATGTACACCGGCATCGGCGCACTCGTCGCCGGCGTCGCCCTGACCCTGCTCGCCGTCGACCGGAGCGCTCCGGCGCTGTTCTTCGTCGGCACGGCCGTCGCCGGCCTCGGCTTCGGCAGCGGCTTCCAGGGCGGCATCCGCACCGTGCTGCCGCTGGCCAGGCCCCACGAGAGCTCGGGCGTGCTGTCCCTGCTCTTCGTCGTCGCCTACCTCGGCATGGGCGTCCCCTCGGTCGCCGCCGGCGCGCTGGTGGTGCACGGAGGCGGACTGGTACCGACCTCCGAGGAGTACGGTGCGGTGATCATCGCCCTGGCGCTGCTGGCCCTGGCCGCCCTGCTGCTGCGCGGCGGACCGCAGATCGCGCCCGGCGTGAAGGTGGCCTCCGGCGGCACCCGGCCGGTGCCGGTCCGGGCGGAGCGGCCCGAGAGCGTCACGCGGGCACGATGACCGAGCAGGCCGGCTCGGTCGGCCGGTGACGGGAAGACCGGATGCCGGGAAGTCCGGATGCCGGGAAGTCTGGAAGTATCGGGAAGGTGAGTGACATGACCAGGACGTCGACCGATGCAAAGGCCCCCACCGCCCGGGAGCGCCTGCTCTCGGCGGCGAACGAACTGTTCTACGCGGAGGGCGTGCAGTCGGTCGGGATCGACCGGATCATCGAGCGCGCCGGGGTCGCCAAGGCCTCGCTGTACAACACCTTCGGCGGCAAGGACCAGCTCATCCGCGCCTACCTCGACTCCCGGCACACCAGGCTCGCGGAGCGGCTGCTGCGCGCGGTCGACGGCGCCGACACCCCGCGGGGCCGGCTGCTGGCCGTCTTCGACGCACAGGCCGAGCTGTTCACCGACCAGAACTACCGCGGGTGCGCGTTCATGGCGGCCAGCGCCGAGGCCAAGCCCGGCAGCACCATCGAGGAGGCCTCCGACGTCTCCCGCGCCTGGGTCCGGGCCCTGTTCACCGACCTCGCACGGGACGCCGGCGCCCCGGATCCGGAGGCTCTCGCCCGGCGGCTGCACCTGCTGTACGACGGGAGTGTGGCGTCCGCGCGGATGGACCGCGACCCGTCGGTGGGTGCGGTCGCCCGGGAGGCGGCCGCCGTCCTGATCGACGCGGCACTGCCCGCCGAGGCCTGAAGGCCCGGCGCGGCCGGGCCGGCTCGTCCGCCGCGGCAGCGTTGTCACCCCGGCTGCCGCGGCACTGCCGCGCTCCCGGTCAGGGACCGTCGGGGTCCGCGCGGTTCAGGGCGGGCTTCGGAGTGGTCCCCGCCGTCATCAGGTAGTCGGCCGCCGAGGTGTCGGTGACGAGGCTGGTGACCAGCCCCGACCGCAGCACCGCGTCGATCGCGGCCGCCTTGCGCTGGCCGCCCGCGATCGCGACGACCTCCGGGATCCGGCGCAACTGGTCGGCCTTGACCGTGATGCAGCGTTCCCCCAGGTCGCGTCCGACCCGGCGGCCCTCGGCGTCGAAGAGGTGCGCGGCCATCTCGGCGGCGACGCCCAGCGTGGCGTAGTGCGCACGCTCCTCGTCGCTGAGCATGTCGTGCACCGTGGAGATGCCCGGCTCCCAGGAGCCGATGGAGACGCAGGCGACGGTGACCTTGTCGAAGTACTCGAAGGCGCGGGCGATCCCGGTCTGGTTGCGCAGCGCCGCCGCGGTGGCCGCGTCCGGCAGCAGCATCGGCGCGTAGATGGGGTGCGCGTCGCCGCCCGAGACCTGGGCGGCCCGCCGGACGGCCTCGACCGAGCCGCGCTCGGAGGTCCCGGCGTCGTACACGCCGGTCAGCTGCACCACCGTGCAGGGGGGCAGCCGGTCCAGCGCGGCCGCCATGTGGATGGTGGACCGGCCCCAGGCGAGGCCGAGTACGTCTCCCTCGCTGACGAGTTCGCCGAGCAGGTCCGCGGCGACCTCGCCGAGGTTCTCGGGGTCGGGGGTCTCCTCCGCCTCGGCCGGGGACTCGACCACGACGGCATGCCGCAGGCCGTACCGGGCACGGAGCGCGTCCGAGCGCTCGGCGTCCAGTTCGGCCGGTACGCGGATCTCGATGCGTACGAGATCCCTTTCGAGGGCAGTCTCCAGTACCCGGGCCACCTTGAAGCGGCTGACGCCGAACTCCTCGGCGATCTGGATCTTGGACTTGCCTTCGAGGTAGAAGCGGCGGGCCATGGCCGCCGCCTGCACCAGCTCTGCGGGTCCCATCCGCATGGCTGACCGGCCCGCCGACATACCCGACACGGCCATCTCCTCACTGCTGTTCACACTCTGGATACGCCGTTCATCCTTGCAGATCCGGCGCACTTGATCAGCCCTGATCGGAGCCGTTCACGTTCCCGTACCTCAGTGGTCGCACGCCCACGACGCCCGGGCGGTGGCAGCCGCCGCCTGGTTGCGTAGTGCACGTACCGCCTCTGCCGGGTCGTTTGCCCCGTACACCGCGGAACCTGCCACAAAAACGTCGGCTCCTGCGTCCGCACACCGTTCGATCGTCGACGCGGAAACTCCACCGTCGACCTGGAGCCACAGTTCCAGTCCGTGCTTGCTGATCAACTCCCGGGTGCGGCGGATCTTGGGCAGCATGATGTCGAGGAACGCCTGGCCGCCGAAGCCCGGCTCCACCGTCATGATCAGCAGCATGTCCAGCTCGGGGAGCAGGTCCTCGTACGGCTCGATGGGCGTGGCGGGCTTGAGCGCCATGGAGGCGCGGGCGCCCTTCGCCCGGATCTCCCGCGCGAGGCGCACCGGGGCGGCCGCCGCCTCCACATGGAAGGTGACGGAGGAAGCCCCCGCTTCGACGTACTGCGGCGCCCACCGATCGGGGGCCTCGATCATCAGGTGGCAGTCCAGCGGGGTGTCCGTAGCCCGGGCCAGGGACTCTACGACCGGCACACCGAGCGTCAGGTTCGGGACGAAGTGGTTGTCCATGACGTCGACGTGGAGCCAGTCGGCGCCTTCGACCGCCCTCGCCTCGTCCGCGAGGCGGGCGAAGTCGGCGGACAGGATGCTGGGGTTGATCTGCACGGCCATGCCCCAAGCGTGCCATGCCCTGGCGGGGGGAGCCGAGTGGGGTTCGGGCAGGTTGCGGATGAGTGTCGGCCGCGGGTGGGCGGGGGTTGCTCGCGCGGTGCCCCACGCCCCTGACGGGGCGCGCCTCAGCCGGTCCTCCGGATCAGTGCCAGATACATGGCGTCCGTGCCGTGCAGGTGCGGCCACAGCTGCACATCGGGCCCCTCGCCCAGTTCCGGCACCCCCGGCAGCAGCGGACGCGCGTCCACCAGCTCGGTCTCCGGGCGCTGCTTCAGGACGTCCTGGACCACCGCCCGCGTCTCCGCCAGGTGCGGGGAACACGTGGCGTACCCGACCACCCCGCCCACCCGCACCGAGTCGATCGCGGTACGCAGCAGCGCGCGCTGCAGCGGGCCGAAGTTGTCGAGGTCCTCGGGGCGGCGCCGCCACCGTGCCTCCGGGCGGCGGCGCAGCGCGCCCAGGCCCGTGCAGGGGACGTCCATCAGGACCCGGTCGAAGGTGCCGGCGCGCCACGGCGGCCGGGTGCCGTCCGCGGCGATGACCTGGTACGGCCCCGGGTTGCCGTGCAGCGCCTTGGCCACCAGCCCGGCCCGGTGCGGCTGCTTCTCGGAGGCGAGCAGCACGGCCCCGCGCTCGGCGGCCAGCGCGGCGAGCAGCGCGGCCTTGCCGCCGGGTCCGGCGCAGCCGTCCAGCCACTTCTCGTCCGGCCCCTCGACCGGCACGTTGGCCAGCGCGAGGGCGACCAGCTGGCTGCCCTCGTCCTGCACGCCGGCCCGGCCCTCGTGCACGGCCGCGATGGCACCGGGCTCCCCGCCCTCGGTGAGCCGCACCGCGTACGGCGACCAGCGCCCGGGTACGGCGGCCTCCTCGCCGAGGAGTTCCCCGGTGGTGGCCCGCCCGGGCCGGGCGACCAGCGTCACCTCGGGCCGCTCGTTGTCGGCGGCCAGCAGGTCCTCTATCCCGGCGCGCCCGCCGCCCAGGGAGTCCCAGAGCGCGGAGACGACCCACCGCGGATGCGAGTGCACCACGGCCAGATGGTCCTCGGGGTCCTGGTCGTAGGGCGGCGCGACCTTCGCGATCCAGCCGTCGAGGTCGTCCTGGGCGACCTTGCGGAGCACGGCGTTGACGAACTTGGCCCGACCGTCGCCCAGCACCACCCGGGCGAGCTCGACGGAGGCGGAGACGGCGGCGTGGCTGGGGATCCGCGTCCCGAGCAGCTGGTGCACACCCAGACTGAGCACGTCGAGGACCGGCGGGTCCACCTCGCGCAGCGGCCGGTCGACGCACTCGGCGATGATCGCGTCGTACGTCCCCTGCCGACGCAGCGTCCCGTACACCAGCTCGGTCGCGAGCGCGGCGTCCCGCCCGTCGAACTTTTCGGGTCCCTCCTTCTCCCGGGCCTTGCGCAGCAGCGGCGGCAGCACGAGGTTGGCGTACGCGTCCCGCTCGTCCACGGCGCGCAGCGCCTCGAAGGCGAGGAGGCGGACGGGGTCCTTCTGGGGACGGCGGTAGGGCTTGGCGGGCCTGCGCGGCCGCCGGGACTGCTCGCTCACGAAAAAGGTGCTCCGGGTATGGGAATGAGGCGACTCCCAGCGTACGCCGCGTACGCCGGAAAGCCGCTGGTGGGGAATGGGGCTCAGGCGCCGAGGGTCTCGTCGGCGCCGATGCGCACGCCACGCGCCCAGTCGGCGGCCCGCATCGGCTTCTTGCCCTGGGCCTGCACCCAGAGCAGTTCCACGGCGTACGACCCGGTCCCCACGTGCACGCTGTTCTTCCCGACGGCGATCTCGCCGGGGCTCAGCTCGGTCCGCTCGGGCACCGGCGTGACCTGGACGAGCTTGAGCCGCTCACCGCGGAAGGTGGTCCAGGCACCGGGCGCAGGGGTGCAGCCGCGCACCACCCGGTCGACCCGCAGCGCGGGCGCCGACCACTCCACCTTCGCGTCCTCGACGGTGATCTTCGGTGCGAGGGTGACGCCCTCCCCCGGCTGCGGTACGGCCTTGAGCGTGCCGTCCTCGATACCGTCCATGGTCGCGGCGAGCAGCCCGGACCCGGCGAAGGCGAGCCGGGTCAGCAGGTCACCGCTGGTGTCGGTGGGCCGGATCTCCTCGGTGACGGTCCCGTAGACGGGCCCGGAGTCCAGCCCCTCCTCGATGAGGAAGGTGGACGCGCCCGTGATCTCGTCGCCCGCCATGACGGAGTGCTGCACGGGAGCCGCCCCGCGCCAGGCGGGAAGCAGCGAGAAGTGCAGGTTGACCCACCCGTGGATGGGCACGTCGAGCGCGACGCGGGGCAGCAGCGCGCCGTAGGCCACCACCGGGCAGCAGTCCGGCCCGATCTCCCTCAGCCGCTCCAGGAACTCCGGCTCGCGCGGCTTGAGCGGCCTCAGCACCTCGATCCCGGCCTCCATCGCCCGCTCGGCGACGGGCGAAGCGACCAGCCTGCGCCCCCGCCCGGCCGGCGCGTCGGGCCGCGTGACCACGGCGGCCACCTCGTGCCGTCCGGAGGAGATGAGAGCGTCCAGAGCGGGAACGGCTACTTCGGGGGTACCGGCGAAGACAAGCTTCATGGGCGACTGAGACCCTCTCGAACGGCATCAACACGGGCAACAAGCAAGTCTATGCCGCACCGGTCGGCCACCGACCCAGCCCACGGCGCCCGAACCGCGGGCCGCCGACGGCGACACCCCCGCAGGTCGGTGGACCTCTCTGCCGGCGGGGACGGATGGCGCGCGGGTGGGAGAACGCCCGGTGGTGCGGACCCGGCGTACGCATATGCCCATACGCCCCCACACCGTGACCCGCGGAGCGCCCACGCGTTGGTCAAGAGAGAGTTGACCACAACGGGCCGCATGCACGGCCCATTCCTTTCAACGCCGGTTCGAGAGGCTTGTTCATGGCCGACCACGCAACCCACGACGCCCAGGCCCGGGCCAGCCTGCACTTGTTGGTGCGGGACATCGAGCGGGTCCGCCGCCAGGTGGACGCACTACGCACGCTCACCGCCCAGTTGGGCAACGTCTACCGCCCGCGCCGATCCGGCCCGTCCACGGGCTTCGTCGTCTACGGACGCGCCCCCGCCCCGACCGTCCGGCTCGCCCAGGAACTCCGGGACAGTGTCGAAACCCTGGTCACGGCCGCCGTGGACTTCGACCGTTCGCTCGGCTTCTCGTGGGACGCGGTGGGCTCCGCGCTCGGAGTCACCAAGCAGGCGGTGCACCGCCGTTACGGCGCCCGCCGCGCCGCGGCCCAGACGCCGGCCACGGCCGAGCCCGACCGGTCCACGGAACCGTCGGGCTCCCGCACGCTCAACGTCGGCGGCGGCCTGCCGACGGTGCCCACGGTCCCGGCCGCCCGCTCCATGCCGACCCAGCCGACCGCGGGCAGCCCGGCCCTCCGCGACGAGGCGCGGCCGACGGCCTTCCCCGGCCCGCGCAACGGCTGAGACAGGTAACGGCTGACACACGCGACGGCTGCCGTCGGCAAGGGCCGGCGGCCCGCCCGCTCCTGCCCTCCCGGCACGCATCCGGGAGGGCAGCCGTCTGCCCGGTCACCCGATGTCCGGCGGATCGATCCGCACCCGAACCGCCTCCCCGCCCCCGGTTCCGCTCCCCCGCGCCATCCGGGCGGCCTGAGCGGACTTCAGGGCTGCGGCGAGCGCCGCCCCGCTCCCCGGCGGCACCCGTACCAGCGCCCGCTCCCAGTGCTCCCCGGGCGGCGGCGCGCCCGCCCGCCGAGGCGCCCCGGCCCGCACCACGGGCACCGGAACCGGCCCCAGCACCTCGGCGTCCGGCGGCAGTTCGGCCGCACCGAGGAATCCGGCGAGCGCCTCCGCGGTCCCCGACACCGCGGCCATCCGGGACACCGGCGGGAACCCCAGCTCCGCCCGCTCGGCGAGCTCCCGCACCGCGTGTCCGACGGGATCCCAGCGCACCAGCGCCTGCACGGGCCGCAGCGTCGGTTCCGCGACGACGACCACGGTGCCGCCGTCCGCCTGCGGCCGCACCAGTGCCCCGGCCGCGATCCACCGGCGCAGCGCGTCCTCACCGGCCCGCAGGTCGGGTCGCCCCAGCATCGCCCAGCCGTCCAGCAGCAGGGCCGCCGCGTAGCCGCCCTCGGCGACCGGCTCGGCGCCCGGTGTGCTCACGACCAGCGCGGGTGTCCCGGGCACGGTGTCCAGCACCTGCTCGCGTCCCGAGGTCCGTACCGGGACGGCGGGAAAGGCCCGTCCCAGCTCCTCGGCGGTCCGCCGGGCGCCGACCACCTGGGCGCGCAGCCGGAAGCCGCCGCACTCGGGGCAGTGCCAGTCGCTCTCCGGCCGGCCGCACCACCCGCACTGCAGCGCCCCGGCGTCCCGCGCCTCCAGCGGACCGGCACAGTGCCGGCAGCGGGCCGCCGCCCGGCACTGGGCGCAGGCCATCCGTGGCACGTAGCCCCGCCGGGGCACCTGCACCAGCACCGGCCCGTGCCGCAGTCCGTCCCTGACGGCCTGCCAGGCGAGCGTCGGCAGCCGGGCGGCGCGCGCGGCCTCGTCCCGCGCGAGGTCGCCGTCCCCGACCGTCCGCACCAGCGGCGCGGCCTGCCGCACCTGCTCCCTGCCCGCCACCAGGGGCCGCGCCCACCCGTTCTCCACAAGCTGCGCTGCCTCCACCGTGCAGCTCCAACTCCCCAGCAGAAAAGCGCACTTGTCCAGCGCCGCCCGCAGGAGCAGCACGTCTCGCGCATGCGGCTGCGGCGCGTGCTGCTCGCTGTGGCTGTCGTCCCCGTCGTCCCAGATCGCGACGAGCCCGAGATCGCGCACGGGCGCGAACATGGCCGCCCGCGTCCCCACGACGGCCCGCACCGACCCGCGGCTGACGGCGAGCCACTGCGCGTACCGCTTCTCGGGCCCGGCGTCGGCCGTGAGCAGCGCGTGCCGCCCCTCGCCCAGCACCTCGCTCAGCGCGGCGTCGACGCGCGCGGCGGCCCGCCCGTCCGGTACGACGACCAGCGCGCCGCGCCCCGAGGCGAGCGTGGCGGCGACGGCGCGGGCGATCTCCACGCTCCACCCGGGCCCCGGCAGTGCGTTCCACACGGCGCGCGGCGCGCCGCCGGAGGCGAGCGACTCGACGAAGGCGGCCCCGTGCTCGTACCGCGACCAGCTTCCGGCGTCCGGCACGGGCGGGGGCGGCAGCGGCTCCGGCGAGGGCCGCTGCTCGGCCCGGGCGCTGCGCGGCGGAACGGCCAGCTGCAGCACGTCCGCGAGGCTCCCCGCGTACCGGTCGGCGACCGCGCGGGCGAGCCGCAGCAGCTCCTCGCCCAGCACCGGCTCGGGCGACACCACCTGGGCCAGCGCGGCCAGCGGCCCCGAGTAGTCGGACGCGGCGAGCCGCTCGACCAGGAACCCGTCGATGAGCCCGCCGCCCTCGCGGCGCCCGTCCCGCACCCGGTGCCGCCCGGCCCCGAACCGCACGCGCACCCGGACCCCCGGCTGCGCGTCGGCGTCCAGGTCGGCGGGGACGGCGTAGTCGAAGTAGCGGTCGAGATGGAGCACGCCCTTGTCCACGAGCACCCGCGCGACCGGCAACCGCTCGGCCAGCTCGGCCCCCCGCCAGGTCCGCGGCTTGGCCCGGGGCGCCTTGGCCCCCCGCACGCTCTCCCGGATGAGCGCGAGCTGCTCCGGCGGCGCCCCTGCGGCGCCCTCGCCCCCCTGCCCGTTCTCGCTGCTCACCCTTGCATTCTTACCAAACGCCTCTGACAACGGAGGCCGCCCTGGCCCGCCGGTGGGCCAGGGCGGCCGAGGTCTCCCGAGGTCGGTCCGGCAGCGGTCGGAACACACCAGTATCACCGCGCGCCCTGGGCGCACTCCACGGAAGTAACCGCGGCCATCGCACCGGGAGGCCTCCACCGTACTGATCACCCGTTCCGGTGACCAGCCGTTCTCCGCGGCCCCCGGCACGCGGCGGGTCGCCGGTCTCCCGGAACGCGCCGAGGCCCGGCTCCCCCGAGGGGGAACCGGGCCTCGCGACGGACGTGGTGGGGTTACAGACCCACGGCCGCGCGCAGGGCGTCCACGCGGTCCGTGCGCTCCCAGGTGAAGTCGGGGAGCTCACGGCCGAAGTGGCCGTACGCGGCGGTCTGGGCGTAGATCGGGCGGAGCAGGTCGAGGTCGCGGATGATGGCGGCCGGGCGCAGGTCGAAGACCTCGTCGATGGCCTTCTCGATCTTCTCGTGGTCGACCTTGGCGGTGCCGAAGGTCTCGACGAAGAGACCGACCGGCTCGGCCTTGCCGATCGCGTAGGCGACCTGGACCTCGCAGCGGGCGGCCAGGCCCGCGGCGACGACGTTCTTGGCGACCCAGCGCATGGCGTAGGCGGCCGAGCGGTCGACCTTGGACGGGTCCTTGCCGGAGAAGGCACCGCCACCGTGGCGGGCCATGCCGCCGTAGGTGTCGATGATGATCTTGCGGCCGGTCAGACCGGCGTCACCCATCGGGCCGCCGATCTCGAAGCGGCCGGTCGGGTTGACCAGCAGACGGTAGTTCTCGGTGTCGAGCTTGATGCCGTCGTCCAGCAGCGCCTTCAGCTCCGGCTCCACGACGAACTCGCGGATGTCGGGGGCGAGCAGCGACTCCAGGTCGATGTCGGAGGCGTGCTGGCTGGAGACCACGACCGTGTCGAGGCGGACGGCCTTGTCGCCGTCGTACTCGATGGTGACCTGCGTCTTGCCGTCGGGGCGCAGGTAGGGGATGGTGCCGTTCTTGCGGACCTCGGAGAGGCGCTTGGACAGGCGGTGCGCCAGGAAGATCGGGAGCGGCATCAGCGTCGGCGTCTCGTCCGTCGCGTAGCCGAACATCAGGCCCTGGTCGCCGGCGCCCTGCTTGTCGAGCTCGTCCTCGTCGCCCTCGACCCGGGTCTCGTACGCCGCGTCCACGCCCTGGGCGATGTCCGGCGACTGCGCGCCGATGGAGACCGAGACGCCGCAGGAAGCGCCGTCGAAGCCCTTCTTCGAGGAGTCGTAGCCGATCTCCAGGATCTTGTTGCGGACCAGCGTCGCGATGTCCGCGTACGTCTTGGTCGTGACCTCGCCGGCCACGTGCACCAGGCCGGTGGTGATCAGCGTCTCGACGGCGACCCGGGAGGTCGGGTCCTCGCGCAGCAGCGCGTCGAGAATGGTGTCGCTGATCTGGTCAGCGATCTTGTCGGGGTGACCCTCGGTCACGGACTCCGAGGTGAACAGGCGACGGGACACAACGCTCCCTGGGGTTGCAGCGGCTGCTGTCTGATCATTGGCGGACGACACGGGGGCTGCACCCGGGCGTCGTCCGAGAACAGTTTATCGGTCGCACTCGGCCGCCGGCCTACCTGTCTCGACACTCGGAAGTGCTGTGACCTGCGGCACGGGCATTCTGCCCAATGGTCGGCGGCCTTGACCAGAGCCCCCGCACCGCAATGTCGCGTCCGGGAGAGTTGACATATGGCTGAAATAAGTCAACCCAAACGGGCCGCCACCAGGTCCCAGACGATGTCGGCGAGAGCCTCCTTGGGCCCGTGCGGCACCGGCGTCTCGCTGCCGTCGGCGCCGAGCACCACGGCCTCGTTCTCCTCGGAGCCGAAGGTCTTGCGCTCCCCCACCTCGTTCACCACGAGCAGGTCGCAGCCCTTGCGCGCCAGCTTGGTCCGGCCGTTGGCGAGGACGTCGTCGGTCTCGGCGGCGAAGCCGACGATCACCTGTCCGGACCGCGCCCGGTCGGCCGAGATCTCCGCGAGGATGTCCGGATTCCGCACCAGGACGATCGGCTCGGGATCCTGGCCGTCCTTCTTCTTGATCTTCCCAGCCGCATAGACCGCGGGGCGGAAGTCGGCGACGGCGGCGGCCATCACCACGGCGTCGGCGTCGGCGGCCGCCTTCAGCACCGCCTCCCGCAGCTGCACGGCCGTACCGACCGGGACGACGTCCACGCCGGCCGGGTCGGGCAGTCCCGCGGTGTTGGCGGCGACCAGGGTCACGCGGGCGCCCCGGGCGGCGGCCGTGCGGGCGAGGGCGTAGCCCTGCTTGCCGGAGGAGCGGTTGCCGAGGAAGCGGACGGGGTCGAGGGGCTCCCGGGTGCCGCCGGCGGAGACGACGACATGGCGGCCGGCCAGGTCGGGCTCCGCCGCTCCTCTCGCGAGCACGCGGCGGCAGGCCTCGAAGATCTCCGCCGGGTCGGGGAGACGGCCCTTGCCGGTGTCGACGCCGGTGAGACGGCCGACCGCCGGTTCGATCACGACGGCGCCGCGGCGGCGCAGCGTGGCCACGTTCTCCTGGGTGGCCGGGTGCTCCCACATCTCGGTGTGCATCGCGGGGGCGAAGACGACCGGGCAGCGGGCGGTGAGGAGGGTGTTGGTGAGCAGGTCGTCGGCGAGGCCGTGGGCCGCCTTGGCGAGCATGTCGGCGGTGGCGGGGGCGACGACGACGAGGTCGGCGTGCTGGCCGATGCGGACGTGCGGGACCTCCTCGACGTGGTCCCAGACCTCGGTGGAGACGGGGTTGCCGGAGAGGGCGGACCAGGTGGCGGCGCCGACGAAGTGCAGCGCGGAGGCGGTGGGCACGACCCGGACGTCGTGGCCCGACTCGGTGAACCTCCGCAGCAGCTCACAGGCCTTGTACGCGGCGATGCCGCCGCTGACCCCCAGCACGACCTTCGGCTTGCCCACCGGGCCTCCACTCGTCGAATCCATGACGCCATCACACACCACAGGCCCGGCAGTCGGGCTGCCGGGCCTGTGGATAAGTCAGCTGCACTACGAAAGTATTACTGCAGCACTACTGCGCCGGACCCTCGATGGCCTCGGACGTCAGCAGACCCGCGTTGATCTCGCGCAGGGCGATGGAGAGCGGCTTCTCGTGGACGTGGGTGTCGACGAGCGGACCGACGTACTCGAGGAGGCCCTCGCCGAGCTGCGAGTAGTACGCGTTGATCTGACGGGCGCGCTTGGCCGCGTAGATCACGAGGCTGTACTTCGAGTCGGTGGCCTCGAGGAGCTCGTCGATCGGAGGGTTGATGATGCCCTCGGGCGCGGTGATGGAAGAGGACACGCTCTGCCTTCCGATGGATGGGAAAGATTCAGTCTGCATGATCAGCGACGATCACACAACGTCCATCAAGGCTAGCAGCTCGCGCGCCACGTCCTTGACGGAGGTGTTGACCAGGGTCTCGTCGAACTCAGGCTCGGCAGCGAGTTCGACCTTGGCCGCGTCCAGTCGCCGCTCGATCACCTCGGGCGCCTCGGTGCCGCGCCCGGTGAGCCTGCGCACCAGCTCCTCCCAGGACGGAGGGGCCAGGAACACCAGCCGGCCGTCCGGCATGGTCTCGCGGACCTGCCGGGCGCCCTGGAGGTCGATCTCCAGGAGGACCGGCACACCGGCCTCCAGGTGCTCGAGGACCGCGGCCCGCGGAGTGCCGTAGCGGTTGCCGGCGAATTCGGCCCACTCCAGGAGTTCGCCGTTGGCGATCAGTTTGTCCATCTCCTCGTCGGAGACGAAGAAGTAGTGGACGCCGTGCTTCTCGCCGGGGCGGGGCTTGCGCGTGGTCGCCGACACCGAGAGCCAGACCTCGGGGTGTTCCTTGCGCATATGGGCGACGACCGTGCTCTTGCCGACCCCGGAGGGGCCGGAGAGCACGGTCAGCCGCGGACGATCGTCCGGGGGCTCGGGGGTCGTCCCCCGGAATGTTGCAGCCATGCAGCGATTATTCCAGCAATCGCAGGCCGTCCGGGACGGCCCTCCCGGACGGCCCCGTGATCAGGAGCCGGTGCTGCCGAACTCGCGCTCCAGGGAGGCGATCTGGTTGGAACCGAGACCACGCACGCGGCGGCTCTCGGAGATACCGAGTCGCTCCATGATCTGCTTGGCGCGGACCTTGCCCACGCCCGGCAGGGACTCGAGCAGGGCGGAGACCTTCATCTTGCCGATGACGTCGTTTTCCTGGCCCTGCTTGATGACCTCGTGGAGAGAGGCGCCGGAGTGCTTGAGTCGATTCTTGACCTCGGCCCGCTCCCGGCGAGCCGCGGCGGCCTTTTCGAGCGCGGCTGCGCGCTGTTCAGGGGTAAGGGGCGGAAGAGCCACGCCTACGTCACCTCGGATGTCGAACTGTCGGATACGGACCGGTGAGGAACCTAGTCGCCCCACACCTGGGGAGCTACGAGCAACACGCGCGCCCGTTGTCCCCCACTATCTAAAGGGTGTGGGGGTGCCCCCACTGCTCGGAGACTAGCGGGCAAGTCCGCCGGAGTCAGCGAGAACAGCGGAAAAGTCCTGGTCAGCCTCCGCCAGGCCGGACATTTCAGACATATTGCCCCGGATTTGAGGATGTATTCACGATCGGGCGGTCGCCGAAGTGCCCGGCGAAGCACTCGCCCGGCTCTCGCCGGAGCCCTCACCGACCTGCGACGACATCCCGGATCTCGCCCGCGAACCGCTCCGCGGCCGCCCGCAGCGCCCCGGCATCGGGACCGTGACGCAAAACACCTCGGCTCACGTTTGGAACCACGTTGCGCACCGCGGGCCCGAAGACCGTGGGCAGGTCGGCCGCCGTCGCCCCCTGCGCGCCGACGCCCGGCGCGAGGAGCGGACCGTTGATGTCGAGGTCGTACGACGACAGGTCGCCGACCGTGGCGCCGACGACGGCGCCGAAGGAGCCCAGCGGCTCCTCCCCGGCGTTCTCGGCGGCGAGGTGGGCGAGCACGGTCGCGCCGACCGTTCGCCCGTCGGCGCGCACCGCGTGCTGCACCTCAGGCCCCTCCGGGTTGGAGGTGAGCGCCAGCACGAACAGGCCGGCCCCGCTCTCCCGGGCCAGCGCGACGGCCGGGCTGAGCGAGCCGTAGCCGAGGTACGGGGAGACGGTGAGGGCGTCCGAGAACAGCGGGGCGTCCTTGCTCAGGAACGCCTCCGCGTACCCGGCCATGGTCGAGCCGATGTCGCCGCGCTTGGCGTCCATCACGACCAGCGTCCCGGCCGCCCGCGCCTCCTCCACCACCCGTTCCAGCACGGCGATTCCGCGCGAGCCGAACCGCTCGAAGAACGCGCTCTGCGGCTTCATCACGGCGACCCGGTCGGCCACCGCCTCGACGACGGTGCGGCTGAACCGCTCCAGGCCCGCCACGTCGTCGTTCAGACCCCACTCGGAGAGCAGCGAGGCGTGCGGGTCGATGCCGACGCACAGCGGACCGCGCTCGTCCATGGCGCGGCGCAGCCGCGCGCCGAAGGGCTCCAGCGGGCTCATACGGACTTCCTCACGTCGGCGCCGACCGCGTCGGCGAGGGTGGCGTACGGACTGGTGCGCAGGCGTGCCGCGAGGCCCTTGTGGACGGCGCGGCCCCAGAAGGGACCCTGGTAGATGAAGGCGCTGTAGCCCTGGACCAGCGTGGCACCGGCGAGGATGCGCTGCCAGGCGTCCTCGGCGTCCTCGACACCGCCGACGCCGACCAGGGTGATCCGGTCGCCCACGCGCGCGTACAGCCGCCGCAGCACCTCCAGGGAGCGCGCCTTGAGCGGCGCCCCGGAGAGCCCGCCGGTCTCCTTCACCAGCGCGGGATCCGACCGCAGCCCGAGCCCCTCGCGCGCGATCGTCGTGTTGGTGGCGATGATCCCGTCCAGGCCCAGCTCGACGGCCAGGTCGGCGACGGCGTCGACGTCCTCGTCGGCGAGGTCCGGCGCGATCTTCACCAGGAGCGGCACCCGGCGGTTGGCCACCACGCGGTCGGCGGCCTCGCGCACGGCCGTCAGCAGCGGACGGAGGTGATCGACGGCCTGGAGGTTGCGCAGGCCCGGCGTGTTCGGCGACGACACGTTCACGACCAGGTAGTCCGCGTACGGCGCGAGCCGCTCGGCCGACTTCACGTAGTCGCCGACGGCCTCGGCCTCCGGTACGGCCTTGGTCTTTCCGATGTTGACGCCCACGACGGTCCTGAACACGGTCTCACGGGTCGCCAGCCGCGCGGCCACGGTCAACGAGCCGTCGTTGTTGAACCCCATCCGGTTGATCAGCGCCCGGTCGCCGACGAGCCGGAAGAGCCGCTTGCGGGGATTGCCCGGCTGCGCCTCGCCGGTCACGGTCCCGATCTCGACGTGGTCGAACCCGAGCATCGACATCCCGTCGATCGCGACGGCGTTCTTGTCGAACCCGGCGGCCAGCCCGAAGGGCCCGTGCATCCGCAGCCCGAAGGCCTCGGTGCGCAGCTCCTCGTAGCGGGGCGCGAGCGCGGCCGCGACGAAGGTGCGCAGTACGGGGATGCGGGCGGCGAGCCGGATCCACCGGAAGGCGAGATGGTGAGCCTGTTCGGGATCCATCCGCTTGAAAACAAGGTTGAAGAAGATCTTGTACATCGTGTCCTCATGAAGAGGGGGACACCGTTTTCCGGTGCCCCCCTCGTAGACGGCTGGGCAACGCACCTTCCAGGGGCGCTGGGATTCCCCCCGGCCGAAGGCTGGGGGAGGAACTGCGCGACCGGTCACCACCGGCCCGCAGCCGAACCACGGCCTGTCAGTCCCTCGCGGCCGTCAACCGCTCCGCGTGCTCCTGGAGCGACCGCACCCCCACGTCCCCGTGGTTCAGCGCGTCGATCCCCTGCACGGCCGCCGCAAGGGCCTGCACGGTCGTCAGACAGGGCACCGACCGGGCCACCGCGGCCGTCCGGATCTCGTACCCGTCCAGGCGACCCCCGGTGCCGTACGGAGTGTTGACGATGAGGTCCACCTCGCCGTCGTGGACGAGCTGCACGATCGTCCGCTCGCCGTTGGGGCCGACCCCCTCCGACTGCTTGCGCACGACGGTCGCGTTGATGCCGTTGCGCTTGAGCACCTCGGCCGTGCCGGAGGTGGCCAGCAGCTCGAAGCCGTGGGCGACCAGCTCACGCGCCGGGAAGATCATGGAGCGCTTGTCGCGGTTGGCGACGGAGATGAACGCACGGCCCTTGGTCGGCAGCGGCCCGTACGCCGCGGCCTGCGACTTGGCGTACGCCGTGCCGAAGACGGAGTCGATGCCCATGACCTCGCCCGTGGAGCGCATCTCCGGGCCGAGGACGGTGTCGACGCCCCGGCCGTGGATGTCGCGGAACCGCGACCACGGCATGACCGCCTCCTTCACGGAGATCGGCGCGTCGAAGGGCAGCTCGCCACCGTCGCCGCGGGCCGGCAGCAGCCCCTCGGCGCGCAGTTCGGCGACGGTCGCGCCCAGCGAGATCCGGGCGGCGGCCTTGGCCAGCGGCACCGCGGTCGCCTTCGAGGTGAAGGGAACCGTGCGGGACGCGCGCGGGTTGGCTTCGAGGACGTAGAGGATGTCCCCGGCCATCGCGAACTGGATGTTGATCAGACCGCGTACGCCGACACCCTTCGCGATGGCCTCGGTCGAGGCGCGCAGCCGCTTGATGTCGAAGCCGCCGAGCGTGATCGGGGGCAGGGCGCACGCCGAGTCGCCGGAGTGGATGCCGGCCTCCTCGATGTGCTCCATGACGCCCCCGAGGTACAGCTCCTCGCCGTCGTAGAGCGCGTCGACGTCGATCTCGATGGCGTCGTCCAGGAACCGGTCGACGAGGACCGGCCGGGTGGGGCTGATCTCGGTCGACTCGGCGATGTACGCCGCCAGCCGGGTCTCGTCGTAGACGATCTCCATGCCACGCCCGCCGAGGACGTACGACGGGCGGACGAGCACCGGGTAGCCGATCTCGTCGGCGATGGCCTTCGCCTCGGCGAAGGTGGTCGCCGTGCCGTGCTTGGGGGCCGGCAGGCCCGCCTCCGCGAGGACCCGGCCGAAGGCGCCCCGGTCCTCGGCGGCGTGGATCGCCTCGGGCGAGGTGCCGACGATCGGCACGCCGTTGTCCTTGAGCGCCTGGGACAGGCCCAGCGGGGTCTGCCCGCCCAGCTGCACGACCACACCCGCGACCGGTCCGGCCTGCTGCTCGGCGTGCACGATCTCCAGCACGTCCTCCAGGGTGAGCGGCTCGAAGTAGAGCCGGTCGGAGGTGTCGTAGTCGGTGGAGACGGTCTCCGGGTTGCAGTTGACCATGACCGTCTCGTAGCCGGCGTCGCTCAGCGCGAAGGACGCGTGCACGCAGGAGTAGTCGAACTCGATGCCCTGGCCGATGCGGTTGGGGCCGGAGCCCAGGATGATGACGGCCGGCTTCTCGCGCCGCGCGACCTCGGTCTCCTCGTCGTAGGAGGAGTAGAAGTACGGCGTCTTCGCGGCGAACTCGGCGGCGCAGGTGTCGACCGTCTTGTAGACCGGGCGCACGCCCAGCGCGTGCCGGACCTCGCGCACGACGTCCTCGCGCAGGCCGCGGATCTCGGCGATCTGCTGGTCGGAGAAACCGTGCCGCTTGGCGTCGGCGATCAGCTCGGCGCTCAGCTCCGGCGCCTCGGCCAGCTCGTCGGCGATCTCCTTGATCAGGAAGAGCTGGTCGACGAACCACGGGTCGATCTTGGTGAACTCGAAGACCTCCTCGGGGGTGGCACCCGCCCGGATGGCCTGCATGACCGTGTTGATCCGGCCGTCGGTGGGCCGTACCGCCTCGTGCAGCAGCGTCTGCTTGTCGCCGGGTTCGCCGACGAAGGTGAACTGGCTGCCCTTCTTCTCCAGCGAGCGCAGCGCCTTCTGGAAGGCCTCGGGGAAGTTGCGGCCGATGGCCATCGCCTCGCCGACCGACTTCATGGTCGTGGTGAGCGTGGAGTCGGCGGACGGGAACTTCTCGAACGCGAAGCGCGGGGCCTTGACGACCACGTAGTCGAGCGTGGGCTCGAAGGAGGCCGGGGTCTCCTGCGTGATGTCGTTGGGAATCTCGTCCAGGGTGTAGCCGACGGCCAGCTTCGCGGCGATCTTCGCGATCGGGAAGCCGGTCGCCTTGGAGGCGAGCGCCGAGGACCGCGACACGCGCGGGTTCATCTCGATGACGATGACCCGGCCGTCCTCGGGATTGACGGCGAACTGGATGTTGCAGCCACCGGTGTCGACGCCGACCTCACGGATGACGGCGATGCCGATGTCGCGCAGGATCTGGTACTCGCGGTCGGTCAGCGTCATCGCCGGCGCCACGGTGATCGAGTCGCCGGTGTGCACGCCCATGGGGTCGAAGTTCTCGATGGAGCAGACGACCACGACGTTGTCGTGCTTGTCGCGCATCAGCTCCAGCTCGTACTCCTTCCAGCCGAGGATGGACTCCTCCAGGAGCACCTCGGTGGTGGGCGAGAGCGTGAGGCCCTGCCCGGCGATGCGGCGCAGCTCCTCCTCGTCGTGGGCGAAGCCGGAACCGGCGCCGCCCATGGTGAAGGACGGGCGGACGACGACCGGGTAGCCGCCGCCGAGCTCCTCGACACCCGCGATGACCTCGTCCATGGTGTGGCAGATGACCGACCGGGCGGACTCGCCGTACCCGATCTTCCTGCGCACCTCCTCCACGACCTCCTTGAACAGGTCGCGGTCCTCGCCCTTGTTGATGGCCTCGACGTTGGCGCCGATCAGCTCGACGCCGTACTTGGCCAGGACGCCGTTCTCGTCGAGCGAGATCGCGGTGTTCAGCGCCGTCTGACCGCCCAGGGTGGGCAGCAGCGCGTCGGGGCGCTCCTTGGCGATGATCTTCTCGACGAACTCCGGGGTGATCGGTTCGACGTAGGTGGCGTCGGCGATCTCCGGGTCGGTCATGATCGTCGCCGGGTTGGAGTTGACCAGGACGACCCTGAGGCCCTCGGCGCGCAGCACGCGGCAGGCCTGGGTGCCGGAGTAGTCGAACTCGGCGGCCTGGCCGATGACGATCGGGCCGGAGCCGATGACCAGGACGGACTGGATATCGGTGCGCTTAGGCACGCTGGCCCTCCATCAGGGAAACGAAGCGGTCGAACAGGTAGGCGGCGTCGTGCGGGCCCGCTGCCGCTTCGGGGTGGTACTGGACGGAGAAGGCCGGCTGGTCGAGCAGCTGCAGCCCCTCCACGACGTCGTCGTTCAGGCAGACGTGCGAGACCTCGGCGCGGCCGAACCTCGTGTCGCTGACCTTGTCGAGCGGCGCGTCGACGGCGAAGCCGTGGTTGTGCGCGGTGACCTCGACCTTTCCGGTCGTACGGTCCTGGACCGGCTGGTTGATGCCCCGGTGGCCGTACTTGAGCTTGTAGGTGCCGAACCCGAGCGCGCGGCCGAGGATCTGGTTGCCGAAGCAGATGCCGAAGAGCGGGGTCCTGCGCTCCAGGACGGCGGACATCAGGGCCACCGGGCCGTCGGCCGTGGCCGGGTCGCCGGGGCCGTTGGAGAAGAACACGCCGTCCGGGGAGACGGCGTACACGTCGTCCTCGGTGGCGGTCGCGGGCAGCACGTGCACCTCGATGCCGCGCTCGGCCATCCGCTGCGGGGTCATGCCCTTGATGCCGAGGTCGACGGCGGCGACGGTGAATCGCTTCTCCCCGACGGCCGGGACGACGTACGCCTCCTTGGTGGCGACCTCCTCGTACAGCGAGGCGCCCTTCATGTGCGGCTGGGCCCGCACGCGCGCGACGAGCTCGGCGTCGGTGGCGATCGCCTCGCCGGAGAAGACGCCGGCGCGCATCGAGCCGCGCTCGCGCAGGTGGCGGGTGAGGGCGCGGGTGTCGATCCCGGAGATGCCGACCACGCCCTGGGCAACCAGTTCCGCGTCCAGCGAACGCTTGGCGCGCCAGTTGGAGGGCACGCGCGCGGGGTCGCGCACGACGTAGCCGGAGACCCAGATGCGGCTGGACTCGTCGTCCTCGTCGTTCCACCCCGTGTTGCCGATCTGCGGGGCGGTGGCGACCACGATCTGGCGGTCGTACGACGGGTCGGTCAGGGTCTCCTGGTAGCCGGTCATGCCGGTGGAGAACACGGCCTCGCCGAAGGTCTCCCCCACGGCCCCGTAGGCGCGGCCGCGGAAGATCCGGCCGTCCTCCAGGACGAGTACCGCGGGAACCTTGCCGGCTCCCCTTGTGGAGGTCGTCATCGTTCGGCGCCTTCCGTGCTGGGTGTCTTGGTCATGGAGTTGATGGCGTCGACCCACTCGGTGTGCTCGGCCGCGTGGTCGGAGCGGAAACCGGAGTCGATCAGCTTGTCGCCGTGCGCCCAGGTCACCACGAGGAGTCCGCCCTCGGTGAGGACCTTGCCCGCGATGCCCTTGCCGAGCAGGGCCTCGCGGAGCGCGTCGGCGGGGATGAAGAAGTCGGTCGCGCCGGGGCGCACGACGTCCAGGCCCGCGTCGGTCAGGGTGAGCTCGGCCCGGCTGCGGGAGCCGAGGCCGCGGGCCACGATGCGGTCCAGCCACTGCCCGGCGGTGGTGGAGCCGTGGTAGCGGCCGCTCATGGTCAGTTTCGCCTCGCCGGGGTCGTCCGGCGCGGTGGGGAGCTCGGGGAGGTCGCCCTGGAGGGTGCCGCGCCACTTCCAGCCCTCGCGCATCAGCCAGTAGACGAGCGCGACGAAGAGGGCGAGGCCGACCAGCCAGCCGATGCGGGCCCACCAGTCGGTGACCGCGGCCGACTTCTTCTCGTCGGCCAGCAGGATCAGAGGTGTCACGTCAGCTTCCCGTCCACGAGCGTCGCCTTGCCCCGCAGCCACGTGTGGGTGACACGGCCCGGCAGCTCGCGTCCCTCGTACGGGGTGTTGCGGCTACGCGAGGCGAAGCCCGCGGGGTCCACCAGGCCACGGTATTCCGTGTCGACGAGCGTGAGGTTGGCGGGCTCGCCTGCCGAGACGGGACGGCCGTGACCGGCGGCCCCGCCGATCCGCGCGGGCTTGACGGACATGCGGTCGGCGACACCGGCCCAGGTCAGCAGGCCCGTGTCCACCATGGTCTCCTGCACCACCGACAGCGCGGTCTCCAGGCCGACCATCCCCATGGCGGCCGCGGCCCACTCGCAGTCCTTGTCCTCGTGCGGGTGCGGGGCGTGGTCGGTGGCGACGATGTCGATCGTGCCGTCCGCCAGGGCCTCGCGCAGCGCCAGGACGTCGCGTTCGGTGCGCAGCGGCGGGTTGACCTTGTAGACCGGGTTGTACGACCGCACCAGTTCGTCGGTGAGGAGCAGGTGGTGCGGGGTGACCTCGGCGGTGACGTCGATGCCGCGGGACTTGGCCCAGCGCACGATCTCGACGGAGCCGGCGGTGGACAGGTGGCAGATGTGGACGCGGGAGCCGACGTGCTCGGCGAGCAGGACGTCACGCGCGATGATCGACTCCTCGGCGACCGCGGGCCAGCCGCCGAGCCCCAGCTCGGCGGAGACGACGCCCTCGTTCATCTGGGCACCCTCGGTCAGCCGCGGCTCCTGGGCGTGCTGGGCGACGACCCCGCCGAAGGCCTTCACGTACTCCAGGGCGCGGCGCATGATCACGGCGTCGTCGACGCACTTGCCGTCGTCGGAGAAGACGGTGACCCCGGCGGCCGACTCGTGCATGGCGCCCAGCTCGGCGAGCTTGCGGCCCTCCAGGCCGACGGTGACGGCGCCGATCGGCTGGACGTCGCAGTAGCCGTGCTCCTGGCCGAGCCGGTAGACCTGCTCGACGACGCCGGCGGTGTCGGCGACCGGGAAGGTGTTGGCCATGGCGAACACGGCCGTGTAGCCGCCGCTCGCCGCGGCGCGGGTGCCGGTGAGGACCGTCTCGGAGTCCTCACGGCCCGGCTCGCGCAGGTGGGTGTGGAGGTCGACCAGGCCGGGCAGCAGCACCCGGCCGGCCGCCTCGACGACCTCGGCGCCGTCGGCGGACAGGCCGGAGCCGACCGCCGCGACGACCTCACCGTCGATCAGGACGTCCTGCGGCTCACCGCCGAGCACCTTCGCACCACGGATCAGGATCTTGCTCATGGGTCTTACTTCTCCTCGGTGGTGCGGGCGTGGCTGACGGCGGGTTCGTTGCCGCCGAGCAGGAGGTACAGAACCGCCATCCGGATGGAGACTCCGTTTGCGACCTGCTCGACGACGGTGCAGCGCTCGGAGTCGGCGACCTCGGCGGTGATCTCCATGCCGCGCACCATCGGGCCGGGGTGCATCACGATGGCGTGCTCGGGCATCTTCGCCATGCGCTCGCCGTCGAGGCCGTAGCGCCGCGAGTACTCGCGCTCGGTCGGGAAGAACGCCGCGTTCATGCGCTCGCGCTGCACCCGCAGCATCATCACGGCGTCGGACTTGGGCAGTACGGAGTCGAGGTCGTACGACACCTCGCACGGCCAGCGCTCGACACCGACCGGCACCAGGGTGGGCGGGGCGACCAGGGTGACCTCGGCGCCGAGGGTGTGCAGCAGGTCGACATTGGAGCGGGCGACCCGGCTGTGCAGGACGTCGCCGACGACGGTGATGCGCTTGCCGGCCAGGTCCTGCCCCGTCCCGGCGTCCCGGCCGACCAGGCGGCGGCGCATGGTGAAGGCGTCCAGGAGGGCCTGGGTGGGGTGCTGGTGGGTGCCGTCGCCGGCGTTGATGACCGCGGCGTCGATCCAGCCGGAGTTGGCGAGCCGGTAGGGCGCTCCGGAGGCGCCGTGCCGGATGACGACCGCGTCGACGCCCATCGCCTCCAGGGTCTGGGCGGTGTCCTTCAGGGACTCGCCCTTGGAGACGCTGGACCCCTTGGCGGTGAAGTTGATGACGTCGGCGGAGAGGCGCTTCTCGGCGGCCTCGAAGGAGATCCGGGTCCGGGTCGAGTCCTCGAAGAAGAGGTTGACGACGGTGCGGCCGCGCAGGGTCGGCAGCTTTTTGATCGGCCGGTCGGCGACCCGGGACATCTCCTCGGCGGTGTCGAGGATCAGGACGGCGTCGTCGCGGGTGAGGTCGGCGGCCGAGATGAGATGACGCTGCATCTGTCAGGCTCCGTAAGGAAGTTCACATATCGGGAGATTGCGGGCAGGCAAGGGCGCACCGGGGTGGTGCGGGTCCCTCGGCCTGCTACGGGGTCGGCTTCGCACCGAGCAGGACGGTGTCGCGACCGTCCTCCTCGGCGAGCAGGACCTTGACCGTCTCCCGCAGCGACGTGGGGAGGTTCTTGCCGACGTAGTCGGCGCGGATGGGCAGTTCGCGGTGGCCGCGGTCGACGAGGACCGCCAGCTGGACCGCACGGGGGCGCCCGATGTCGTTCAGGGCGTCGAGGGCGGCGCGGATGGTGCGGCCGGAGAAGAGCACGTCGTCGACGAGGATCACGAGTCTGCCGTCGATGCCGTCACCGGGGATCTCGGTGCGGGCCAGCGCACGCGGCGGGTGCATGCGCAGGTCGTCGCGGTACATGGTGATGTCGAGCGAACCGACGGGCATCTTGCGGTCGGTGATCTGCTCCAGCTTGGCGGCGAGCCGCTGGGCGAGGAAGACGCCGCGGGTCGGGATGCCGAGGAGCACCACGTCGTCGGCGCCCTTGGCGCGCTCGACGATCTCGTGGGCGATGCGGGTCAGCACCCGCGCGATGTCCGGGCCCTCGAGAACGGGCCGCGCCTCGGAGGCCTGCGCCGCGGCTCCGGACTGTTCCTGCTGGTCGGGCTTTTCCTGCTTGTCCATACGAAACGGACCCCCTTCTCCGCCTCACGGGACGGACCTTAAAGGACGTCGGATTTGCGCCATCCACGGTAGCAGGTGACCGAGAGGTGCCCGATCACCCCCCTGGCGTAATCGGTCATCGCCACCACGGAAGAGTCGGTGCGGACCATTCGGCTTGACGCAACAGAGTAACGCTGCGTAACCTCACAGTGAGTTACCAGCCGCGCGGCAGGAACCAAGGCCGGCCGCGTCGACACAGTGTCCGGGGAGCTATATGTCCAGCGAATACGCCAAACAGCTCGGGGCCAAGCTCCGGGCCATCCGCACCCAGCAGGGCCTTTCCCTCCACGGTGTCGAGGAGAAGTCCCAGGGTCGCTGGAAGGCCGTGGTGGTCGGTTCGTACGAGCGCGGCGACCGTGCCGTGACCGTACAGCGCCTTGCAGAGTTGGCGGATTTCTACGGGGTCCCGGTGCAGGAGCTGCTGCCCGGCACGACGCCCGGCGGTGCCGCCGAGCCCCCGCCGAAGCTGGTCCTCGACCTGGAGCGGCTGGCCAACGTGCCGGCCGAGAAGGCGGGACCGCTGCAGCGCTACGCGGCGACGATCCAGTCCCAGCGCGGTGACTACAACGGCAAGGTGCTGTCGATCCGCCAGGACGACCTGCGCACCCTGGCCGTCATTTACGACCAGTCCCCCTCGGTCCTCACCGAGCAGCTGATCAGCTGGGGCGTCCTGGACGCGGACGCCCGCCGCGCGGTGGCCACCCACGAAGAGGCCTGACCCCCACCACACCTGAGCAGAAACGTGCCGCCGGGGTGGCCGGAACTCGACGGTTCCGGCTGGCCCGGCGGCCTTTAAAACGCCCCGTGGGGGCTCGGGGAACTGCGCGAGCGGCCCCACACGGGCCGCAGCCGACCTACCACCGCACCACCCCACCCATGGGCGCACACGAACGCCGGAGGGCCTGCAGCGAGGCACGCTGCAGGCCCTCCGGCGTTTCGTCGGCTCACGCCTCGCGGCGCAGCGACGGCTTCAGCTCCTTGAGACGTCCCAGGAGCCCGTTCACGAACGAGGGCGACTCGTCCGTGGAGAACTCCTTCGCGAGCTGCACCATCTCGTCGAGGACGACGGCGTCCGGCGTCTCGTCGACCCAGATCAGCTCGTACGCGCCAAGGCGCAGGATGTTGCGGTCGACGACAGGCATCCGGTCCAGCGTCCAGCCGACGGCGTACTGGGCGATGAGCTCGTCGATACGCGTGGCGTGCTCGGCGTAGCCCTCGACCAGCTGCATCGTGTACTCGCTCACCGGCGGCTGCCGGGTGTCGTCCCGGGAGAGCCGGATCCAGTCCGCGAGCACGGTCAGGACGTCGGCCCCGCGCTGGTCGCCCTCGAAGAGGATCTGGAAGGCGCGCTTGCGGGCCGTGTTGCGGGCAGCCACGGTTAGCTGTTCACCCGGCCGAGGTAGTCGCTGGTGCGGGTGTCGACCTTGATCTTCTCACCGGTCGTGATGAAGAGCGGGACCTGGATCTGGTGGCCGGTCTCCAGGGTGGCCGGCTTGGTGCCGCCGGTGGAGCGGTCGCCCTGGACGCCCGGCTCGGTCTCCTGGATGGTCAGCTCGACGGCGGCCGGGAGCTCGACGAAGAGCACCTCGCCCTCGTGCTGGGCGACGACGGCCGTGAAGCCCTCGATCAGGAAGTTCGCGGCGTCGCCGACGGTCTTCCGGTCGATGTGCAGCTGGTCGTACGTGTCCATGTCCATGAAGACGAAGTAGTCGCCGTCCATGTACGAGAACTGCATGTCGCGCTTGTCGACAGTGGCCGTCTCGACCTTGACGCCGGCGTTGAAGGTCTTGTCGACCACCTTGCCGGACAGCACGTTCTTGAGCTTGGTGCGCACGAAAGCGGGGCCCTTGCCGGGCTTGACGTGCTGGAACTCGACGACGGACCAGAGCTGGCCGCCTTCGAGCTTGAGCACCAGGCCGTTCTTGAGGTCGTTCGTGGAAGCCACGGTTGCGGAATCTCCTGGACTGACGTGGACGACCCCGGGGCACGCACCTTGCCTAGAGTGCGAGCAGCTCCTTGGTCGTGATGGTGAGTAGCTCGGGTCCGCCGTCCGCCTCGGGGCGTACGACGAGCGTGTCATCGATCCGGACGCCGCCCCGGCCCGGGAGGTGGACCCCCGGTTCGACGGTGACCGGCACGCAAGCGTCCAGTTTACCCATGGCTGAAGGGGCGAGCTGCGGGTCCTCGTCGATTTCGAGTCCGACGCCGTGTCCGGTGAGGGGCTGGAGGCCCTCGGCGTAGCCCGCGGAGTCCAGTACCTGGCGGGCGGCGCGGTCGACGTCCCGGTGGGCGGCGCCGGGAACCAGGCTCTCCCGGCCGGCCCGCTGGGCGGCGAAGACCAGGTCGTAGAGGTCGATCTGCCAGTCGGCGGGCGAGGTGCCGATGACGAAGGTACGGCCGATCTCGCAGCGGTAGCCGCGGTAGGTGGCGCCGAGACAGACGGTCAGGAAGTCGCCCTCCTCGACCCGCCGGTCGGTGGGGCGGTGGCCGCGGCGGCCGGAGTTCGGGCCGGTCGCCACGGAGGTGGGGAAGGCCGGGCCGTCGGCGCCGTGGTCGACCAGGCGCCGCTCCAGTTCCAGGGCGAGGTGCCGTTCGGTACGGCCGACGAGGATCGACTCCAGCAGCTCGCCGAGGGCCTGGTCGGCGATCTCGGCGCCGATGCGGAGGCAGGAGATCTCCTCCTCGTCCTTGACGACCCTGAGCTGTTCGACGGTGTTGCCGAGGTCGGTCAGGCGGAGGCCTGGGGCGACGGAGGCGAGGGCGCGGTGCCGGGCCACGGTGAGGTGGTGCTCCTCGACGGCGAGGGTGTCGGCGTCCTGGGCGGCGGCGAGGCCCGCGGCGGCCACGGCGGGGTCGCCGCCGGGTCCGGCCAGCAGGTGCGGCCGCAGAGCTTCGTCGGGGCCGGCCTCCCCGGGGCGGTCGTCCAGCGGGCCGGGGCAGACCAGGAGGTCCTCGCGTCTGCCGAGGAGCAGGACGGAGCCCTTCGGTGTGGCGCCGGCGAGGTATCTCACGTTGGCCGGGTGCGAGATGACGGCGGACTGGCTGCCGGCCGCGTGGCAGCGTTCCCTCAGCCTGGTTCGGCGGGCCGCGTACACGTCTGACATGAGTCGAGCGTAGGAGGGGTGGGCGGTTTGTGCCGGTTGAAGGGGGCCGAGTGGGGTGGCTGAGCACCGTCTCCGGGTGCGGGTCCGTGGGGGTTCTCGCGCCGTTCCCCGCGCCCCTGAAGCCGCAGGCCGTCCCTCGGCCGCCGGACGGTGGGGGGTTCTCGCGCCGTTCCCCGCGCCCCTGAAGCAGCAGGCCGTCCCTCGGCCGCCGGACGGTGGGGGGTTCTCGCGCCGTTCCCCGCGCCCCTGAAGCAGCAGGCCGTCCCTTGGCCGCGGGTCGGTGGGGGTTCTCGCGCCGTTCCCCGCACCCCTGAAGCAGCAGGCCGTCCCTCGGCCGCCGGACGGTGCGGGCCGTGGTGCTGAAACTGCGGGGCTGGGGCGTGGCTTGGTTACCAGGTTGGGGGGCTTGCTATGGCTCGGGTGAGGACCTCGTCCAGGACTCTGGCCGTTGCCGGGACGTCCAGCTGGGAGTTGTCGATGATGGGGAGGCCGGAGCCGTACCAGCCGGCCATGCGGCCGTGGATGCGGGCCACCTCGTCGTCGGTGAGGCGGCGGTTGCCCCTGCGTTGCGCGTTGCGTTCCAGGACGATGTCGAGGCCCGGGAGGAGGACGACCGGGAGGAGGCCGGGGCCCACGTGCCGCTTCCAGCCGCCGAGGCCGACGACCGGGCGGTCCGGGAAGACCGCGTCGTCGAGGATGCACGAGATGCCGTTGGCGAGGAAGTTGCGGGCGGCGAAGCCGCAGGTGCGGCGGGCCAGGCGGTACTGGGCCTCGGAGTGGTCGTTCCACCCGGACTGCGGGTCGGCGAAGCCGGAGCGGACCCACTCGCGGACGTCGTCGAGGCTGATGTGGGCGGTGGGCACCCGGCGGTGGTCGGCCCAGTACTTGGCCACGCTGGTCTTGCCCGCACCGGCGGGGCCGATCAGGAGGACGGCCAGGGTGGTGGTCGTCGGGTCGGGGACCGTGGCGGCGGGGGGCGCGCTCGGCATGCCCACCGGGGCGCCCGGCGGCAACGGGACGTGACCCGTGGTGTCGGGCGGCAGCGGGGGAAGCGGCGGCTGCGGGGGCGCGGTCGGTGGCGGCGGCACGGGCGCGGGCCCCTGCGGCGCTCCCGGGTGCTGTGCGGCCGGCTGCCAGCCGGTCGGTCCCTGCCCCGGCTGATGGGGCGGCGGCAGCGGAGATCCCACTGCGTGCTGCATCCGGTGCCACTCCGTCTCGTCATGTTCGGCTGCGCTCGTTACCGAACGGTACCGCCCCCGGTGGTCGTTTGGTGAAACGGCCGGGGGCGGTCCGAAGTGCCCGTTCCACACGGTGAATCGGGCAGAAGGAACAGCTGCAGACCTACTGCCCGACCTCGCCGTACGCGGCGAGCAGCACGGCCGGGTCCGGGCCCTCCAGGACGGTCGGCTTGGCGAGGCCGTCCAGGACGATGAAGCGGAGCAGGTCACCGCGGGACTTCTTGTCGACCTTCATGGTCTCGACCAGCTTGGGCCACTGGTCGTAGCGGTAGTGCAGCGGGAGGCCGACGGACTCCAGGACCGTGCGGTGGCGATCGGCGGTCGCGTCGTCCAGGCGCCCGGCCAGCCGGCCCAGTTCGGCGGCGAAGTGCATGCCGACGGCGACCGCGGCGCCGTGCCGCCACTTGTAGCGCTCGTTCTTCTCGATGGCGTGGCCGAGCGTGTGGCCGTAGTTGAGGATCTCGCGCAGGCCCGATTCCCTGAGGTCGGAGGAGACGACCTCCGCCTTCACCCGGATGGAGCGTTCGACCAGCTCGGCGGTGTGCGGGCCGGCCGGGGTGCGGGCGGCCTCGGGGTCGGACTCGATGAGCTCCAGGATCACCGGGTCGGCGATGAAGCCGGCCTTGATGATCTCGGCGAGCCCGGAGACGTAGTCGTTGACCGGGAGCGAGTCGAGGGCGGCCAGGTCGCAGAGGACGCCCGCCGGGGGGTGGAAGGCGCCGACCAGGTTCTTGCCCTCGGCGGTGTTGATGCCGGTCTTGCCGCCGACGGCCGCGTCCACCATGGCGAGGACGGTGGTGGGGACGGCGATCCAGCGGACGCCCCGCAGCCAGGTCGCGGCCACGAAACCGGCGAGGTCCGTGGTCGAACCGCCGCCCACGCCGACGATCACGTCGGAGCGGGTGAAGCCGGACTGGCCGAGCGCCTTCCAGCAGTAGGCGGCGACCTCGGCGGTCTTGGCCTCCTCCGCGTTGGGCACCTGGATGGCCACGGCCTCGTAGCCCTGCCCGGCCAGGTCGGCGCGGAGCGCGTCGCCGGTCTCGGCGAGTGCCTCGGGGTGGATCACGGCCACCCGCTTCACCCTGTCCCCGATCAACCCGCCGAGCTCGCCGAGGAGCTGACGGCCCACCAGGACCTCGTACGGCTCGGTGCCCGCCGTGCCGCCGACCTGGATCCGGGTGACTGCCTCGCTCATGCTTCCTTCAACTCCAGTGCGTCCAGGGCTGCTTGGGTGACCTCTTCGGGCGTACGGCCGTCCGTCGCCACGACGGCCGTGGCGACCTCCTCGTACAGGTGCCGCCGCGCCTCCATCAGCTCGCGCCACTGCTTGCGCGGGTTGATGGCGAGCAGCGGCCGGGCCGCGTTCAGGCCGGTGCGCTTGACGGCCTCCTCGACGTCCATCGAGAGGTAGACCACCGTGCGGCCGGCCAGCAGACCCCGCGTCTCCGCGTCGAGGATCGCGCCCCCGCCGAGTGCGAGGACACCCTCGTGCTCGGCCAGCGCCACCCGCACCGCCCGCTTCTCGATCGCCCGGAAGACCGGCTCGCCCTCGGCCACGAAGATGTCGGCGATGGCGCGGCCCTCGGCGGCGACGATGTCCTCGTCGGTGTCCCGGTAGCCGACGCCGAGCCGCTCGGCCAGCAGCTGCCCGACCGTGGACTTGCCCACCCCCATCGGCCCGACCAGCACCACCCTCGGTGCGCTGGTCACCGGATGGCCAGGTTCTCGAGGTACGACCGGACGTTCCGGCGGGTCTCGGGGACCGAGTCGCCGCCGAACTTCTCCGCGACCGCGTCCGCGAGGACGAGCGCGACCATCGCCTCCGCGACGATCCCGGCCGCCGGCACCGCCGACACGTCCGAACGCTGGTGGTGGGCCTGGGTGGCCTCGCCGGTCGCCACGTCCACGGTCTGCAGGGCCCGGGGCACGGTCGCGATCGGCTTCATCGCGGCCCGCACCCGCAGCAGTTCACCCGTGGACAGGCCGCCCTCGGTGCCGCCGGCCCGGCCGGAGACCCGGCGGATGCCCTCGGGCGTGCTGACGATCTCGTCGTGGGCCTTGGAGCCGGGCACCCGGGCCAGCTCGAAGCCGTCGCCGATCTCGACGCCCTTGATCGCCTGGATGCCCATCAGGGCTCCGGCGAGGCGGGCGTCCAGCTTGCGGTCCCAGTGGACGTGCGAGCCGAGGCCGACGGGGACGCCGTAGGCCAGCACCTCGACCACACCGCCGAGCGTGTCGCCGTCCTTGTGCGCCTGGTCGACCTCCGCGACCATCGCCTTCGACGTGTCGGCGTCCAGGCAGCGCAGCGGGTCGGCGTCCAGCCGCTCGACGTCGGCCGGGGTGGGGTAGACGCCGGCCGGGGCCTTCACGGAGCAGAGTTCGACGACGTGCGAGACGATCTCGATGCCGGCCGTCTCCTTCAGGTACGACCGGGCGACGGCGCCGAGCGCCACGCGGGCCGCGGTCTCCCGGGCGGAGGCGCGCTCCAGGACCGGGCGCGCCTCGTCGAAGCCGTACTTCTGCATGCCGGCCAGGTCGGCGTGGCCGGGGCGGGGCCGGGTCAGCGGGGCGTTGCGGGCGAGCCCGGCGAGGATCTCCGGGTCGACCGGGTCGGCCGCCATGACCTGCTCCCACTTGGGCCACTCGGTGTTGCCCACCATGATCGCGACCGGGGAGCCGAGGGTGAGGCCGTGCCGGACACCGCCGAGGAAGGTGACCTCGTCACGCTCGAACTTCATGCGCGCACCGCGGCCGTAGCCGAGCCGCCGCCGCGCCAGGTGGTCGGCGACCATCTCGGTCGTGATCGGCACGCCGGCGGGAAGGCCCTCCAGCGTCGCGACAAGTGCGGGACCGTGGGACTCCCCCGCGGTCAGCCAACGCAGCCTGCTCAACGATGCTCCTCAGTGCTCGCGCCCTGGTACTGCCCTGCGTACGCGCGTCCTCGCGTACGGCGACGGCCGACCGGGTGGGCGGGCCCCGGTCCGTCATGTCCGATCCTCCCACGTCCGGGCCCTGGACCCGGCGCCCGGTCCAGCAGACGGACGCGGATCCGCCGGGTCAGCGCTCGGTGAGCGCCTTCTCCCCGGCCCGCCGCATGGCGTCGACCGGCGCCGGGCCGCGGCCGGTCATCTGTTCGACCTGGAGCACAGCCTGGTGCACCAGGAGGTCGAGGCCGCTGACGACGGCGCCTCCGAACATCGACCAGCGGGCGGCCAGCGCGGTGGGCCAGGGGTGGTAAAGGACGTCGAAGAGGGTGGTGGGGCGCTCCGGTACGGCGGTGGCGAGGGCGTCGGTGGTGCCGGCGGGGGTGGTGGCGATCACCAGCGGCGCGTGCAGGGCCTGCTCGGCGTCGGCCCAGTCGGCGGTGCGGACCTCGACGTCGAGCCGTTCGCCCCAGTGCCGCATCTCGGCGGCGCGCTCCTCGCTGCGGACGTAGGCGACGACCTCGCCGGTGCAGATCCGGGCCAGGGCGGCCAGGGCGGAGGAGGCGGTGGCACCGGCGCCGAGGATGGCGGCGGAGCCGACCTGTTCGATGCCGTGCTCACGGAGTGCGGCGACCATGCCCGGGATGTCGGTGTTGTCGCCGAGGCGGCGGCCGTCCTCGGTGAAGACGACGGTGTTGACCGCGTCGACCGAGGCGGCCGTCTCGCTGATCTCGTCGACCAGTGGGATGACCGCCCGCTTCAGCGGCATGGTCAGCGACAGCCCCGCCCACTCCGGTCCCAGCGTCCCGAGGAAGCCGGGCAGCCCGGCCTCGTCGACCTCGAAGCGCTCGTAGGACCACTCGGTGAGCCCGAGTTCGTCGTACGCGGCCCGGTGCAGCACCGGGGAGAGGGAGTGGGCGATGGGCTTACCGAGCACGGCGGCCCGGCGGGCGTCAGTTGCCCGAGTTGGCATTGAATTTTTCCTTGAGCTGCTGGAATTCCACGTAGGTCTTGGCGAATTCGGTGTTGTTCTGGCCGTCGGTCGCCACGAAATAGATCCAGCCGTCGTCGGTCGGATTCAGTGCCGCCTTCAGTGCGTCCTCGCCGGGGTTGCCGATAGGACCGGGCGGAAGCCCCTTCTGGGTGTACGTGTTGTACGGGTCCCGGTTGCTGTTGATCTCCGACTCGCTGATGTGGATGTTGCTGGTGCCCTTCAGGTAGTTGAAGGTCGAGTCGAATTGCAGCTTCTGGTTCGTCTCGGTGTTCGTGGGCTTGAGACGGTTGTAGATCACTTCCGCCATCTTGCGGAAGTCGTCGTGCGTCTTTCCTTCGGCCTGGACGAGGCTCGCGACCGTGATGACCTGCAGCGGGCTGTCCAGGTCGTACTTCTTGGCCTCCGCCTCCAGGTCGTAGCCGGCGTACTGCTCCTTGGCCGCGGCGACCATCTGTTTCAGGATCGCGTCGGGCTTCATGCCCTTGGCCGCGGGATAGGTACCCGGGTAGAGGAATCCTTCCAGCGGATCCATGATCTTGCTGTTGGTGTTCGCGTAACTCGGCAGGCCGAGGCTCTTGTACTGGGCCTTCGCGGCCTTCTTCGAGGAGCCGGCGGAAAGGCCGAGTTTCTTGTCGAGCGCCACATAGACGGCTGCCGCCCGCTCGCCCGGGGTGACCACCACATTGGCCTGGCTCTTCGGGTCGAGCATCAGCAGCACGCAGCTGGCGGCGGACATCTCCTTCTTGAGGGTGTAGGCACCCGCCTGGATCGTGTCGCCCTTGGAGTTCTGCGTCTGGGCGTGGACGAACGCGTCGACGCTCTTGACGACACCGGCTTCCTTCAGCCGGCGGCCGATCTCGTATCCGCCCGCGCCCTTGGGGATCTGGACGGTCACGGTCTCGCTGTTGCCGCTGCCCGCGTAGTCAGGAGCCGCGCCGAAACGATTTTGGTAGAAGTGCCAGCCGAAGTAGCCGACGGTGGCCGCGCCGCCGCCGAAGACCAGGCAGACCACCAGGCAGGCACAGCCGCTGCGGCGTTTCTTGGCGCCCTTGCCGCCCTTCGCGTCCTTGCCGCGGCCACCACCGCGGCGTCCTTTCGGATCGTCGTCCCCGTCGTCGTCACCGTCGTCGGCGCCCGTGAAGAAGGGGTGCTGCTCCTCTTCCTCCTCCTCGACGGCGGGCTCCGGCTTCGGCTCGGGCTCGGGGCGCCGGCGGCCGGGCGGCTCCGGGGGCGGGTAGGCGTCCTCGGTGCCGTAGAAGTCGGGCTGCTCGCCGCCGTAGGCCACCGGCTGCTGGCCGTAGGGGTCACCCGGGTCGGCGGCGTAGGGGACGTGGCCGTGGGTGCCGGTCGCGTCCCAGGTGCCCTGGTGGTACTGCTGCGGGGCGTGGCCGACGTACTGCTGCTGGTCGTACTGCTGCTGGGCGTGCCCTTGGACGTGCTGGCCGTGCCCGTCGGCGTACCGGAGTTGGCCCTGCTCGTCGTAGTACGCGTACTGCTGCTGGTCGTACCCGCCCTGCGGGTGCTGGCCCCAGTCGCCGTACTGCTCCTGCTGCGACTGCTGCGGGTAGTGCTGCGGCTGGCCGCCGTAGGGGGACTGCTGGCCCACGTGGGCCTGCTGTCCTCCCCACCCGTCGTCCCCGTACAACGGGTCCTCCGGGTGCCACGGTTCGGAGCCTGGGCCCCGGCCATACTCAGTCATCGATCCCCTAGAGCCGCGAGGCGGCGCGTCACGCGGCTGGTGGGCCGACCGACCGTTCCGCCTCTTGCTGTGCGGTGGCTGTTCGAAAACCATCGCATCGCGCGGAACGTTACCGTATCGCGATCAGATGACTACTTCGACGCCCTCGCCGGGTGGTTTACCTGACACCCGTTCGGATTCCAGCGCCTGCTGGAGGATGATCACAGCGGCTGCCTGGTCGATGACCGAGCGCCCCTTCTTGGATTTCACCCCCGAGGCCCGTAGCCCCTGACTGGCCGTCACGGTCGTCATCCGCTCGTCGACCAGCCGGACCGGCACCGGTGTGACGCCCTTGGCCAGCTCCTGGGCGAAGGCCCGGACCTTGACGGCGGCCGGGCCCTCGCCCCCCTTGAGGGAGCGCGGGAGTCCGACGACTACCTCGACGGGTTCGTACTCCTCGACCAGTTGCCGCAGCCTGCGATGGGCCGCCGGGATGTCCCGGCCGGGGACCGTCTCGACCGGGGTGGCGAGGATCCCGTCGGGGTCGCACGAGGCGACCCCGATGCGGGCGTCCCCGACGTCGATCGCGAGTCGACGTCCTCTGCGCATTTCCGACCGTTTCCTTACTTGGCGGTCTCGGTCACGAGGCGTTCGACGGCGTCGATGGCCTCGCCGACCGCGGCCGGGTTCTGGCCGCCGCCCTGGGCGACGTCCGGCTTGCCGCCACCGCCGCCGCCGAGCGTCCTGGCGGCGGCACGGACCAGGTCACCGGCCTTGAGGCCGCGGTCGCGGGCGGCGTTGTTGGTGGCGATGACCGTGAGCGGCTTGCCGTTGTTGACCGTGAACAGGGCGACCACGGCGGCACGTCCGCCCTGGATGCGCCCGCGCACGTCGAGGACGAGCTTGCGCAGGTCGTCCGCGGTGGTGCCGTCCGGGACCTGCCCGGTCACCACGGCGATGCCGCGGATGTCCTTGGCGGCCTCGACGAGACCGCCGGCGGCCTGGAGCACCTTCTCGGCACGGAACTTCTCGATCTCCTTCTCGGCGTCCTTCAGCTTGCCGAGCATCGCGGAGACCTTCTCCGGCAGCTCCTCCGGACGGCCCTTGATCAGCTCCTGGAGCTGGGCGACGACCGTGTGCTCACGGGCCAGGAAGTTGTAGGCGTCCACGCCGACGAGGGCCTCGATACGGCGTACGCCCGAGCCGATCGAGGACTCGCCGAGCAGCTTCACCAGACCCAGCTGGGAGGTGTTGTGCACGTGGGTGCCGCCGCACAGCTCCTTGGAGAAGTCGCCGATGGTCACCACGCGGACCCGCTCGCCGTACTTCTCGCCGAACTCGGCGATGGCGCCCTGCTTCTTGGCCTCGTCGATGCCCATGATGTCGGCGCGCACGTCGAGGTCGCGGGCGAGCACCTCGTTGATCTTCTGCTCGACGTCGGTCATCACGGCCGTCGGGACGGCGGACGGCGAGCCGAAGTCGAAGCGGAAGCGGCCCGGCTGGTTCTCGGAACCGGCCTGGGCGGCCGTCGGGCCGAGGGCGTCGCGCAGCGCCTGGTGGGTGAGGTGGGTGGCCGAGTGGGCGCGGGCGATGGCGGTCCGGCGCCGGGAGTCGATCGTGGCGTGGGCCTTGGCGCCGACGGTCACCTCGCCGACCTGGACGACGCCCTTGTGGACGTAGACGCCCGGGACCGGCTTCTGGGTGTCGCGGATCTCGATGACGGCACCGGAGTCGACCCTGATCCGGCCGGTGTCGCCGATCTGGCCGCCGCCCTCGGCGTAGAACGGGGTGCGGTCCAGGACGATCTCGACCTCGTCGCCCTCGCCGGCGGCCGGGGAGGAGACGCCGTCGACGAGGATGCCGACGATCGTGGTCTCGCCCTCGGTGTCGGAGTAGCCGATGAAGTCGGTCTCGCCGGTCTTGTCGGCGATCTCGCGGTAGGCGCCGGCGCCGGCGTGGCCGGTCTTCTTGGCCTGGGCGTCGGCCTTGGCGCGCTCCCGCTGCTCCTTCATCAGACGGCGGAAGCCCTCCTCGTCCACCGAGAGGCCCTGCTCGGCGGCCATTTCGAGGGTGAGGTCGATCGGGAAGCCCCAGGTGTCGTGGAGCAGGAAGGCCTTGTCGCCGGCGAGCACGGAGCCGCCGGACTCCTTGGTCTCGGTGACGGCGGTGTCGAGGATGTTGGTGCCGGCCTTCAGCGTCTTGAGGAAGGCGTTCTCCTCGGCGACGGCGACCTTCTCGATGCGCTCGCGGTCGGTGACCAGCTCCGGGTACTGCTGGCCCATCATGGCGATCACTGTGTCGATCAGGTCGAGCACGACCGGGCCGGTGGCACCGAGGAGCCGCATGTTGCGGATGGCGCGGCGCATGATGCGGCGCAGCACGTAGCCGCGGCCCTCGTTGCCGGGGGTGACGCCGTCGCCGATGAGCATGACCGAGGTACGCATGTGGTCGGTGACGACGCGCAGCGAGACGTCCGAGGCGTGGGCGTCGCCGTAGTGGACGCCGGTCAGCTCGGTGGCCTTCTTGATGACGGCCATGGAGGTGTCGATCTCGTACATGTTCTGCACGCCCTGCAGAATCATGGCGAGACGCTCCAGGCCGAGGCCCGTGTCGATGTTCTTGCTGGGCAGCTCGCCGAGGATCTCGAAGTTGTCCTTGCCGATGCCCTCGCCGCGCTCGTACTGCATGAAGACCAGGTTCCAGATCTCCACGTACCGCTCGTCGTTGACGGCGGGGCCGCCCTCGACGCCGAACTCGGGGCCGCGGTCGTAGTTGATCTCGGAACACGGGCCGCACGGGCCGGGGACGCCCATGGACCAGTAGTTGTCCTTCATGCCGAGGCGCTGGATGCGCTCCTTCGGCACGCCGACGACCTCGTGCCAGATGCGCTCGGCCTCGTCGTCGTCCTTGTAGACGGTGATCCACAGCCGGTCCGGCTCCAGGCCGTAACCGCCCTTGTCCTGGGGCGTGGTGAGCAGCTCCCAGGCGTACTTGATGGCGCCTTCCTTGAAGTAGTCGCCGAAGGAGAAGTTGCCGCACATCTGGAAGAAGGTGCCGTGCCGGGTGGTCTTGCCGACCTCTTCGATGTCGGGGGTGCGCACGCACTTCTGCACGCTGGTGGCGCGCGGCCACGGCGGCTTGACCTCACCCAGGAAGTAGGGCTTGAAGGGCACCATGCCGGCCGGGACGAGGAGCAGAGTCGGGTCGTCCGCGATGAGCGACGCCGAAGGGACGACGGTGTGCCCGCGCTCCTCGTAGAAGCTCAGCCAGCGGCGGCGAATCTCGGCCGACTCCATCAGTGGTCCTCATTCCGGTTGTACGAGTACGTCGTCCTGTCATCGGCGTACTTCGGGTTGCTGCGGTTCTCGATGGCGGCGAACCGCCGGGGTGCGGGGAGTTCGGGGTCCGCGTTGATACCGAGCGCGTCGCCCAGTTCCTCCTCCCGCTGTGCCATGTTGTCGCGGACGTCGAGCGCGAAGCCGACCGCCCGGTCCTTGATCCGGTGCCCGGTCTCCAGGGCCTTGTGCGCGGCGGTGGCGGCGAGGCTCTCGGGGGTCAGCTGCCTCAGCTTGCGGTTGACCTTGGTGGTGGCCCACACTCCGGCGGCGACACCGGTGGTGAACCAGAAAGTACGGCGGAACATATGACCTGGCTCCTACTTTCGCCGGTTCTTCCGCCGGGCGGCCGGGACCGTCCGGCCCACGATCACCGTACGCCCGGGCTCCTTCACGGGCACGTCCGCCTTGCGGCCCGCCAGTGCCCGGCGCACGCCGTAACCGAAGGCCGCGACCTTGACCAGCGGGCCGCCGAAGGTGGAGGCGACCGTGGTGGACAGCGCGGAGGCGTTGGACGTGACCTCCTGGACGTCGGAGGCGATCGCGTCGACCCGGTCGATCTGGGTCTGCGCGGAGCGTACGGCCGCGGAGGCGTCGGCGAGCAGCGGGACGGCCTGGTCGGTCACGTCCGCCACGAGTTTGGTGGTCGCCTTGAGCGTCTGGGCCAGCCTCACGAGTGCCACCGCGAGGAAGGAGACCAGGATCGCCCAGAAGACGGCCACCAGGATCCCGGCCACCTCTCCACCGGACACCGCGCGCACCCGCTTCCCGCTCTTCCACGAAATCGATCGAGCACTGAGCCTATCGCGCGGGACGCAGGGCTCCGTACCGGATTACCGCGCGCGAGCGGCGCAGTTGCGCGGAAGCAACTGTACGGACCGAACACACTTAAGTACGCTCCGTGTCCCATGCGAGTTCCTCAGCGCCCCGGCCCTTCGGCGGACGGCAACCTGCCCCTGGAACTGACCCCGTTCGTGGGCCGCTCGGCCGAACTCGGCGAGCTGTCCCGGGTCCTGGAGTCCGGCCGGCTGGTGACGGTGACCGGAGCGGGCGGGGTGGGAAAGTCCCGGCTGGCGGCGCGGGCGGCGGCCGGCGCGGCGCCCCGGGACGGCGTCTGGCGGGTGGACCTGGCGCCGGTGCGCGATCCGGAGTTCGTGGACCAGGCGGTCGTGGAGGCGCTCGGGCTGACCGACCACACCACCCGGCTGCCGCACGAGACACTCGTCGACCAGCTGGCCGGCCGCCGGATCCTGCTGCTGCTCGACGGAGTCGAGCATCTGGTCGACGCGTGCGCGGAGCTGGTGACCGGGCTGCTGCGGCAGCTGCCGGACCTGGCCGTGCTGGCGGTGGGCCGGCGGTCGCTCGGGGTGGCCGGCGAGCGGCTGTTCCCGCTGGGGCCGCTCGGCGAGGACGAGGCGGTGGAGCTGTTCGCCGAGTGCGCCGGGCGGCAGGGCCTCCAGGTGCTGGACTGCGCCGAGGTGCGGGAGGTGTGCCGGCGTCTGGACGGGATCCCGCTGGCGGTCGAGCTGGCGGCGGGGCGGCTGCGGGCGCTGTCGCCCGGGCAGTTGCTGGCCCGGCTGGACGACCGGTTCCGGCTGTTGACCGGTGGCGGGCAGGACGCGCTCCCCCGCCACCGGACCCTGCGCACCGCGATCGGCTGGAGCCACGAACTGTGCACGCCCGCGGAGCGGTTGCTGTGGGCCCGGCTGTCGGTGTTCGCGGGAACCTTCGACCTGGAGGCCGCCGAGTACGTGTGCAGCGGGGACGGGCTGGCGGCCGAGGAGGTCCTGGACGTGCTGGCGGAACTGCTCGCCCAGTCGGTGGTCTGCCGTGCGGAGGCGGGCTCGGGCGTGCGCTACCGGATGCTCGGCACCGTGCGGGCGTACGGCGCGGACTGGCTGGCGGCCGCGGGGGACGCGGGGCGGCTGCGGCGCCGGCACCGGGACTGGTACATGGGGCTGGCGACCTGGTGCGAGCTGGAGTGGTTCTCGCCCCGGCAGGGCGAGGTGGCGGCGCGGGTCGAGGCCGAGCTGGCGAATCTGCGGGCGGCCCTGCACCACTGCCTGACCGAGCCGGACGAGGCGCATCTGGGGCAGTACCTGGCCGGCTCGCTGTGGTTCTGCTGGGCGGGCTGCGGGCGGCTCTCGGAGGGGCGGCGCTGGCTGGAGCGGAGCCTGGAGCTGGACTCGGAGTATCCGCAGTCCCGGCTCAAGGCGCTGTGGGTGCTGGGCTATGTGGCGATCCTCCAGGGCGACGCGGTGCCCGCCCTCGCCGCTCTCCGGGAGTGCCGGGCGGAGGCCGAGCTGGCCGCCGACCCGACGGCGGTGGCGTACGCGGAGCACCGCGCCGGCTGTCTGGCGCTGGTCACGGACGACATGGCGCGTGCGGAGACGCTGCTGCGCTCGGCGCTGGTGCGCTACCAGGAGATCGGCGAGCTCAACAGCAATGTCCTGATGGGCCAGGTCGAGCTGGCGATGGCCAGGGCGTTCCTCGGCGATCTGCCGGACGCGGTGCGGCTGTGCGAGGACGTGCGCCGGGTGTGCGAGGACCACGGCGAGCGCTGGGCCCGCTCGTACGCGCTGTACGTGCTGGCGTACGCGGCCTGGCAGGACGGCGAGCACGCGGCGGCCCGGAAGCTGCTGACCGACTGCCTGGGCCATGCCCACGGTTTCCGGGACCTGCTGGGTTCGGTGCTGGCGATCGAGCTGCTCGCCCTGGTGACGGCGGCGCAGGGCGACCCCACGGAGGCGGCGGTGCTGCAGGGCGCCGCCGGGCGGATGTGGCCGTCGGTGGGGCTGCCGTTGTTCGGCTCGGCGTACTACAACGCCCCGCACCAGCTGTGCGAGGCGACGGCCCGGCGGGCGCTGGGCGACGAGCGGTACGCGGAGTGCGTACGGCGGGGGGCGCTGCTGGACCGGGAGGCGGCGGTGGCCCGGGCGCTGGACTACTTCGGCGTGCGGGCGCTGGACGCGCTGTCCGCGCCGCGCGGGCCGGTGCGGCAGCGGCGGGAGGGCGGCGACATGCGGAAGCCCGCCGCCTCGCCCACCCGGAAGGGCGGGGAGACGGCGGGCTGACGCTGAGGTGCTACCCCCGGCCGGTGATCAGCGGGCGTAGTACTCGACGACGAGCTGCTCGTCGCAGATGACCGGAACTTCCTTGCGGTTGGGCTCGCGGTCCAGGCGGAACGCCAGGGCCTTGAGGTTCACCTGCAGGTAGCGGGGGGTCTCGCCGTCGGGGGCGAAGCCGCCCTCACGGGCGATCTGGAAGAGCGTCTTGTCCTTGGAACGGTCGCGGACCTGCACGACGTCGTCCGGGCGGACCCGGAAGGACGGCTTGTCGGTCTTCTGGCCGTTGACCTGGATGTGGCCGTGGACGACCATCTGGCGGGCCTGGTAGATCGTGCGGGCGATGCCCGAACGCAGGACCAGCGCGTCGAGGCGGCGCTCCAGCTCGACGATCAGCGCCTCACCGGTCTTGCCCTGCACCTTGGAGGCACGCTCGTAGGCGCGGACCAGCTGACGCTCGGAGATGTCGTACTGCGCGCGCAGACGCTGCTTCTCCAGCAGACGGACCTTGTAGTCCGAGTTCTGCTTGCGGCCGCGGCCGTGCTCACCCGGCGGGTAGGGACGGGCCTCGAAGTACTTGACGGCCTTCGGGGTCAGCGCGATGCCGAGGGCACGCGACTTCTTGACCTTGGGGCGGGACTGGTTCGCCACTGTCTCTTTCTTCCTTCTGATATTCGGCTTGTCAGGGTTGAGGGAGGTCGCAATCCGCAGCCGGGGAAACCCTCCGGATCCCGTTGCCGGGTCTGGTGGGCAGCCGCTCCCCTGGTCTGGGCACATACGTGCAGCACGCGAGTGGCCCACCGACCGGGCCCGTCGTCTGTGACCCGACGGATGGTGGTGGGCTGCCCGCGACACCGTTCGACGGTGCGCGACGCTCCTGGATCCCCCTGACGGGGGTTCCGGCCGGTTGTCCCGCTCTGACTGCGCGGGACTCGGCGCTCGGGGAAGTCTACAGGCTGCTCAGGACCGCCTGCGACCGAGGTGCTTCCTGGTCCACTCGACGGCGTCGGCGTACCGGGCCTCGGAGCCGTGCCGGGTCGGGGTGTAGTACTCGCGGTCGCGGACGGTGTCCGGGGCGTACTGCTGCTCGGCGATGCCCTCGGGCAGGTCGTGCGGGTAGACGTAGCCCTGCGCGTGGCCGAGTTTGGCGGCGCCCTTGTAGTGGCCGTCGCGCAGGTGCGGGGGCACCTGGCCGGCCAGGCCCTTGCGGACGTCCTCCAGGGCGGCCCCGATCGCGGTGGTCGCGGAGTTGGACTTGGGGGCCAGGGCGAGGGCGATGGTGGCGTGGCTGAGGGTGAGGGCGGCCTCGGGGAAGCCGATCATGGCGACGGCCTGGGCGGCGGCCACGGCTGTGGGCAGGGCGTTCGGGTCGGCGAGGCCGATGTCCTCGCTGGCCGAGATCATCAGGCGGCGGGCGATGAAGCGGGGGTCCTCACCGGCCTCGATCATGCGGGCCAGGTAGTGCAGGGCCGCGTCGACGTCGGAGCCCCTGATGGACTTGATGAGGGCGCTGGCGACGTCGTAGTGCTGGTCGCCGTCGCGGTCGTACTTCACCGCGGCCCGGTCGACGACCTCCTCCAGGGTGCCCAGGCCGATCTCGGTCCCGCCCTTGTCGAGGGCGGCCCCGGCGGCGGCCTCCAGGGCGGTCAGGGCGCGGCGGGCGTCACCGCCGGCGATGCGCAGCAGGTGCTCCTCGGTGTCCGTGGGGAGGGTGACCGCCTCCTTGAGGCCCCGCTCGTCGGTGAGGGCGCGGCGCAGCAGGCCCCGGACGTCGTCGTCCGTGAGCGGTTCGAGGGTGAGGAGCAGGGAGCGGGACAGGAGCGGGGAGATCACCGAGAAGTACGGGTTCTCGGTGGTCGCGGCGATCAGGGTGACCCAGCGGTTCTCGACGGCCGGGAGCAGGGAGTCCTGCTGGGCCTTGCTGAAGCGGTGGATCTCGTCGAGGAAGAGGACGGTCTCCTTGCCGTAGCCCCCGGTGGCGCGGCGGGCGCCGTCGATGACCGCGCGGACCTCCTTGACGCCCGCGGTGATCGCGGAGAGCTCCACGAACCGCTTGTCGGTCGCCTTGGAGACGACGTACGCGAGGGTCGTCTTGCCGGTGCCGGGCGGCCCCCAGAGGATCACGGACGACGGTCCGGCCGGGCCGCCGGAGCCCGCGCCGACCAGTCTGCGCAGCGGGGATCCCGGCTTGAGCAGATGCTGCTGGCCCACCACCTCGTCGAGGGTGCGTGGGCGCATCCGCACCGCCAGGGGGCTCCCGGTCGGGTCCTTCTCCTGGCGTTCTTCTGCGGCGGCGGTGAACAGGTCGGGTTCCACGCTGAAACCCTAAGTCACGGCACTGACAATCCGGTCCGGGCCGTCTGCGGCCCCCGTCGTCAGCTGGTCCAGAAGTCCCACCAGCGGGTCAGGATCAGCATGCCGATGATGCCGACGTGCAGGACCGGCAGCACCCAGGTGAACTCGCCGAAGAACGACTTCAGCCAGTTCGGCGTCGGCAGGAAGCCCTTGCGGATGTTGAAGGAGGTCACGTACCAGAACATGGTGATCGTGGCGACCCAGGCGAGCGAGCACCACAGGCACAGCGCGTTGATCCGGTACAGGGACTGGAACTGCAGCCAGGTGCAGAAGCCCACCCCGAAGAGCGTGCCGAAGTTGAAGGTGAGCCAGTACCAGCGCGGGAAGCGGGCGCGGGCCAGCAGGCTCATGCCGACGCAGATGACGATGCCGTAGCAGACCAGGCCGAGCATCGGGTTCGGGAAGCCGAAGGCGGCGGCCTGCTTGGACTCCATGACGCTGCCGCAGGAGACCACCGGGTTGAGGCTGCACCCCGGGGTGAACGTCTTGCCCTCGACCTTGGCTTCCAGCAGCTTGAACTTGTCGATCGTGATGACCCAGGCGGCCAGCAGTCCGGCGGCGCCGGTGATGATCAGCAGCAGCGCGAAGGCCCGGCTGCCGCCCTCGGTGCGCGGTGCCGCGGAGGCGTGCTCGGGCTCGGGCTCGGTGGAGACGTCCTTGACTGTCGTCTTGCTCATCACGCCGATTCCGTCTGTTTGAGAGTTGGAACTCCTTCGGGCAGGGGCCATTGTGCCGCACGAGGCGCCCTGTCCACCGTTCGGTGGACATAAGGAAGTACGCACGGACGTCACGGAAAGTTCGGTTCCGGCCGATGCTCGGGGACGTGACAGCACACGGATGCGAACTCGCGGTGGACGTCCGCGGGCTGCGCAAGCGGTACGGCGACGTGACCCCGGTGGACGGCATCGACCCGCGCATCCGGCGGGGCGCGGTGTTCGGCCTGCTCGGACCCAACGGCGCGGGCAACAGCACGACGGTGGAGATCCTCCAGGGCAACCGGAGCCGGGACGCGGGCGAGGTGTCGGTCCTGGGCGCGGACCCGGCGACGGGCACGCGCGCGTGGCGGTCCCGGGTGGGCATCGTCCGGCAGGACGAATCGGCGCCCGCCGAGTTGACGGTCCGCGAGACGGTACGGCACTTCGCGCGCTACTACCCGAGGCCACGCGACCCGGAGCAGGTGATCGGCCTGGTCGGTCTCGACGCCAAGGCGGACAGTCGGATCAAGGCCCTCTCGGGCGGCCGGCGCCGCCGCCTGGACGTGGCGCTCGGCGTGATCGGCGACCCCGAGCTGCTCCTGCTCGACGAGCCGACGACCGGGTTCGACCCGGCGGCCGGCGGCAGTTCTGGGACCTGATCCGGCTGCTCGCCGACGAGGGCACGACGATCCTGTTCACCACCCATCACCTGGAGGAGGCGGAGGCGCTCGCGAACCGGCCGGCGGTCGTCGCCGGGGGCCGGGTGGTCGCCGAGGGCGAGCCGCAGGCACTGCGGGACCGCTTCGGCACCGGCGCCACCGTGCAGTGGACCGAGCCCGACGGCACCACGCGCGCGGAGCACACCCAGACCCCGACCAGGACGGTCGCGGAGCTGATGCGCCGCTTCGACGGCGAGATACCCGGGCTGCGGGTGAGCCGCCCCACCCTGGAGGACGTCTACCTCCGGCTCACCGGACAGGAGAGCGCGCGATGACCACGACGACCACCGCCTCCGTGCGGGCCCGCGGCGCCGACGCCCGCCTGCCCGGCGCCTGGCCCCTGGGCCTGCGCCGGGGCGCCCTGGAGATCAGGCAGTTCTTCCGCCGGCGCGACCAGGTGGTCTTCACCTTCGCCTTCCCGGTCGTCTTGCTCTTCCTGTTCGCGTCGATCTTCCACGACGACGTCCGGGGCAGCGGCGTCACCGCGTCCCAGCTGTACGTGCCCGCCATGATGGCCTCCGGGATCATGTCCACCAGCTTCCGGTCGCTGGGCATCTCGATCGCGGTCGAACGCGACGAGAAGGTGCTGCGCCGGCTGCACGGAACGCCGATGCCGCCGTCGGCGTACTTCCTGGGGAAGATCTGGCTGGTCCTCTTCACGGGCGTGCTGGAGACGGCGATCCTGCTGGCCGTCGGCACCACCCTCTACGACGTCTCGCTCCCGACGGACGCGGGGCGCCGGCCGGACTTCGCGTGGATCTTCGTGCTGGGGCTGACCGGGTGCGCGCTGCTCTCGGCATCGCGATCAGCTCGGTGCCCAAGTCGGCGAAGAGCGCCAGCTCGGTGGTCGTACTCCCCTTCCTGGTCCTGCAGTTCATCTCCGGCGTCGACATCTCGGTGGAGACGATCCCCGGCTGGATGCTGGACGTCGGCGCCCTGTTCCCGCTGAAGTGGCTGTGCCAGGGGCTGCGCGGGGTGTTCCTGCCGGATTCCGCGAGGGTCCTGGAGCAGGCGGGCGACTGGGAGTTCGGGCGGATCGCCCTGGTGCCGGCCGCCCGGTGCGTCGGAGGACTGGTGCTGTGTCTGCTGACCTTCCGGTGGAAGAACCGGCGCGACGGATGACCGGCCGGGGTCCGGCGCGCGAGGCGCACGGGCGCGAGGCGCACGCGCGCGAGGCGGCCGGGCGCTAGGCGGCCGGGCCTGCCGGACCGGCCTCCCGCCCACCCGGCTCGGTCGGTTGAGCAGCGAGGTCGAGCTCTTCCCCGCACGTCCCCGGCAGACAACGGACCCAACGCCTCACCCACCCCACACCCCGGCCCGGCGTCCTCGTTCCTGCCCTCGCCCGGTCGACAGGGTCGGGTGGCGGGTGGGCGGGGGCGCAGGGGCCGGCCCCTGGAGACGGGACGGGCGGGGGCGACGAACGCCCCCGCCCCCGGTCGGTCCGCCGTGGTCTCAGCCCAGGCGGGATTCCAGCTCCGCCACGATCTCGTTCACGCCCACCGCCGACTGCTCGCCGGACTCCATGTCCTTGAGCTGGACGACGCCCTCGGCGAGGTCCCGTTCGCCGGCCACGATCGTGTAGCGGGCGCCGCTGCGGTTGGCGTTCTTCATGGCGCCCTTGAGGCCCTTCGCGCCGTAGGAGAAGTCCGCCGCGATCCCCACCCGGCGCAGCTCGGTGACCTTCGCGAAGAGCACGCGCCGCGCCTCCTCGCCGAGCGGCACCGCGAAGACGCTGGTGGCGGAGGGGATGTCGAGTTCGATCCCCTCGGCCTCCAGGGCCAGCACCGTGCGGTCGACGCCCAGCGCCCAGCCGACGGACGGCAGCGCGGGGCCGCCGATCATCTCGGAGAGGCCGTCGTAGCGCCCGCCGCCGCCCACCGCGGACTGCGAGCCCAGACCGTCGTGGACGAACTCGAAGGTGGTGCGGGTGTAGTAGTCCAGGCCGCGGACCAGCTTCGGGTCGTCCTCGAAGGCGACGCCCGCCGCCGTGATCAGCTCGCGGACCTCCTCGTGGTACGCCTTGCAGGCGTCGCAGAGGTAGTCGCGCAGGAGGGGCGCGTCGCCGAGCTGCTTCTGGACCGACTCCCGCTTGTCGTCCAGGACCCGGAGGGGGTTGATCTCCGCGCGGCGGAGGGTGTCCTCGTCCAGGTCCAGGCCGCGCAGGAACTCCTGGAGTGCCGCGCGGTACACCGGTCGGCACTCCCTGTCGCCCAGGCTGTTCAGCAGGATGCGGAAGTCGCGCAGCCCCAGCGAGCGGTAGGCCTGGTCGGCCAGGATGATCAGCTCGGCGTCCAGGGCCGGGTCCTCGGCGCCGATCGCCTCTGCACCGACCTGCGAGAAGTGGCGGTAACGGCCCTTCTGCGGGCGCTCGTAGCGGTAGTACGAGCCGGAGTACCAGAGCTTGACGGGGAGGTTGCCGGTCTTGTGGAGGTTCGCCTCCAGGGCGGCACGCAGGACGGAGGCCGTTCCCTCGGGACGCAGGGCCAGTTTGTCGCCGCCCTTCGTCTCGAACGCGTACATCTCCTTGGTGACGATGTCGGTGGACTCGCCGACACCGCGCGCGAAGAGCTCGACGTTCTCGAAGCCCGGGGTCTCGATGTAGCCGTAGCCGGAGTTGCGCAGCGGTGCGGCGATCGCCTCGCGGACGGCCAGGTACTTGGCGCTGTCCGGCGGGATCAGGTCGTACGTGCCCTTCGGGGCCTGAAAGGTGCTCACGGAAGTTCTCGTCACATTCCTCGTCGGGGAGCGTCGGCTTGCGCTCCCTGGCCGGCGGCCACCTGCCGCAAGTAGGCGTTGGTGGCGCGCTCCTGGCCGATGGTCGTCTGGGGGCCGTGGCCGGACAGCACCACGGTCGAGTCGTCGAGCGGCAGGCACACGCGGGCCAGCGAGGCCAGCATGTCGTCCATGGAGCCGCCCGGCAGGTCCGTGCGTCCGATGGAGCCGGCGAACAGCAGATCGCCCGAGAAGAAGACCGACGGGATGTCGGTCGTCTCGGGCATCCGGAAGGTCACCGACCCCTTGGTATGGCCCGGCGCGTGCGCGACGGAGAACTCGAGTCCGGCCAGCTCCAGCCGTGCGCCGTCGGCCAGTTCGAGGACGTCGTCCGGCTCCCCGACGGTCAGCTCGCCCATCAGCGGCATGCCGATGGACCGGCCCAGCGCCTTCTCGGGGTCGCTCAGCATGTACCGGTCCTCGGGGTGGATCCAGGCCGGTACGTCGTGCGCTCCGCAGACGGGGACGACCGAGGCGACGTGGTCGATGTGGCCGTGGGTGAGGACGACGGCGACGGGCTTGAGCCGATGCTTCAGCAGTGCTTCCTCGACGCCTTCGGCGGCCTGGTGGCCGGGGTCGATGATCACACACTCCTCACCGGCGGCGGGGGCGACGAGATAACAGTTCGTCCCCCAGGCCCCGGCGGGGAACCCGGCAATGAGCACGATCGTCCTTCGTTGTGTCGATTCGGGTGGCTGCAAGCTGTGGTCCAGAGCCTACCGGCGCTGCCGTTTCCTCAGCGAACCCATATACGGTACGGGGCGACACGCAGTGGTCGGCTCACACAGCGCACAGGACGCACGCGCACCGGTCGACATACGACACGCATGAGGAGAGAACCCGGTGGTCAGCCAGGAGCAGCGGCGGCGTCAGCTCGCCCGGGAGAAGTTCTTGCGGCAGCAGCAGCGGCGTACCAGCGCACGACGCAAGACACGCATGCGCAACTCCGTGATCGCGTCGGTGCTCGGCGTGATCGTGATCGCGGGCGTCGGGCTGTACACGACCGGCGCGTTCAAGAACGACGACAAGGCGAACGCCAGCTCGGAGACGACGCCCAGCGCCGCGCCCAGCGCCAGCAAGGCACCGGACCCGTGCGAGAAGGCCGCGGCCGGCTCGGTGAAGAAGATGAGCTGGAAGAAGGAGCCGGCGATGACGATCGACACGTCGGCGAAGTACACGATGACGCTGTCGACGACCTGCGGCGACATCGGCATCGCGATGAAGACGTCGGCGGCCCCGCACACCGTGAACTCGTTCGACTTCCTCGCGTCGAAGGGCTACTTCGACCACACCAAGTGCCACCGGCTCACCACCAACGGCATCTACGTGCTGCAGTGCGGCGACCCGACGGGCACCGGAAGCGGCGGTCCCGGCTACACGATCCCCGACGAGAACCTGAAGGACAAAAGCCTGAAGGGCGGCGTCTACCCGGCGGGCACGATCGCGATGGCCAACACCGGCCAGAAGCACACCGGCGGCAGCCAGTTCTTCCTGGTCTACCAGGACAGCCAGTTGCCGCCCAGCTACACCCCGTTCGGCACGGTGGACGCGGCCGGGATGAAGATCCTCAAGAAAATCGCCGCCGCGGGTGAGAACACGGGACAGGGCGACGGAGCCCCGAACGCGACGGTCGTGATCAACAAGGCCACGGTCACGAAATCCTGACCACGAACTGCGAAATTTCGGTCGCGCGGGATGCGGACAGGCAACCCGCCGGTCGCCTATGTTGGCCGTGACGAAACTGTGGACGATGCCCGGGGGCGCTGAGGCCCCTCGCGGGCATCATGTGGAGGAGGCGCTGTGAGCAGCGACCCGTGGGGCCGCGTCGACGAGACGGGGACCGTGTACGTGCGTACGGCCGACGGCGAGCAGGTCGTCGGTTCCTGGCAGGCCGGCTCCCCCGAGGAGGCGTTGGCCTACTTCGAGCGCAAGTACGAGGGCCTGGTTGTCGAGATCGGCCTCCTCGAAAAGCGAGTACAGACCACCGACCTGTCCGCGAAGGACGCCCAGGTCGCCATCGACCACCTGCGCGAGCAGGTGGAGGCGCACCACGCGGTCGGTGACCTGGAGGCGCTGCGCACCCGGCTGGGCGAGCTGGTGAAGACCGTGGACTCGCGCCGCGAGGAGCGCAAGGCGCAGCGCGCCAAGCAGTCCGACGAGGCCCGTCAGGCCAAGGAGGACCTGGTCGCCGAGGCCGAGCAGCTGGCGCAGTCCGACCAGTGGCGGGCGGCCGGTGAGCGGCTGCGGTCCCTGGTGGACACCTGGAAGGGCCTGCCGCGCCTGGACCGCAAGTCGGACGACGAGCTGTGGCATCGCTTCTCGCACGCCCGGTCGGCGTTCTCCAAGCGTCGCAAGGCGCACTTCGCGCAGCTCGACGCGCAGCGCGAGGACGCCCGCAAGGCCAAGGAGAAGCTGGTCGCCGAGGCGGAGTCGCTGTCGGACTCGACGGACTGGGGTCCGACGGCCGCGCGCTACCGCGAGCTGATGGCCGAGTGGAAGGCCGCCGGCCGCGCCCAGCGCGAGCACGAGGACGACCTGTGGAACCGCTTCCGCGGCGCCCAGGACGTGTTCTTCGCGGCGCGCGGGTCCGCCTTCGCGGAGCGGGACGCCGAGCAGACGGAGAACCTGAAGCTGAAGGAGGAGCTGGCCGGCGAGGCCGAGAAGCTCCTGCCGATCACGGACCTGAAGTCCGCGCGGTCCGCCTTCCGCTCGATCAACGAGCGGTGGGAGGCCATCGGCCATGTGCCGCGCGACGCGCGTCCGAAGGTCGAGGGCCGGATGCACACGGTCGACCGGGCCATCCAGGAGGCCGAGGAGGCCGAGTGGCGCCGGACCAACCCGGAGGCACGCGCGCGTGCCGCGGGCCTGACCGGTCAGCTGCAGGCCGCCGTCGACAAGCTGCGGACGCAGATCGACCAGGCCCGCGCCCAGGGCAACGCGTCGAAGGCGGACAAGCTGGAGCGTGAGCTGGAGGGCCGCCAGGCGCTCCTGGACCAGGCCCTGAAGGGCCTCCAGGAGTTCGGCGGCTGAGCAGGACGGTTCTGCGAGAGGGGCCCCGTACACGGCGTACGGGGCCCCTCTCGTCGTATGTCCGGGCGCCGCTACGACCGGTTGCGCGCCGAGGTGACCCGGTAGACGTCGTACACGCCCTCCACGCCCCGTACGGCCTTCAGGACGTGGCCCAGGTGCTTGGGGTCGCCCATCTCGAAGGTGAAGCGGGAGGTGGCCACCCGGTCGCGGGAGGTCTGGACGGCCGCGGACAGGATGTTGACGTGCTGGTCCGACAGGACGCGGGTGACGTCGGACAGGAGCCGGGACCGGTCCAGGGCCTCGACCTGGATGGCGACCAGGAAGACCGAGGACTGGGTGGGCGCCCACTCGACGTCGAGGATGCGCTCGGGCTCGCGGGACAGCGACTCGACGTTGACGCAGTCGCTGCGGTGCACCGAGACCCCGCTGCCGCGCGTGACGAAGCCGATGATCGGGTCGCCGGGCACGGGGGTGCAGCAGCGGGCCAGCTTGACCCAGACGTCGTCGACGCCCTTCACGACCACCCCGGGGTCCTGGCTGCTGCGCCGCTTGCTGCGGCGGCCGCGGGTCGGCGGGACCGACTCGTCGATCTCCTCGGTGGCCGCCTCCTCGCCGCCGAGCGCCTGCACCAGCTTCTGCACGACGTTCTGCGCGGCCACATGGCCCTCGCCGATCGCCGCGTACAGCGAGGAGATGTCCGGGTAGCGCATCTCGTGCGCCAGCGTGACCAGCGAGTCGCCGGTGAGGATGCGCTGGATCGGCAGGTTCTGCTTGCGCATCGCGCGGACGATGGCGTCCTTGCCCTGCTCGATCGCCTCGTCCCGGCGCTCCTTGGAGAACCAGCCGCGGATCTTGTTGCGGGCGCGCGGGGACTTGACGAAGCCGAGCCAGTCGCGGGACGGTCCGGCGCCGGTCGCCTTGGAGGTGAACACCTCGACCAGGTCGCCGTTGTCCAGCGTCGATTCGAGGGGGACGAGACGGCCGTTGACCCTGGCCCCTATCGTCCGGTGGCCGACCTCGGTGTGCACCGCGTACGCGAAGTCCACCGGGGTGGCGCCGGCCGGGAGCGCTATGACGTCGCCCTTGGGCGTGAAGACGAAGACCTCGTTGCGGGACAGGTCGAAGCGCAGGGACTCCAGGAACTCGCTGGGGTCCTCGGTCTCCTTCTGCCAGTCCAGCAACTGCCGCAGCCACGCCATGTCGTTGAGGTGGTCGTCCTTGCCCTTGCCGGACGACTTCGGCACGTCGGTACGGACCTTGGAAGCGCCGGCGACGGCCTCCTGCTTGTACTTCCAGTGCGCGGCGATGCCGTACTCGGCACGGCGGTGCATGTCGAACGTCCGGATCTGGAGTTCGACGGGCTTGCCGTTGGGGCCGATGACCGTCGTGTGCAGCGACTGGTACATGTTGAACTTGGGCATCGCGATGTAGTCCTTGAAGCGCCCCGGAACCGGGTTCCAGCGCGCGTGGACGGTGCCCAGGGCCGCGTAGCAGTCGCGGACGGTGTCCACCAGGACGCGGATGCCCACCAGGTCGTAGATCTCCGCGAAGTCCCGGCCGCGGACGATCATCTTCTGGTAGACGCTGTAGTAGTGCTTCGGCCGGCCGGTGACGGTCGCCTTGATGCGGGCGGCGCGCAGGTCGGCCTGGACCTCGTCGGTCACTATGGCGAGGTACTCGTCCCGCTTCGGCGCCCGCTCGGCGACCAGCCGGACGATCTCGTCGTACATCTTGGGGTAGAGGATCGCGAACGCGAGGTCCTCCAGCTCCCACTTGATGGTGTTCATGCCCAGCCGGTGGGCGAGCGGCGCGTAGATCTCCAGGGTCTCGCGCGCCTTCTTCTCCTGCTTCTCGCGCTTGAGGTAGCGCATGGTGCGCATGTTGTGCAGGCGGTCGGCGAGCTTGATGACCAGGACGCGCGGGTCCTTGGCCATGGCGACGACCATCTTGCGCACGGTCTCGGCCTGCGCGGCCTCGCCGAACTTCACCTTGTCCAGCTTGGTCACGCCGTCGACGAGCAGGGCGACGACGTCGCCGAAGTCGCGGCGCAGGTCCTCCAGGCCGTACTCGGTGTCCTCGACGGTGTCGTGCAGCAGGCCCGCCATCAGGGTCGCCGGGTCCATGCCCAGCTCGGCGAGGATCGTGGTCACCGCGAGCGGGTGGGTGATGTACGGGTCGCCGCTCTTGCGCTTCTGGCCGCGGTGCCAGCGCTCGGCGACCTGGTAGGCACGCTCGATCTGGCGCAGCGTGGCGTTCTCGATCTTGGGGTCGTTGCTGCGGACTATGCGCAGCAGTGGCTCCAGGACCGGGTTGTACGGGTTCGCGCGCTGCACGCCGAGACGGGCCAGGCGGGCGCGAACGCGGTTGGAGGAGCCGGAGCGTGGGGGCTGGCCGCTGTTGGGGCGGGCCGCGGGGCGCTCGGGCGGGGCCGGCTTGGGGCGCGAGGTCTCCGCCGACTTCTCCACCGGCGCGGACTGGGCGTGCTCGACCGGCCCACGGGTGTCGTTCTTCGTCTGCGACACGTTCGGCGCGGGCTTGGCCGCGGGCGCCGAGGCGGACTCGGGCTTGGCGGCTGTCAGTGGCTGGGCCTCGTCTGGCAAGAGGGCTCCTCGTGCGCGATCCGGGTCCCCCGGTCAGGCTCCGGAGTGCCCATGGTAGCGATCCTGGGCCATGTCATCGCCTGCAGGCCGGAGGGAGAACCGTATACGGGAGGAACACCGGAGGCTGCCGTGGGATTCCGCGGGGGTGTCGTGCGGGTGGCCCGGGGCCCCGTGGAACGCGCACGGCCGCCCCCGAAGGGGCGGCCGCCTGGTCGGTGGTACGACGCTCAGACCTGGACGCTCAGACCTGGAGGAGGGCCTCCAGCGGCGCTCCCCGCAGGGCGGGCTCCAGGCGGCCGCGGCCGCCCAGGAAGCCCAGCTCCATCAGGACCGCGACGCCCGCGACGTCGGCGCCGGCGCGGTGGATCAGCTGGATCGCGGCCTCCGCGGTGCCGCCGGTGGCGAGCACGTCGTCGACGATCAGGATCCGGTCGTCCGCCCCGAGGTCCTCGGCGTGCACCTCGATCTCGGCCGAGCCGTACTCCAGCTCGTAGGCCTGGCGGAGGGTGGCTCCGGGGAGCTTGCCCGCCTTGCGGACCGGGATGAAGCCGAGGCCGGCGCGGACGGCGACCGGGGCGCCCAGGATGAAGCCCCGGGCCTCCAGACCGACGACCTTGGTGGCGCCGGTGCGCTCGGCGATCTCCGCGAGGGCGTCGGTGAGCGCGGTGAACGCGGCCGGGTCCGCGAGGAGCGGCGTGATGTCCTTGAACATCACGCCCTGCTCCGGGTAGTCCTCGACGTCCCGGATCCGGCTGAGCAGCAGTTCCTTGATGTCGGTCACCGGCGCTTCCCCGACGGGCGGCCGCGGCCGCCGCGGTTGCGGGACGCGGGCTGGTTGCGCGGGCCGACGACGGCCGGAGCCGCGTCGTCGGGGCCTTCGTCGGAGTCGCCCACCCGGGTCTCGGCCATCTCGTCCTCGGCCGCGGCCTGGGCACGCTTGGCGAGGACGCGCTTCCTGAGCGCCTTCATCTGCGGCTCGGCCTCCTTGAGGTCGGCGACGAGCGGCGTGGCGATGAAGATCGACGAGTAGGCACCGGCGGCGAGACCGACGAACAGCGACAGCGAGATGTCGTTGAGCGTGCCCGCGCCGAGGAAGCCGCCGCCGATGAACAGCAGGCCCGCGACCGGCAGCAGCGCGACCACCGTGGTATTGATCGAACGGACCAGGGTGCCGTTGATCGAGTGGTTGGCGATGTCGCTGAAGGTGAAGCGGGTCTGCTTGGTGATGTCCTTCGTCTGCTCCTTGAGGCTGTCGAAGACGACGACCGTGTCGTAGAGCGAGTAACCGAGGATCGTCAGCAGACCGATGACCGTGCCGGGCGTGACCTCGAAGCCGACCAGGGCGTAGATACCGGTCGTGATGGTGATGTCGTGGATCAGCGCGACCAGGGCCGCGACCGCCATCCGCCACTCGAAGGCGATCGCCAGGTAGATCACCACGAGGACCATGAAGATGCCGAGGCCTTCCCAGGCCTTGTTGGCGATCTCGTCACCCCAGCTGGGGCCGACCAGGTCGGAGTTGATGGACTCGGGGTCCACGTTCATGTCCTTGGCCAGCTTGGCCTTGGTCGCGTCCGACTTCTCGGTGTCCATGCCGGCGATCTGGATGCGCAGGCCGCCCGTGCCGAGCTTCTGCACGACCGCGTCGTGGCCGGAGGCATCCTGCGCGTAGGTCTCCGCCTGGGACACCGAGACGCTGGTCTTGGAGGTGGTGAAGACGGCGCCGCCCTGGAAGTCGATGCCCATGTTCAGGCCGCGCACCGCCAGGCCGACGATGGCCGTGATGGTGATCAGGATGGAGATGCCGTACCAGATCTTGCGCTTGCCGACGAAGTCGTAGCTGATCTCGCCGCGGTGCAGTCGGGCGCCGAGGTTGCCGAGTTTCGACATCGCTCACGCTTCCTTCGGGTCGACAGGGCCGGCGGTGGGGCCGGCGGGACGGCGGGTGCGGCGCAGCGGGGCCTTGGCGCCCAGGCCCTTCGGGTCCAGGCCCGACCACTTGTGGCCGCTCGCGAAGAACTTACGCCGGGCGAAAATCGTCATCAGCGGCTTGGTGAAGAAGAAGACGACGACCACGTCGAGCACGGTGGTCAGACCGAGGGTGAACGCGAAGCCCTGGACCTTGCCGACGGTCACGATGAACAGCACGGCGGCGGCCAGGAACGACACGAAGTCGGAGACCAGGATGGTGCGCCGGGCGCGCGGCCAGGCCCGCTCGACGGCGGGGCGCAGCGTGCGGCCCTCGCGGATCTCGTCCCGGATGCGTTCGAAGAACACGATGAACGAGTCCGCGGTGATGCCGATCGCGACGATCGCACCGCAGACGGCGGGCAGGTTCAGCGCGAAGTGGATCGTGGGGCCGAGCAGCGACATGATCGTGTAGGTCAGGATCGCGGACACCAGCAGCGAGGGGATCGCGATCAGCGACAGGCCGCGGTAGAAGGCCACCAGGTAGATGATGACCAGCGCGAGGCCGATGGCACCGGCCAGCAGACCGGCGTGCAGCTGCTGACCACCGAGGGCGGCGGTCACCGTGGTGACGCTCTCCGTCCTGAAGGAGAGCGGGAGCGCGCCGTACGACAGCACGTTGGCGAGGCTCTGGGCCTCTTGCTGGGTGAAGCTGCCGGAGATCTCCGCCGAGCCGCCGGTGATGGACTGGCTCACGGTCGGGCTGGAGACGACCTCGCCGTCGAGGACGATGCCGAACTCGTTCGTCGGCTGGGTGGTGTTCTTGGCGAGCTCGCCGGTGACGTCCGCGAACTTCTTGGAACCGCTGCCGGTGAAGGTCATCTGGACCTGCCAGCCGGCGGCACCCTGCGTGTCGAAGACGGCCTGGGCCTTCTTGACGTCGGTGCCGTCGACGCGGGCCGGGCCGAGCACGTACTTGAACCAGGCGTCGCCGATCTTGCCGCAGGCCACGGTGGTGTCGGTCGGCTTGGCGCTCTTACCTGCGGTGGCGCGCTGGGCGGCCTTGGTGCAGTCCAGCGCGGTGTACTCGGCCTGAAGCTTCGAGGCCGCGGCGGAGGCACTGGCGGAGGCGCTCGCGTCGGCAGAGGAGGTGGCGGAGGGGCTCGCCGAGGAGGAGGCGGACGCCGAGGACGACGGCGTGGAGCCGGCCTTCAGGGCGTCGGTGACCGCGCGGCCCTGCGAGGTGGCCGAGGAGGACGGCGAGGCGGACGACCCGGTCGCCTTCTGGGAGCCGGACGCGCTGCTCGACGGGGAGGCGCTCGGGGAGGAGCTGGAGCTACCGCCGGCGGACGCGCTCGGGGAGGCGCTCGGCGAGGCGGCGGCGCTGGCCTCCTGGGCCAGGACCGGGCGGAAGTACAGCTTTGCGGTGGTGCCGACCTGCTGGCGGGCCTCTGCGGAGTTGGTGCCCTTGGGGATGTTGACGATGATGTTGCTGGTGCCCTGGGTCTGGACCTCCGCCTCGGACACGCCCAGACCGTTGACACGGCGGTTCATGATCTCGACCGCGGTGTTCATGTTGGTCTTGTTGATCGCGTTGGGCTGGCCCGGCTCGTTCCTCGCCTGCAGCGTGATGCTCGTACCACCGGCCAGGTCGATACCGAGACGCGGAGTGGTGTTTCCGGAGGCGAACATTCCGCCGGTGAGCGCCACGATGGCGATCAGGATGAGGGCCAGCGAGCGCCCTGGCTTGCTCTGGGCGCTCGCGCTCCGGCCCCTCTTAGGTGCTGCCACCTTCTCGTACTCCCTCTCGGGCCGCCGCGCGCCTGGTCGGTGCGGTCGGCCATCACATGGTGTCGGGATCCCGTGCGGGAAACAGACGCGCCCGGGGTGCGAGGTGCGTGTGGGATCTACGCACCGCTCCCCGGGGCACGGCTACTTCGCGTCGGAGTCGCCGTCGGTCTTCTTCGGCTCTTCGTCGGCCTTCGCCTCGGCGGTCACGGACTCGGCCGGCCCGTCGGTCTTCTCCGCGGCCTCGGCCTCGTCCTCGGCGGCGTCCTTCTTCCCGAGGTCGACGGCCTTGTCGTCGGAAGCGGCGGCAGCGTCGGCAGGCGCGTCGTCGGTCTCGGTGAGGGAGGAGGCGTCGTCCGGAACGACGTCGCTGTCGGACTTCAGGTCGTGCTCGATGCCGTGCACGATGCGGTTGTACTCGTCGTCCGTGAGGATGGCGCCGATCGCGTTCTTGGCGAAGAGGAGGTCGACGCCCGGGCCGGCGTCGAGGAGGACCGTGTCCTCGTTGACTTCCTTGACCGTCGCGTACATGCCCCCGATGGTGCGGACCCCGTTGCCGGGCTGGATCTCGTTCCGCATCTGCGTGGCCTGCTGCTGACGCTTCCGGGTGGAACGCGTCATCAGGAACATGGCCGCGATGAGGACGATGAACACGAGAAGAGGCAAGCTATTCACGGGACGGAATTTCCTTCGCGCAGCCGCGGCGGTGAGCGGCCTGGATGATGGGGGTGTGGTCGGCGCCGCCCGCAAAGGCGGCATCGGCGGAGTCTAAGCGAGTCCGCGCGCATGGAACAACGCTCAGCATGGCACCTGGGTTCCTGGGCCCGCCAATGCCCCGCCGTCACGAAGCGATCACGTCTGCGGCCGGAGCCTGGTCGGCGGGCGGCGGTCCGTCCGGGTGGGGAGTGGCCGGAATCCGGCAGCCGGGCCCGGTACACCGGGGGCTCGGCACGTTCTCACCGGCAACGGTTCGGGAGCCGCAGGGCGCGGCCACGGTCGTCGGCCGCACCGAGGACCGGGCACCGGACGCGCGCGGACCCGGACGCCGGGTTTCCGGGACCGGGGACCAGGTTTCCGGGACCGGGGGTTTCCGGGGCCGGGGATCGAGTTTCCCGGACCGGGGGTTTCCGGGACCGGGGGTTTCGGGGCCGGGGGTTTCCGGGGCCGGGGATCGAGTTTCCCGGGCCAGGGGCCACCTTTTGGGATCGGGATTCCTGGACCGGGCACCGGTTCTTCGCAGACCCGGACCCCGGATGTCCGCCGGGCCGGAGCCCAGCGGACAGTCTGTGCGCAGACCTCGCGGCCCTCTCAGACCTCGCCGCCGTCGCCCCCGGCTCGGTGTCAGGTGCCGAACAGGTCCTGCTGGCCGGTTCCGCCCGCCGCGCCGCGTGGGGCGGTCAGACCCAGGTGGGCCCAGGCCGCGGGGGTGGCGACGCGGCCGCGTGGGGTGCGGGCCAGCAGGCCCTCGCGGACCAGGAAGGGTTCGGCGACCTCCTCGACCGTCTCCCGCTCCTCCCCCACCGCGACGGCGAGGGTCGACAGGCCGACCGGGCCGCCGCCGAACAGCTTGAGCAGGGCCTCCAGGACCGCGCGGTCCAGCCGGTCCAGGCCGCGCTCGTCCACCTCGTAGACGGCGAGCGCCGCGTGCGCGATCTCGGGCGTGATCAGCCCGTCCGCCTTGACCTGCGCGTAGTCGCGGACCCGGCGCAGCAGCCGGTTGGCGATGCGGGGCGTGCCACGGGAGCGGCCGGCGATCTCGGCGGCGCCGGCCGGCTCGATCTCGACGTCCAGCAGATTGGCCGAGCGGTGCACGACCCGCTCCAGCTCGCGCGGCTCGTAGAACTCCATGTGCGCGGTGAAGCCGAAGCGGTCGCGCAGCGGGGGCGGCAGCAGCCCCGCGCGCGTGGTCGCGCCGACCAGCGTGAACGGGGGCAGCTCCAGGGGGATGGCGGTGGCACCCGGCCCCTTGCCCACGATGACGTCGACGCGGAAGTCCTCCATCGCCATGTACAGCATCTCCTCGGCGGGCCGCGACATGCGGTGGATCTCGTCGAGGAAGAGGACCTCGCCCTCCTGGAGGGAGGAGAGGATCGCGGCCAGGTCGCCGGCGTGCTGGATGGCGGGGCCCGAGGTGATGCGGATCGGGGCACCCATCTCGGCCGCGATGATCATGGAGAGGGTGGTCTTGCCCAGGCCGGGGGCGCCGGAGAGCAGCACGTGGTCGGCGGTGGCGCCACGCGCGCGTGCGGCGCGCAGCACCAGGTCGAGCTGTTCGCGGACCTTCTCCTGACCGATGAACTCGCCCAGGTCCTTGGGGCGCAGGGCGGCCTCGACGGCCTGGTCCTCACGGTCGGCGACGGCGCCCACCAGCCGCTCCGCGTCGGTGCCGGTGTCGCTCGGGTCGTCCCAGTTCATAAGTGATGTGCCTCAGCGGTGGTGGGGTCAGCGGGCGCGGTTGAGGGTCTGCAGGGCCGCCTTGAGCAGGCGGCCGACCTGGGGCGGGCCGTCGGCGGCCTCGGCCTGCGGGGCGACGGCGGTGACGGCCTCGTCGGCCTCCCGGGTCGCGTAGCCCAGGCCGATCAGGGCGGCGTGCAGCTGGTCGCGCCAGCCCTGGCTGACCGGAGCGCCGATCGCGGGCGCCCCGACGGGCTCGCCGAGCCGGTCCTTCAGCTCCAGCAGCAGCTTCTGGGCGCCCTTCTTGCCGATGCCGGGGACGGCGATCAGCGCCTTCTCGTCACCGGTGGCGACCGCGCGGCGCAGCGCGTCCGGGCTGTGCACGGCGAGCATCGCCTGGGCCAGCCGCGGCCCGACCCCGCTCGCCGTCTGGAGCAGCTCGAAGACCTGGCGCTCGTCGTCGTCCACGAAGCCGTAGAGCGTGAGCGAGTCCTCTCGTACGACCAGGGAGGTGGCGAGCTTGGTGGGCTGGCCCATGCGCAGTCCCGACAGGGTGTTGGGGGTGCACTGGACGGCGATGCCGATCCCGCCCACCTCGACGACCGCGGAGTCCGGGGCGAGGGCGGCGACCGGGCCGCTCACGAAGGCGATCATGCCGTACGGCCTTTCGTTGCGTTGGCTGCGTGCAGGGCGACGGCCTGCTGGAGTCGGTTCTGCGCGGGGGCGCGCCAGATGTGGCAGATGGCGAGCGCGAGGGCGTCGGCGGCATCGGCGGGCTTCGGCGGGGCGCTGAGCCTGAGCAGCCGGGTGACCATGGCGCCGACCTGGGCCTTGTCGGCGCGCCCCGAACCGGTGACGGCGGCCTTGACCTCGCTGGGCGTGTGCAGCGCGACGGGGATGCCCCGGCGGGCGGCGCACAGCATGGCGACGGCGCTGGCCTGGGCGGTGCCCATCACGGTCCGTACGTTGTGCTGGCTGAACACCCGCTCCACGGCGACGAATTCGGGCCGGTGCTGGTCCAGCCACTGTTCGATGCCCTGCTCGATGGCGACGAGGCGACGGCCGAGTTCGGCGTCCGCGGGGGTCCGCACGACCCCCACACCGACCATGGTGAGCGGCCGCCCGGCAACGCCTTCGACGACCCCGACCCCACACCGGGTCAACCCGGGGTCCACCCCCAACACGCGCACCGCGCCCCTCCCTTCGGTCACCTGTTTGTGCAGGCTAGCGGGTGCCACCGACAACGGCCGACATGACGACGGGCCGACGGGTGTGTCCCGTCGGCCCGCTCGGTCGGCTCAGCCCGCGGCGGCGCTACGCGTCGACCTTCTCCATGACCTCGTCGCTGACGTCGAAGTTGGCGAAGACGTTCTGGACGTCGTCGCTGTCCTCGAGGGCGTCGATCAGCTTGAAGATCTTCTTGGCGCCCTCCTCGTCCAGCTCGACCTGCATGGTCGGGACGAAGTTGGCCTCGGCGGAGTCGTAGTCGATGCCGGAGTCCTGCAGGGCGGTGCGGACCGCGACCAGGTCGGTGGCCTCGCTGAGGACCTCGAAGGACTCGCCCAGGTCGTTGACCTCCTCGGCACCCGCGTCCAGGACGGCACCCAGGACGTCGTCCTCGGACAGCTCGCCCTTGGGGACGATCACGACGCCCTTGCGGTTGAAGAGGTACGACACCGAGCCCGGGTCGGCCATCGAGCCGCCGTTGCGGGTCATGGCGACGCGGACGTCGGAGGCGGCGCGGTTGCGGTTGTCGGTGAGGCACTCGATGAGCACCGCGACGCCGTTCGGCCCGTAGCCCTCGTACATGATCGTCTCGTAGTCGGCGCCGCCGGCCTCCAGGCCGCCACCGCGCTTGACCGCGGAGTCGATGTTCTTGTTCGGGACCGACTGCTTCTTCGCCTTCTGGATGGCGTCGTAGAGGGTCGGGTTGCCCTCGATGTCGACGCCGCCCATCCGGGCCGCGACCTCGATGTTCTTGATCAGCTTCGCGAAGAGCTTGCCGCGCTTGGCATCGATCACGGCCTTCTTGTGCTTCGTCGTAGCCCATTTAGAGTGGCCGGACATCTGCCTGTCTCCTTCGCGTAACCCATCCAAACAACGAACGCCAGAGATCCTACTAGGACTCCGTCGCCCGGTAGGCGTGCACCATGTCGACGAACAGGGAGTGCACGCGGTGGTCGCCGGTCAGTTCCGGGTGGAACGACGTGGCGAGCGCGTTGCCCTGGCGGACCGCGACGATGTGGCCCTCGTGCTCGGCGAGCACCTCGGCCTCCGCGCCGACGGACTCGACCCAGGGGGCGCGGATGAACACGCCCTCCACCGGGTCGCCGCCGATCCCGCGGACGTCGACCGCCGCCTCGAACGACTCGTTCTGCCGCCCGAAGGCGTTGCGGCGCACGATCATGTCGATGCCGCCGACGGTCTCCTGGCCCGAGCGCGGGTCGAGGATCTTGTCGGCGAGCATGATCATGCCCGCGCAGGTGCCGTAGACGGGCAGTCCGTCGCGCACGCGCGCGCGGAGGGGTTCCATCACGCCGAACAGGACGGCCAGCTTGGAGATGGTGGTGGACTCGCCGCCGGGGATGACCAGGCCGTCCACCTCGGCGAGTTCCTCGGGGCGCCGGACCGGCCTGGCCACGGCGTCCGCCGCGGCCAGGGCGATGAGGTGCTCCCGTACGTCGCCCTGGAGGGCCAGGACGCCTATGACAGGAGTGTTCATGGGTTACCAGCCGCGGTTGGCGTAGCGCTCGGTCTCGGGGAGGGTGTCGCAGTTGATGCCGACCATGGCCTCGCCGAGGTTGCGGGACGCGTCCGCGATGATCTTCGGGTCGTCGTAGAAGGTCGTCGCCTTGACGATGGCGGCGGCGCGCTTGGCCGGGTCGCCGGACTTGAAGATGCCCGAGCCGACGAAGACGCCCTCGGCGCCGAGCTGGCGCATCAGGGCCGCGTCGGCCGGGGTGGCGACGCCGCCGGCGGAGAACAGCACGACCGGCAGCTTGCCGAGCTCGGCGACCTCCTTGACCAGCTCGTAGGGGGCGCGCAGCTCCTTGGCCGCGGCGTACAGCTCGTTGTTGTCACAGCCGCGCAGCTTGGCGATCTCGCCCTTGATCTGGCGCAGGTGGCGGACGGCCTCGACGACGTTGCCGGTGCCGGCCTCGCCCTTGGAGCGGATCATGGCCGCGCCCTCGGCGATCCGGCGCAGGGCCTCGCCGAGGTTGGTGGCGCCGCAGACGAAGGGGGTGGTGAAGGCCCACTTGTCGGAGTGGTTGACCTCGTCGGCCGGGGTGAGGACCTCGGACTCGTCGATGTAGTCGACGCCGAGCGACTGCAGGACCTGGGCCTCGACGAAGTGGCCGATCCGGGACTTGGCCATGACCGGGATGGAGACGGCGTCGATGATGCCCTCGATCATGTCCGGGTCGGACATCCGGGCCACCCCGCCGTCCTTGCGGATGTCGGCCGGGACCCGCTCCAGGGCCATGACGGCGACGGCGCCCGCGTCCTCGGCGATCTTCGCCTGCTCCGGCGTGACGACGTCCATGATCACGCCGCCCTTGAGCTGCTCGGCCATGCCGCGCTTCACACGGGCGGTGCCGGTCTCGGGGGCCTGGTTCTCACTGGTGGACACGGGTGACCTCACTCGCTGAAAGAGGGTTTCTGCAAACACCGAGGAAACGCGAGCGGACCAGTCCACAGCAAGGGCCAATGAGAAGGCGGTGGATCGTTTTCGGGTCAGGCCGCGCGCTCGACCAGCGCGGCAGGCGGTTCGTCGTCCATCTCGAAGGCCAGCGGGAAGGGGGCGTGCCCGGCCAGCCGGAACCAGCGGACCTTGCGGTGTTCGCGCAGCCGGCGGGCGGCGCCGACGGCGTCGTTGTGGAAGCGGCGGGCCATCGGGACCCGGCGTACGGCCTCGGCCAGCTCGCCCGCGGCAGCGTCGCCGCCAGGGGCCACCCGGACCTCCTCGACCTGCTGCGGATGCTCGAAGACGGCCCGCAGTGCCTGGCTCAGCTCGCTCTCCGCGACCTCCCGCTGCTCCTCCTCGGCCTGCCGGGCGGCGTGCGCGGCCTCGTACAGCACGATCGAGGCGGCGGGATCCAGCACCCCCGAGGTCGCCAGTTCCTGGGCCACCGAGGCCCGCCGCAGCAACTGGGCGTCGAGAGCGGCCCGCGCCGCGTCGATCCGCGCGTGCAGCCGGTCCAGACGGCCCGCGGTCCAGCTCAGGTAGAGGCCGATCACCACGAGGGCGGCGAGAATCCAGAGGGTCCAGACGAGGGAAGCGCTCACGGGCGGAACGCTATAGGACGCGCCACATCGCCGGCCCCCGCAGGACGCCCCCGGACCAGCGCCCCTTCGGGGCGCTGGGGGTACCCCCGGCCGAAGGCTGGGGGAGGAACTGCGCGACCAGCCCCGACGGCGCCGCACCCGTCAGACGGCATAGCGCGGCCCCCCGGACACGGCGGTCCTCCCGGCGAAGCGGCTAGTCCCGCGCCAGTCCGAACCGCGCCCGCAGCCCCGACCGCTCGTCGGCCGCCACCGCCGCCGCGCCCGCCGTCACCGTCTCGTAGACGGACAGGATGTCCGCGCCCACGGTCGACCAGTCGAAGCGCCGCACGTGCACGCTGCCGTGCTCGCGCAGCCCGGCCCGGCGCTCCGGGTCCTCCAGGAGCCCTACCGCGGCCCGGGCCAGCGCGTCCGCGTCCTCGTTGGCGAACAGCTCGCCGGCCGCCCCCTGGTCGAGGACCTGGGCGAAGGCGTCGAGGTCGGAGGCGAGGACGGGGGCGCCCGCGGACAGCGCCTCGACCAGGATGATCCCGAAGCTCTCGCCGCCCGTGTTGGGCGCGATGTACAGGTCGAGACTGCGCAGGAAACGGGCCTTGTCCGCGTCGCTGATCATGCCGAGGAACTCGACGCGGGGGCGCAGCTCGGCGGGGAGGGACTCCACCGCGGCCTCCTCGTCGCCCCGGCCGGCCACCAGGAGCCGCGTCTGCGGGCGGGCGGCGAGGATCCTGGGCAGGGCCTTCATCAGGACCGGGAGGCCCTTGCGGGGCTCGTCGATGCGGCCGATGAAGCCGATGGTGTCGCCCTGCCACTCGGGGCGCGGCTCGGCCTTGGCGAAGAAGTCGACGTCGACGCCGTTGGGGATCACTACGGCGTCGCCGCCGAGGTGCTCGACCAGGGTGCGGCGGGCGTACTCGCTCACCGCGATCCGGGCGCTGATCTTCTCCAGGGCCGCCTGGAGGATCGAGTACGCGGCGATCATGGCGCGGGAGCGCGGGTTGGAGGTGTGGAAGGTCGCCACCATCGGGCCCTGCGCCGCCCAGCAGGTCAGCAGGCCGAGGGACGGAGAGGTCGGCTCGTGGATGTGGACCACGTCGAACGCGCCGTCGTGCAGCCAGCGGCGCACCCGCGCGGCGGACAGGAAACCGAAGTTGAGGCGGGCCACCGAGCCGTTGTAGGGCACCGGGACGGCACGGCCGGCCGAGACGACGTAGGGCGGCAGCGGGGTGTCGTCGTCGGCGGGGGCGAGGACGGAGACGTCGTGGCCCAGGCGGATGAAGTACTCGGCGAGGTCGCGGATGTGGAACTGGACGCCACCGGGGACGTCCCAGGAGTAGGGGCAGACGATGCCGATCCTCACGACGGTTCCTTCGCGGGGTCGAGGTCGGCGAGCCACAAGCGCTGGAGCATGTGCCAGTCCTCCGGATGGTCGGCGATCCCGGTGGCGAAGGCGTCGGCCAGCGCCTGTGTCATGACAGACGTCTTCGCGGCCCGGTCACCTGACTCGGGTACCTCGATCGGGGCGTGCACCCGGCCCTGCAGGATCGGGGTGTCGTCGTACCAGAGCGTCACGGGCAGGAGGAGCGCGCCGGTCTGCTGGGCCAGCAGGGCCGGTCCGGCGGGCATCCGCGCGGTGTCGCCGAAGAAGCCGACCTCGATGCCGGAGGCGGACAGGTCGCGGTCGGCGACCAGGCAGACCAGGCCGCCGTCACGCAGCCTGCGGGCCAGGGTTCCGAAGGCGGAGCCGCCGCTGTGCGGCAGGACCTCCATGCCGAGGCCTTCACGGTAGGTGACGAAGCGGTCGTAGAGCGTCTCGGGCCTGAGGCGCTCGGCGACCGTGGTGAACGGCGTCCGCAGTTCGGTGGTGACCCAGGCCCCGGCCAGGTCCCAGTTGGCCAGGTGCGGCAGCGCGAGGATCACACCGCGGCCGGAGGCGAGGCCGTCGGTGAGGTGGTGGACGTCCTTGGGGACGAAGCCGGTGCGGATCCGCTCCTCGCTCCAGGACGGCAGCCGGAAGGACTCCATCCAGTAGCGCAGGTAGGAGCGCATGCCCGCGCGGGAGAGCTCGCGCAGCTGTTCCGGGCTCGCGTCGGGCCGCACGCGCGCGTAGTTGGATTCGAGCCGCTGGACGCCCTTGCCGCGCTGCTTCCAGGCGAGGTCGGCGACGGAGTTGCCGAGGCGCACCGCGACCGGTTCGGGGAGCTTCCTGACGGTGCTCCAGCCGAGACCGTACAGAGCGTCGGTGACCCGGTCGGCGGCGGTCACTGCCCGGCCTCGCTCCCGTGCGAGGCCTTCTCGCGCTCGGCCGCGGCCTCCGCCTCGGCGGACTCCCGGCGGACCGTGACGACCCGCTGGACCAGGGTGACCAGGCTGCCGACGGCGACGATCCACAGGGCGATCGGGAGCAGGATCTGGATGTGCGGCACACCGAACTTGTGGAAGCCGGCCAGCCCGGCCGCCACCAGCGAGATCACCAGGCGCTCGGCGCGCTCCACGAGGCCGTTGACCGCCACCGGCAGCCCGATCGACTCGCCGCGCGCCTTGGTGTACGACACCACCTGGCCGCTGGCCAGGCAGAAGATGGACACCGCGCACAGGACGTCGTTGTTCCCGTTGCCCGCGTACCAGAGGGCGAAGCCGCCGAAGATCGCGCCGTCGGCGACCCGGTCCAGGGTGGAGTCCAGGAAGGCGCCCCAGCGGCTGGTGCGGCCCAGCTGGCGGGCCATGTTGCCGTCCACCAGGTCCGAGAAGACGAACAGCGTGATCACGATCGTGCCCCAGAAGAACTCGCCCCGGGGGAAGAAGACCAGCGCGCCCGCGACGACTCCGGCCGTGCCGAGGAGCGTGACCGTGTCCGGGCTCACGCCCCGGCGGATGAGAAACGCGGCGAACGGTGTGAGGACACGCGTGAAGAATGCACGCGCGTACTTGTTCAGCATGGCCTTCCCGACGGTCGTTGCGCCGTGCGGCCCCTGCTGGCCACCCCGGCTGGCCCATCGTAGCCACGCGCGCGTGTGTGCGACGGGTGGGCACTCGCAGTCGGGACCGGCGGCCCGCCGGGAAGGGTCCCGCAGGCGCGATCACGTCCTTCGTATGGACGCACCGTGACGGGAGTGGAAAGCTCGAATAACCGCGGGCGTCATCGGAGCCGCCACCGCACGCGGCCCGCCATGCTCGCCCGCGCCCACAGAGACCTCACCGTGCACGGGAGGCAAAACCATGGGCGACAAGGTCAAGGAACACCCCGGAGCCGCCGGCAGGGCAAGGGCGGCCGACCACCCCGCGTCTGTACGGAATGTGGTGCTGGTCGGCCACTCCGGATCGGGCAAGACCACCTTGGTGGAGGCGCTCGCGCTGACCGCGGGAGCGGTGAACCGGGCGGGCCGGGTGGAGGACGGCGGGACCGTCTCGGACTACGACGACATCGAGCACCGGCAGCAGCGCTCCGTACAGCTGTCGCTGGTTCCGGTCGAATGGAACGGAATCAAGATCAACATCCTGGACACCCCGGGATACGCCGACTTCGTCGGTGAGCTGAGGGCCGGTCTGCGCGCGGCGGACGCGGCCCTCTTCGTCGTCTCGGCCTCGGACGGGGTGGACGGCTCGACCCGGATGGTGTGGGAGGAGTGCGCGGCCGTCGGCATGCCGCGGGCGATCGTCGTCACGCACCTGGAGGCCGCCCGCGCGGACTTCACGGAGATGACCCGGGTGTGCGCCGAGGCGTTCGGCGCCGACGACCCCGATGCCGTGCTCCCGCTCTACACGCCGCTGTACGGCCCGCAGGGCCCGGACGGGCACGCGCCCGTGACCGGACTGGTCGGGCTGCTCACGCAGAAGCTGTTCGACTACTCCACCGGGGAGCGCAAGGAGTCCGAGCCGGGCCCCGAGCAGCTGCCGGACATCGAGGACGCCCGCAACCGGCTCATCGAGGGGATCATCGCGGAGAGCGAGGACGAGACGCTCATGGACCGCTACCTGGGCGGCGAGCAGATCGACCTCAAAACACTGATCGAGGACCTGGAGCGGGCCGTGGCACGCGGGGCCTTCTTCCCCGTCCTGGCCGCCGCCCCGGCCGCCGACGGCGCCCGCCAGGGCCTCGGCACGGTCGAGCTCCTGGAGCTGGTCACCGGCGGCTTCCCGACCCCGTTCGAGCACCCCACACCCGGGGTGACCACCCTCGACGGCACACCGCGCGAGATCAAGCCGTGCGACACGGGAGGCCCCCTGGTCGCGGAGGTCGTGAAGACCGCGTCCGACCCTTACGTCGGCCGGGTCTCGCTGGTCCGGGTCTTCTCCGGCACCCTGCACCCGGACGAGACGGTCCACGTCTCCGGGCACGGCCTCGCCGACCGCGGCCACGAGGACCACGACGTCGACGAGAAGATCGGCGCGCTGTCCACGCCGTTCGGCAAGCAGCAGCGCCCGGTCACCCATGTCATCGCCGGTGACCTGGCGTGCGTGGCGAAGCTCGGCCGCGCGGAGACCGGCGACACCCTCTCGGGCCGGGACGACCCGCTGCTCATGGAGCCGTGGGAGATGCCCGACCCGCTGCTGCCGCTCGCCATCGAGGCGCACAGCAAGGCCGACGAGGACAAGCTCTCGCAGGGCCTCGCCCGGCTCGTCGCCGAGGACCCGACCATGCGGCTCGAACAGAACCAGGACACGCACCAGGTGGTGCTGTGGTGCCTCGGCGAGGCGCACGCGGACGTCGCCCTGGAGCGGCTGCGCAGCCGGTACGGCGTCCAGGTCGACGTCGTCCCGCACCAGGTGTCCCTGCGGGAGACGTTCGCCGGGAAGTCCGGCGGGCGCGGCCGGCACGTCAAGCAGTCCGGCGGGCACGGGCAGTTCGCGATCTGCGAGATCGAGGTCGAGCCGCTACCGGGCGGCTCCGGCATCGAGTTCGTCGACAAGGTGGTCGGCGGCGCGGTGCCCCGGCAGTTCATCCCGTCGGTCGAGAAGGGCATCAGGGCCCAGGCCGTCAAGGGGGTCGCCGCCGGGTACCAGTTGGTCGACGTGCGGGTCACCCTGCTCGACGGCAAGGCGCACTCGGTGGACTCCTCCGACGCCGCCTTCCAGACGGCGGGCGCGCTGGCCCTGCGGGAGGCCGCGGCGGACGCGAAGATCCACCTCCTGGAACCGGTGGCCGAGGTGTCCGTGCTGGTCGGCGACGACTACGTGGGCGCGGTGATGAGCGACCTGTCCGGACGGCGTGGCCGGGTGCTCGGCACCGAGCAGACCAGCGGCGGGCGCACCCTGATCAAGGCCGAGGTACCGGAGTTCGAGATCGGCCGGTACGCGGTCGACCTGCGCTCCCTGTCGCACGGCACGGCGCGTTTCAGCCGCTCCTACGCCCGGCACGAACCAATGCCACCGCAGATCGCCGAAAGGATTCGCGAACAGGCCAAAGTCACCTCCTGACCGGTGTCGGCGCACGTGTTCGGCGGGCGGCTTCGGCCGTCCGCCGACGGTTGCCGGTGGCTGGGGATACTCTGACTACTTGATCAACAGGTGTGCGGAGTACGGAAGTCGGGAAGGCCGCAGGAGCGGGACGGCGGCAAGTGGGGGCGGGAATGAGCTTCGAGGACTTCTTCGGGCCACAGGTGCCCAGGCCGGGCGGCGAGGCGCAGGCCCCGACCTACGCCCTGGCGTCGGCGGCCTACCGGGACACGCCGATGGAGGAGATCAAGAAGGCCGACAACGAGTGGCACCAGTCCACGGTCACCGAGGGCCGCAAGTGGGCCAAGATATTCCGGCCCAACTTCGGTGAGGCGTACTCCCAGGCGGTCATCGACCGCATGCTGGGCGTCGGCCGCAAACCCCTCATCCAGTCCTTCGGCAGCGAGCCCCAGGTGGTCGTCGAGCACTGCCTCGCCGCCAACCGCATCCGCCGGGAGCGCGACAACCGGCTCGCCGCCGTCATGTTCCTGTTCGGCGTGCTCTTCCTGCCCGGACTGCTGGTCTGGCTGGGCGTCTTCCAGCTCCGGGCCACCATGCTGAAGGCCGACAACAAACGGGTCTCCGGGCTCGGCAGCGCCCTGCTGGCCGCCGTCGGCGTCCTCGCGGTCGTCTTCCTGATCCGGATGCCCCTGGCCGGGTTCTGGGGCTGGTACGCGCGCGGCTGCATCGTGCTTCCCGTCGTCGGCTGGTACCTGGCCAAGCGGCTGTGCGAGCGCACCGCGCGGGACCTGCGCGAGGCCTGGGACGGACTGCTCTCCGGCGGCAGCGTCGGCGCGAAGGTCCCCGAGGCGGTGCCGACCAGCCCCGACCAGGCCGCGGCCGAGCAGCTGCGCCAGTCCCTGGCCCGGCTCAGCGCCGAACAGCAGTCCAACTCGGTCTTCTACGCCGGCCCCAAGGGCATACTCGGCATGGGCACCCGCTGGGGCTCCTGGCACCTCGCCGAGGAACTGGTCCCGCTCGATCCGGTCAAGGGCATCCACGAGTTCCGTGCGTGGACGGTCGTCCGGGAGATCGAGAAGGAGCTGAGCGTGCTGCACCGGCAGCACCTGAAGACCGGCGGCTTCCCGACCCCGCAGGTCAGGCACTGGATCGTCACCCACGTCGGAGAGGGCGCCAAGGCGGTGTCCCGGCCCGAGGGGACCGACTACAAGGTGGGACCGGCCGACGTGGAGCGGATCTGCAACAGCAACCACTTCGACAAGGGCGAGCGGCACTACCTGGGCGTGCAGTGGCCGCACCTGTGGGACGGCGGCCTGATCATCACGATGATGGCCACCGTGACCGTGCTGAAGGAGACCCTGCGGATCGAGGTCACCGGACACGCCCTCGGCCCGGTCAACGGCCTGTTCAGCGGCAAGCCCGAGGCCCCCACCAAGACGGTCGCCAAGACCGTCCGGTTCTGGGAGACCCGCACGGTCAAGCTGCCCCTGGTCACCCCGGACGAGGTGGTGCGGCTCGCCGCGCGGGCGGCGGTCAGCTGGTATCCGCCGCTGCTCAAGTGGCTCGGTGGTTCCATCGGCCTGCCCGAGCCGTTCGGCCTCCGGCACGCCTGGGCCGACCAGCCGTGGAAGCACCGCTTCATGGCCGACGACGCGCTGCGCGCGGCCACGCCGGTGCTCCGGGCGGTGCACCGGGCCGCGTTCACCGTGCTCAAGGAGCACGACGTCAACATGGACAAGTTCAACGCGCGGGCCGGGGCGCTCAGCGGGTCGGTCCAGGAGGCTTCGCCGAAGAAGGCCGACACCTACGACGCGTGAGCCTCCGGTGGTTCGGCCGAGGAGGCGGGGCGGGCACCGGCCCCCGGGGGCAGCCGCCCCCGGACCCCCGCTTCGGCCTGGACGGCCGCGTCCTCAGACGCCGGACGGGCTGCTCAAGGTGACGTCGGCCAGGCCTCGGCCAGCATCTTGCGGGTGTCCGCCAGGAGCTGGGGCAGTACCCGGGTGTGGCCCACCACCGGCATGAAGTTCGTGTCGCCGCCCCAGCGGGGCACGATGTGCTGGTGGAGGTGGGCCGCGATGCCGGCGCCCGCCACCGTGCCCTGGTTCATGCCGATGTTGAAGCCGTGGGCGCCGGACGCCGTGCGCAGCGCGGTCATCGCCTGCTTGGTCAGCTCGGCCAGTTCGACCGTCTCCGGCCCCGTCAGGTCCGTGTAGTCGGCGACGTGCCGGTACGGGACCGTCATCAGGTGGCCGCCGTTGTACGGGTAGAGGTTGAGCACCGCGTAGACGTGCTCGCCGCGCCGGACGATCAGCCCGTCCTCGTCGGACTTGGCCGGGATCGAGCAGAAGGGACAGCCGTCGTCGGCGCCCGGACCGGTCGGCTTGTTCTCACCCTGGATGTAGGCCATCCGGTGGGGTGTCCACAGGCGCTGGAACGCGTCCTGCGTCCCCACTCCGATCTGCTGCTCCGGCTCACTCGTCATGCTAGGCAGCATATGGCTTCGCCCGTTCGCGGCGTGTCGCCGGGGCCGCGGGAAAGCTCCCGGCGGCGAAGCTGGGCGGATGGACGACGACAGCCGGCTGAACCGCTGGGACCGGGGTACCGACCTGGTGCTCGGCATCGCGTCGCTGGTCTTCCTCGGCTCGTACGCGGTGCACGTGCTGCTGCCCCGGCTGCCGGACGCCGCGCACGTCTTCTTCCTGACGCTGCTGTACACGGCCTGGGCGATGTTCGCCGTCGACTACACGGTGCGCTGGCGGCTGAGCGGCGAGGGACCGCGGTTCGTTCGACGGCACTGGCTGGACACGCTCGTCCTGGTCCTGCCGCTGCTGCGGCCGGTGCGGGTGGTGCGGACCTACGAGTCGATCCAGCGCCGGCGCGGGGAGCCCCGGCTCTCGCTGCACGCGCGCGTGGCGGCCTACTCGACGCTGTCGATCTCACTGCTGGGCTTCTCCGGCGCCCTCGCCGTCTACCAGGTCGAACGCTCGGCCCCGCACGCCAGCATCCGCACCTTCGGCGACTCCGTCTGGTGGACCTGCTCGACCCTCTCCACGGTCGGTTACGGCGACTACGTCCCGGTGACCACCCTGGGGCGGTTCATCGCCGCGGGGATGATGGCCTGCGGTCTGGCCCTGCTGGGCACGGTCACGGGGTCGTTCTCGTCCTGGATGCTGCAGCGGTTCGCGCTGAGCGAGAACGGCAGGAGGCCCCCGGAGAACTGATCTCCGGGGGCCTCCGAGGGAACCGGATCAGACCTGGGTCCGGTCCTCGACCACCTTCACGATCTTGGCGATGGCCTCGTCGAACGGGATGCCGTTCTCCTGCGAGCCGTCCCGGTAGCGGAAGGAGACCGAGCCGGCCGTCATGTCCTCGTCGCCCGCGATGACCATGAAGGGCACCTTCTGCTTCTGGGCGTTGCGGATCTTCTTCTGCATCCGGTCGGAGGACGCGTCCACCTCGACCCGCAGGCCTTTCTTCCTGGCCTCGGCGGCGAACTTCTGCAGGTACTCGACGTGTCCGTCGCCGATCGGGATGCCGACCGCCTGGACCGGGGCCAGCCATGCCGGGAAGGCGCCCGCGTAGTGCTCCAGGAGCACCGCGAAGAACCGCTCGATGGAACCGAACAGGGCGCGGTGGATCATCACCGGGCGCTGCTTGGAGCCGTCGGCGGCGGTGTACTCCAGGTCGAAGCGCTCGGGCAGGTTGAAGTCGAGCTGGACGGTCGACATCTGCCAGGTGCGGCCGATGGCGTCCTTGGTCTGCACGGAGATCTTCGGGCCGTAGAAGGCGGCGCCGCCCGGGTCGGGGACGAGCGGCAGGCCCTGCTTCTCGGCGACCGCGCGGAGCGTCTCGGTCGCCTCCTCCCAGACCTCGTCGGAGCCGACGAACTTCTCCGGGTCCTTGGTGGACAGCTCCAGGTAGAAGTCGGTGAGGCCGTAGTCGCGCAGCAGGTTCAGGACGAAGGTGAGCGTCTTGTCGAGCTCCTCCGCCATCTGCTCCTTGGTGCAGTAGATGTGCGCGTCGTCCTGGGTGAAGCCGCGGGCCCGGGTCAGGCCGTGCACGACGCCCGACTTCTCGTAGCGGTACACGGTCCCGAACTCGAAGAGCCGCAGCGGCAGTTCACGGTAGGAGCGGCCGCGCGCGTCGAAGATCAGGTTGTGCATCGGGCAGTTCATGGGCTTGAGGTAGTAGTCCACGCCCTCGTCGAGCTGCATGGGCGGGTACATGCCGTCGGCGTACCAGTCCAGGTGCCCGGAGGTCTCGAAGAGCTTCCCCTTGGTGGCGTGCGGGGTGTAGACGAACTCGTAGCCCTCCTCCTCGTGCCGGCGGCGCGAGTAGTCCTCCATGACCCGGCGGATCACGCCGCCCTTGGGATGGAAGACGGCGAGGCCGGAGCCGATCTGCTCCGGGATGGAGAACAGGTCCAGCTCGCTGCCCAGCTTGCGGTGGTCGCGCTTCTCGGCCTCGGCGAGGAAGTCGAGGTACGCCTTCAGCTCGTCCTTGGACGGCCAGGCGGTGCCGTAGATGCGCTGGAGCATCGGGTTCTTCTCGCTGCCGCGCCAGTAGGCGGCCGCGTTGCGCATCAGCTTGAACGCGGGGATCAGGCGGGTGGAGGGCAGGTGGGGACCGCGGCAGAGGTCCTTCCAGCACAGCTCGCCGGTCTTGGCGTCCAGGTTGTCGTAGATCGTCAGCTCGCCGGCGCCGACCTCGACGTCCGCGCCGTCGTCGCTGGACGCGGAGCCCTTGAGGCCGATCAGCTCCAGCTTGTACGGCTCGTCCGCCAGCTCCTCGCGGGCCGCCTCGTCGGTGACGACACGGCGGGAGAACTTCTGCCCGCGCTTCTGGATCTCCTGCATCTTCTTCTCGATGGCCTTGAGGTCATCGGGGTGGAACGGCTTCTCGACGTCGAAGTCGTAGTAGAAACCGTCCTTGACGGGCGGGCCGATGCCGAGCTTGGCCTCGGGGAACAGCTCCTGCACGGCCTGGGCCATGACGTGCGCGGTGGAGTGGCGCAGGATGTCGAGTCCGTCCTCGGAGGAGATCTCGACGCCCTCGACGGTCTCGCCGTCCCGGACCTCGTACGCGAGGTCCTTGAGCTCGCCGCCCACCCGCGCGGCGATGATCGAGCGCTCGCCGGCGAAGAGCTCGGCGGCCGTGGTGCCCGTCGTCACCACGCGCTCGTCCCGCTCGGAATCGCGTTGGATGATCACACGGACGTCTGACACCGGTCTCTCCTGACTGAAGGTGGGTGCGGCGCCATACCAGGAGCGCGCGCATTACGGGATCGTACCGACCCCGGCCCTCCGTCCGCGAAACGGTTACCGACCGTCCGCGGTCAGTCGCAGTCGTCGCCGGTGCACGCCTCCTCGAAGAAGTCGAGATTCTCCTGGAGGGACTTCATCAGCCGGTCCCGCTCGGCCTCCTCCACCTGGACCGGCGAGACCCCGTAGGCACCGGTCAGCCGCCGGAAGCCGCCCCGGCTCTCCAGCCGCCCGTGCACCCGCACCGGCAGTCCGACGAGGTGGGCCTGCCCGGCGATCCGGTAGTCCTCCTCGTCGAGGGTGACCCGGAGGTACGGCACCTCGGCGCCGGCGATCACCCGCAGCCGTACCGCGCCGTCGCCGCGCGGCTCGGAGCGGCGCATGCGGACGACGGTGCCGGTGACCCGGACCGCGACCGAGGGTTCGGCGCGCAGGTAGCGGGCGCCGGCCTCGCGCAGCACGGGCAGGTCGCCGGGTGAGAACTCGACGGGCTCCGTGGTGGCCGCGCAGTCGTCGGGGACCCCGGCGCCCGGCGCCCACTCCACGGAGACCCGGGCGCCTTCCGTGCCGCGCACGAGGGTCACCAGGGCGTCGGTCAGCTCGCGGCTCACGCCCGCCTCGACGGCGCCGTCGAAGGCGTCCATGCCGCCGGTGGCCCGCTGGTAGTCGATGGCCTCGCGGGCCGCGTACAGGGCCTGGTGGAGGCGGACGGCGAGGGGCCGGCCGGTGCCGACGGGCACGAAGGCGGCCAGGCCGCGCCCGCCGTCCGCCGAGCCGACGAGGACGGACTCCAGCATCGCGGCGGCGGCGCGCTTGTGCCGGGCGCCGTAGTAGCCGGCCCGCGCGCGGGTGGCGAGCGCGCCGGCCAGCAGGGTCTGCCGGGCGGCGGTGCGCAGCTGCTCCTCGGCCGTCCAGGACGCGGCGTCCGCCGGTCCGCCGGGCACGTCCCGCCACCAGCGGATCTCGTCGCTGGGCACGGCGAGCCCGACCAGCACCTCACGCGCGGCGGGCGTGCCGCTGCGCACGAGAGCGGTGAGCGCCTCCCCGAGCAGGTCGTCACTGTCCGGGAAGGCGCGGCTCTCGGGTACCAGCAGGCTGGTGCCGGTGCTGCCCGGCCCGGGTGGGGTCCAGCGGCCGTAGCGTCCCGGTGCTCCCCCGCGGCGCCGCCAGCCGTGCCGGCGCAGCAGGGCGCCGAGCACGGCCGGGTCGACCTCGGCGGGCTCGGGGGGACGGTTCCAGTGGGGCCCGTGGAGATCGTCGGGATGCGGCCGGACCTCCCGCAGCTGCTCCTCGTACGGACGGTGCCTCATGGCCTGCCTCCCGTCCCGACCCGCGTCATGATCTCGCAGAGCGCCCGGTCGTCGAAGATGCGCGAGGTCGGAACCCGCACGGTGGTCCGGTGCCGGCCGGTGATCGGGTGCCCTGCCAGGTTGACCCAGTAGCAGCAGTGGCGCAGATCGAGCCGGTCGTGGCTGGCGCGCAGCCAGTCGTCCTGGGAGCGCGGTACCAGCATCACCACCAGGATCTTGTGCACCGACACCGGTGTGCGGGCGAGCTTGCGCAGGTGGTCGTTGTCCAGCGTGAAGGAGAAGAAACGTCCCGGCGGGTTGGGGGCGATCTGGTACGTGCACTTGAGCTGCACCTTTATCGTCACCTCGTCGTCGACGGTGTGACCGGGCGAGCCGTGGCTGACGTGCCAGTCGATGCCGTTGTCCGGGAACGGCTGGGACAGCGAGCAGCCGGCCGCCGCCGCGACGGCATGCAGATAGCCCACCTGCAGTGTCTCCATGCAGGCGGTGGTCGCGAGTGTGCCGCGATGGGGGCCCGTACGTTCGGGCAGCAGCCCGCCCCGTTCGGGCTGCGCTATCGCCATGACCAACAGCCTTCCCAGCCAAAGAGTTTCCCCGTGGCGGGCCGCTGAACTGCAAAGACCCGCACTCCTGTTGTGTCCTTCCGGCGTACGCCGCAAACAGCCCGGGTATCACCAAACGGGCAGAAGACGGAACGTCATCTGCCGTGGGTGAACAAGGAGTTGTATTGGCATGACGTGCTGGTACGAGGGGCCCCTGGCGGCCTTCGACACGGAGACCACGGGCGTGGACGTGGAGACCGACCGCATCGTGTCCGCCGCGGTCGTCGTCCAGGACGCCCCGGGCACCCGGCCCCGGGTGACCCGCTGGCTGGTCAACCCGGGTGTGGCGGTGCCGGAAGCGGCGACGGCGGTGCACGGGCTGACGGACGAACACCTGCAGCGCAACGGCCGCTGGCCGGCGCCGGTGATGCATGAGATAGCCGAGGAACTGGCCGAGCACGCGGCGATGCACCGCCCGCTGGTGGTGATGAACGCGCCGTTCGATCTGACGCTGCTGGACCGGGAGTTGCGCCGGCACCGGGCGTCCGCGCTGGACCGGTGGTTCGAGGCGAGCCCCCTGCTCGTCCTCGACCCCCGGGTCCTGGACAAGCATCTGGACCGCTACCGCAAGGGCCGCCGGACCCTGACCGACCTGTGCGCGCACTACGAGGTCACCCTTGAGGGCGCGCACGACGCGGGGGCGGACGCGCTCGCGTCCCTGGAGCTCGTACGGGCGCTGGGCCGCCGTTTCGCGACCCGTCTGGAGCGCCTGACCCCGGCCGAGCTGCACACCCTGCAGACGACCTGGCACGCGGCTCAGGCCCGCGGTCTCCAGGCGTGGTTCACCCGCAGCGGCACACCGGAGACGGTGAGCACGTACTGGCCGCTGCGGCCGGAACTGCCGACGGCGGCGTGACGGGCGGGGCGCCGGCACCGGCGCCCCGCCCGATCAGGCTCGCGTGATGGTCCGTCCCGGCATCGGCTCCGCCAGCGCCACCCGCCGGTCCGGCGCGCCGAAGGGGTCGGCGAAGTACTGCGTCTCGTGCGCCACGCTCCCGTCGGCGAACTCCATGATGCTCACCGAGTACGACGGCACCCCGTCGTAGGTGATGACGCATTCGCTGACCCACACGCCGGCGTGGCCGGTGATCCGCAGGACGGTGAAGTGCCGGTCGGCAGGGTGGCCGCCGCGCTGGGCAGCGATGGCCTCGCGGCCCCGGAAACGCTCGCCCGACTGCGGGTAGTCCAGGATCGCGTCGGCGGCGTAGACGGCGTGCTCGGCGTCGATGTCCCCGCGTTCCGACGCCCGCCAGTGCTCCTCGATCGCGGCCTTGATCCGGGAATCAGTATCCATGGCACCGCCCTTCCGTGACGGTGCCACCCTAGGCACCTCGCACGCGACCGGCCGGGCGAAAGGCGGGCACGAGCCACGGAGTCCACCGTTCGGCCGGGTCCCGGAACGGCAGAAGGCCGGTCCACTGAGGTGGACCGGCCTTCCCGGTGGTGGGCGATACTGGGTTCGAACCAGTGACCTCTTCGGTGTGAACGAAGCGCTCTCCCACTGAGCTAATCGCCCGGGAACGGAGAGAACGATACAGGTACCGGCGGGTTCCGTTCAAACCGCTTGGAGGTGGCGGAGCAGTCCCCGCCGTCCCGCCCGCATCATCCACCGGTGGTTTGCGCGGAAGAACGGCCGCCCGGGGACGGCGAGTCGGCGCAGCAGCGCCTTGTTCACGTCGACCACCTGGTCGTAGCGGGCGAGGCTGCCCGCGCCGTCGGCGGCGACCGTCCAGCGGGACCAGCCCTCGATGTCACCGGTCATCGCGGCCTCCAGCACGCCGGCCCGCGGATCGCGTCGCGTCTCCCGCGCCGTGAACGTCATGTCGTAGGGAAGGACGGAGCGGATCGTGACGACCCCCGTCGTGTCGTTCAGTCGGCTCACCGACCGCACCTGCGGCCACCAGCCCGGATAGTCCTCGACCCGCTCCAGCGCGTCGTAGACGACGGTGAGCGGCACCGGCAGGGACCACAGGCTGCGGAAACGGTAGTGGGTCCAGTCCATGGACGGAGTCTGCCCGGCCGGCCGAACTGAGTACGCGTACTCATGCCCGCACGGCGTGACCTGCACCACACTCGCCGGTGCGAGCGCCGCCGCCCGTGCGACGGCGCTCCCCCACCCCCGCTACGAGGGCATCCTGTCGCCGAGCAGGGCCAGGTTCTCGATGGCGGCGAGCCCGTAGAGCGCGGTGTCGTTGGACGACACCCAGCTCGCCTCGCTGCCCGCGACGAGCGTGACCGGTCCGGAGAGCGGCTCGGTCCTCCAGGGCGAGGACTCCGTGTAGCCGTCCGAGCTGTAGAACTTCGTCCACGCGCGCTTGGCGAGCGTCGCGTCGCCGGTCTGTACGGCGGCGTAGGCGTCGAGACGCGAGTGGCCCTGGAACAGCAGCAGGGTGCCGAAGGTGGAGCCGTAGCGTGCCGCCTGTTCCGTCTTGGTGGCGTTGAAATAGCGGCAGTAGTCGAAGTACGCCTCGTTGAACTCCGGCATGTCGACGAGGTGGATCAGTTCGGCGCAGAGCTCGTTGAGGCCGAAGACCGCCGAGAGGTGGGAGACGGAGACCACCGGGGTGGTGGCGGTCGCGAACCTGCCGGTGTCGAGGTCGTACAGGCCGCTGCCCTGGACGAAGCCGTTGGGCTGTGCGGCGATGCCCGCCATGGTCGACAGGACCCGGGCCCTGGCCTTCTCCCACTTGGGGCCCTTGCGTTCCCACTCGGTCAGCCAGGCCGAGACCAGGCCGCTCCAGTCGGTGCCGAAGCCGATGGAGAGGGCGTGCCGGTCGGGGGTGTAGGGGTCGGTGCGGACCTTGCGCTGCGGGTCGAGGACGAGGAACGTCTCGTCGGAGTCGACGTTGGCGGCCATGAGGTCGCCGACGCGTTCGTCGGCGGTGAGGAAGTAGTAGAAGCGCCGGTAGGTGGTGTTGGCGATGCGCTGTTGTTTGGCGCTGTCGGCGTAGTGCTGGATGCCGTGCCGGGTGCCGAGCCCCGCCCACTGGCCGATGTGGTAGACGTCCACCTCGCCGGTGTGCCGGGTGAGCGCCTCGGCGAACCGGAAGATGTCCGAGCGGCCGCTGCGGAGGTACGCGTACCAGAGCCACAGGTCGGGCGAGAGCTCGGAGTTGTCCCAGGCGTAGCCGCCGATGTCGTACCGCCACTGGTGGCGCACGGTGTCGTAGGTGTGCATGAAGTCGCCGTAGTCCCAGAAGCCGTACCAACGGCGTTGCTCCACCTGGTCCTTGTAGTAGGTGAAGAGGAAGTCGAGGTGGTCCTCGATCTTCGCCTTGGCGGCGGTGGAGCGGTCCGGCTCGGAGAACAGGCCGGGGCCGAAGACCTTGGCCTTGACGAGCTGCCGGGGCGGGGCGGCGAGCTGCGGCAACGTCCGCACCGCCGCGACCTGTTCGGCCAGGACGTCCGCCGACGGGGTCGACTCGTTGGCCCAGAAGAGGAGTTCGGAGGTCCGGGCGATGCCGTACGGGGTGCCGAACTCGGGCTCGTAGTCCTCGTAGGTGATCTCAAGGCCTTCGAGCTGCTTGGCGTAGGTGTCCTGGCCCATGCCGTCGTGGTAGAAGCGCAGGTCCATCGGCTGGGCCTCGGGCGACCAGAGCCAGAGGGTGACCTCGGCCGTGTCGGTGTGGGCGTCGCGGATGTCGAGCTGGGCCGGGAACTTCTCCCAGAAGTCCCGCAGGCCGAAGGAGAGTCCGCCGCTCGCCCCGCCGACGTATCCGAACCCGGAGGCCCGCCTGCCGCCGCCGGCCGCGATCCAGCCGTACCCCTTCTTCGTGCGCTTGCGCAGGGTGAAGCCGTCGGCGGAGAGCTGGGCGAGGGTGTAGTCGCCCCAGTGCGGGATGTACTGGAGGCGGGTGGTGACGCGCTGGTCCCAGGTGGACGGGTCGGCGAGCCGCTGCCCGGCGTACTGGGCCGCCTGGACGGTCGCGCCGGGGTCGCGGCGCAGGCCGGTGATGCCCTGGACGGCCTCGCGCAGCAGGCCCGTTCCCTCACCGCCGATCCGCACGTGCCGGTCGTACGCCTCGTCGCGCATCGGTACGCTGAAGCGGACGCCGAGCCCGCGGATGAAGTCGCCGCTCGCCCTGCCCGGCTCCTGGGTGCCGTCGTAGGTGATCGTGTGGACCATGCGGAAGGAGTCGGCGCCCCCGTAGAAGTAGAGCCGGATCGAGAACGGCAGCCAACTCCGGCTTCCCCTGCGATGCTTGCCGTCGACGCGGACGACGGCCCGGACCGGGCCGTCCTGTTCGACGGTGACGGAGTCGATCGCGCCGTCGAAGCGCTCCGTCCTGACCGTGCCCTGGTCCTCGTCCTCGATCTCGGGCTGGCGGACGAGGACGAGCCGTCCGTTCCTGGCGATCTCCGTCGAACCCCGGGTGACGGACCTGACGATCGTGGCGCCGTTCCTGCCGATCTTCACGGTGATCACACCGGTGGAGACGTCGATCGTGCCGCCGTGCCGGTCGACGGTGACCTGCCGCGCCGGGGCGGCCGGGGCGCCTGCCGCGAGGGTGAGCTTGCCGTTGCCCGAACTCACGGCGTGGGCCGTCCACTTGAGGGAGCCGTCGGGCCAGTGGGCGAGCGGCCAGGACTGGACGGGCACGTCCTTGCCGTCCTCGTCGGTCAGTGCGAAGGCCTGGTCTTCCTGGAACGCGCCCATCGGCCAGGGCACGCCGACGGTCGAGCCGGGCGCGGCGCCGAGTCCGCCGCCCTCCAGCCAGTCCAGGGTCACCGGGTCCGCGTCGGCGGCCTCGGCTCCGGGCGCGGCCTGCGCGTCCGGCGCTCCCAGCGACCAGCTGAAGTGGGCGGCGGCGCCGGCGACGGCGGCGGCCTTGAGGAGGGACCTGCGGGGGATGGGAGACATGGTCCGCCTTTCCGTGCGGGTGCGGGGGAATGGAGCGTCGTGAGCGGCATGATGATCAGGTGCATGACAGGTACACGCACGGCGCGAGGCGCCGGACCGGGCGCGGGGCAGGTCAGCCGCGGCGGCGCCGGTACCGCTCCTCGACCGCGACGGCCGCCGCCGCCACGGCGCCGAGCACGGGCACCGCGAGCGGTGCGATGAGCAGCGCGGAACAGACCACGAGGACCGCTCCCCCGACGAGCAGGAAGGATCCGCCGGGGTCCCGGACGGTACGGCGGCCGGCCGCCGCGAGCAGGGTGCGCCATCGGTCGCCGGGCACCCAGACGGCCGCCGCGCGCAGCCCCGTGACCACGAGGCCGATCACCGCGAACAGGCCCAGCGCACCGACGAGCGGCCCGCCGGGCAGCCCGGCGCGCACGGCCCGGACGTCCACCCAGGCGGCGGCGACCGCACCCCAGCCGGCGAGCCCGACGACCCACCCGCCGCGCAGGGCGGCCCGGAAGTCGGTCGCGAACTCCCGCCGCCCGCCGCCCACCTGCCCGGTACGGCGGCGCAGGTGCCGGGCGCCGGCGGCGAAGGCGGCCGGGTAGGTGACCACCCCCAGGGACGCGACCGCGATCCACACCCCGGTGAGCAGGCACTCGGCGAAGACTCCGAACCGCTCCGCGAAGACGGACGGCTTTGCGCGCACGTCGGCCACGACGTCATCAGCCCTTCAGTCCTGAGGTCGCCATCCCGTCGATCAGATAGCGCTGGAAGGCGAGGAAGAACAGCAGCACCGGCAGCAGCGCGACCAGGGACATGGCGATCATCCCGCCGTAGTTGGCGGCCACGCCGTCGGAGTCGCGGAACATCATCAGGCCCAGCGAGACCGTGTACTTGCCGGGTTCGTTCAGGTAGATCAGCGGGCCCATGAAGTCGTTCCAGGCGTTGATGAAGGTGAAGATCGCGCTGGTGATGAGGGCGGGCCGGCACAGCGGCAGCACGATCGACCAGTAGATGCGGAAGTGCCCGCAGCCGTCGAGCCGGGCCGCCTCGTCGAGTTCCCGGGGCAGGTTCCGCATGAACTGCACCATGAGGAAGACGAAGAACGCCTCGGTGGCGAGGTACTTGCCGATCAGCAGCGGGGTGTAGGTGTTGATCCAGCCCAGCTTCTGGAACATCACGTACTGCGGGATCAGGAGCACGTGGTACGGCAGGAGCAGGGTGCCGATCATCAGGGAGAAGAGCAGGTTGCGGCCGGCGAACCGGATGCGGGCGAAGGCGTAGGCGGTGAGGGAGCAGGAGACCAGAACGCCGACGACGGCGCCGACCGCGTAGAAGAGGGAGTTCTCGAAGAACGTCCAGATGCTGATGTCCGCTATGCCGTCGGCGAGGCCCTTGAAGTTGGACAGGATGGGGTGGGCCGGGAACAGCCGGAGACTGTTGATGATGTCCTTGCCGGGTTTGAAGGACGCGCCGATCACCCAGACCACCGGGTAGAGGATGACCGCGAGGATCAGCAGGGCGCCGAGGTGCCAGCCGAGGGATCCGGCCCGGCGGCGGCCCGGCAGGGACGGCTTCGTCGTGGCCGCGCTCATCGGGCGTCCTCCTCGTAGTGCACCCACTTCTTCTGGGACCAGAAGAGGACGGCCGTCACGAGCGCCACGGCCAGCAGCAGCATCCAGGCCATCGCGGCGGCGAAGCCCATCTGGGCGTTCTTGAAGCCCTGCTCGTAGAGGTAGCAGGTGTAGACGAGGGTGGCGTCGGCCGGTCCGCAGGTGCCGTTGGAGACGACGTACGCCGAGCCGAAGATCTGGAAGGAGTGGATGGTCTCCAGAAGCACGTTGAAGAACAGCACCGGGGAGATCATCGGCAGGGTGATGTTCCAGAACCTGCGCAGCGGCCCGGCACCGTCCATCTCGGCCGCCTCGTAGAGCTCCTTCGGCACCTGCTTCAGGCCCGCCAGGAAGATGACCATGGGCGCGCCGAACTGCCACACGGTCAGCGCGACCAGGCTGTACAGCACCCAGTCGGCGTTGCCGACCCAGCCGCCGACGTGCCAGCCGAAGAAGGACTGGGTCCGGTCCACGATCGCGTCGTCGGAGAACAGCGACCGCCAGACGAAGCCGACCGAGACGCTCGCGCCGATGAGCGAGGGGGCGTAGAAGGCGGCCCGGTAGAAGGCCTGACCCCGGCGGCTCTGGGCGAGGAGCAGGGCCACCCCGAGGGCGAGCAGCAGCTTCAGCGGGGTGCCGACGACCACGTACTTCGCGGTCACCTCCACCGACTTCTGCCAGCGGGGGTCGCCGAACATCTTGGTGAAGTTGTCGAGCCCGACCCACTTCGGGGTGTTGAAGAGGTTGTAGTCCGTGAACGCGAAGTAGAGGGAGGCGACCATCGGGCCCGCGGTCAGCAGCAGGAAGCCCGCGATCCACGGGGACATGAAGAGGTAGCCGGCGAGGTTCTCGCGCCGGCGGCCGGGCCGCCGCCCCGTGGTGGCGGAGGCGGCCGGACGCGTCTTGCGGGCGGCGGGCGGGGAGTCGTTGACGAGCGTCACGGCAGGTCCCCTCAGGCCTGGAAGGCGGCCTCGGACTCGGTGAAGAACTGCTTCACCGCGTCGGAGACCTTGCTCTTGCCCTGGCCGAGGTCGCCGCCGATGCGCAGGAAGGCGGCCTCGATGGTGTCGGCACCGGAGGGGTGCGGGGTGATCGTCCCGAGGACGCCGGCCTTGGCGGTGTCGTCCTCGTACTGCGCGATCTCCTTGTTCACGGCGTCCGTCGGCCGGTACGCCGTGTACTGCTCGGTGCTCGCGAGGATGCCCCGGTCGTAGCCCATGATCTTGCCGACCTCGGGGTCGTGCACCATGAAGTCGATGAACTGCGCGACCTCCTCGGGGTGGGCGGTGCGGGCGGAGGCGCTCAGCATCAGGGAGGCGAGGTACTGCCCGGTGTGCTTGCCGTCCATGGTCGGGATCGGCGCGAGGCCGTAGGTGCTGTCGCCCTCGGCGGAGTAGCGGACGGTGAAGTTGTCCCAGGTGAACTCCGATCCGCCGTGGCCCGCGGAGAGGGAGGACTTGGGGAAGTCCTGGGCCACGACCTTGGGGTCGGTGACGATGCCGGCCTTGACGCGGCTGTAGCCGTCGGTCCACCACTCCGTGAGGTCGGCCTTGTCGAAGCCGAGTCCGTCGGCGGTGTAGAAGGCCTTGCCGTTCTGGCGGAGGTAGAGGTCGTACAGGTACATGATGGTGAAGTAGCCGGTGTCCCCCGCGACCTTCGTCCTGTCGTGGACGGTCTTCAGGGCCTTGAAGTAGTCGTCCCAGGTCCAGCCCGGGTGTGGCTCGACGCCGGCCTTCGCGAAGAGCTTCTTGTCGATGACCAGCGCCATGGTGTTGGAGCCGACGGGGATTCCGAGCTGCTTTCCGTCGACCTCGCCGACCTTCGTCACGCCGGCCCGGAAGTGATCCAGGCTCAGATTTCCTGCCTGCACCTGTGACTTGAGGTCGAGCAGAATTCCGCGCTTGTCGTACTTCCGGAGAAAGGTGACGGCATTTTGGAAAACGTCCGGGGGATTTCCGCCGGCCGCCTGGGTCTGGAACTTCTCCCAGAACGATGCGTACGTCTGAAAGTCGGTCTTGACCTTGATCTTCGGGTACTTCTTCTCGAAGAGCGCGATGGTCTTGTTGATCTTCTGGGCGCGCTCCTCGGCACCCCACCACGAGTAACGGATCGTCACCGTCCCGTCCCCGGAGCCGGTGCCGCCTCCGCACCCGGCCGTCCCGGCGAGGCCGAGCGCCACAGCCGAGGCCCCGGCCGCCTTCAGGATGGTCCGTCTCTCCACGTTCCTGCTGGTTCCCACAGTCGGGCCCCTCCCCGCAGCGTCGCCGACGCCTGCATGAATCGTTTCAAGTAAGCGCTTGCTGGCACAAGTTACGGAGGGGCCGGTGAGGCGTCAATGATTCGGACAGGAATTTCTTGTGGGCGGGAGCGGCTGGGCGGAGCGGGACGGGGCGGCGGCGGGAGGCCGGGGGCGGGCGACGTCGCAGGTGAGGGGCGTGCGGTCGAGGGGCCGAACGTGAAGTGGCCCACGGGAGAAGGCGGTTACGGGTTGGCTTCGGCGAGCGCGACGGGGGCGGCGGGGGCGGCGGGGTGCGCCGAGGCCGGCAGTGGTCGGAGGTGTGCGCCCCGGCAGCGGCACGGATTTTTTCCCCCCCCCCCCACGGATTCCCGCGCGGATTCCCCGCACGGACGCACGGCGGAGCCGCCGGGGCACGCCCTCGCCCCGGGCCGCGCCGACAGCCGTTCACGAGCCCCTGGCGAGAGCCCGGAGCGGCCGGGCCGGGCTGGGCCGGGCCGGGGCCGGGGCTGGGCCGGGGCTGGGCCGGGCCGGGGCTGGGCTGGGCCTGCAGCGGGACGGGCGGAGATCCGAGAACCCGACGGCTCAGCGGCCCACCGGAGCGCCGCACCCCGGGCCGCCAGGAGCTACGGGGCTCCACCGGCACGCACCCCTCGGGCCCGCCCGCTCGCGGTCCCGCACCGCAGGGGCAGCGCGGTCTTCCCGCGGCGCCCACTCGCGCACGGACCCGGCCGCAGCCCGCTCGCCGCGGTCGGCCGGCGCCGCGGCGAACGCGGCGGCCCTCCCCGAGGCACGAAACGACCGCGGCCCACCTGCTGTCTCGCAGGTGGGCCGCGGTTCCGGGTGGGCGATACTGGGTTCGAACCAGTGACCTCTTCGGTGTGAACGAAGCGCTCTCCCACTGAGCTAATCGCCCGGGCGCAGGAAGAACATTACCCCATGTCAGGGGGTGCCCCCGACCAGTCGCCGGGGGCCCGGGCCGGCGGCCGGATCACTCCTCGATCTTCCAGGGCACCACGATGCCGAACCTGGAGAGGTAGACCCCGGCCCCGGCGGCCACGACCACCAGGCCGATCGTCGTGAGCGTGATGTTGCGGCGGCGCACCTTGGGGTCGAAGGCCTTCTGGGCCGCCTCCGTGACCTTCCGTTTCGTCCAGCGAAGCACCAGCTGGGCCCAGACGAACTCGGTGGCCCAGATCGCCATGCCGGCGAAGATGATCACCCAGCCGGGCCCGGGCAGCGGCAGCAGGACGATGCCCACGGCCACCACCGCCAGGCCGATCGCGAAGACCCCGACCTGCCAGCTCAGGTGCAGCACCCGGCGCGCCCTGACGAACTCGGGCGCCCGCGATCCGAGCCCGCGCTCGTCGCGTGCCGGTCCCGCCGCCGTCCCGTCCGTCCCGTCCGCCCCGCCGCCGTCCGAGGCCACGGCGGCCTCGCCCGGTTCGTTACTCCCCGTATTCATACGACCAAACCCTACCTGAGCGATTCCGGTCACCGGAATGGTCGTAGATCGCGTCCGGGTTCTCGGCCGGAAGAGTTACGTAAACACACGCAAAACACTCAGAGGGGTTTACAACGGCACCGTAGGTGGCATGTCGATTTCGCCGACGTGCGAATCCCCGAGCGCACACTGAGCGAAAGGCCCTGGCGCTTATGAACACCACGGTCAGCTGCGAGCTGCACCTGCGCCTCGTTGTGTCGAGCGAGTCATCCCTGCCTGTCCCCGCAGGCCTGCGGTACGACACGGCCGACCCCTACGCCGTGCACGCCACCTTCCACACCGGAGCCGAGGAGACCGTCGAGTGGGTGTTCGCCCGCGACCTCCTCGCCGAGGGGCTCCACCGCCCCACCGGCACCGGAGACGTCCGCGTCTGGCCGTCCCGCAGTCACGGTCAGGGCGTCGTGTGCATCGCCCTGAGCTCTCCGGAGGGAGAAGCCCTACTGGAAGCCCCTGCGCGGGCTCTGGAGTCCTTCCTGAAGCGGACGGACGCCGCCGTGCCCCCGGGCACGGAACACCGCCACTTCGATCTCGATCAGGAGCTCTCGCACATCCTGGCGGAGAGCTGAGGGCACACCCCCTCCAAGCCGCCCGGCGCCGTCCACTCGGGGAGACGGCTCGGGCCTAGACAACCGCATACGGCAGCACCGGCGCCGCCACCGTGTTGGGTCACGGGGCGGCACCGGTGTGTCCGCATGCCCGTGGAACCGCCGGGGGGCGGTGCGCGTTGTACCGGTCAGTCACGAGTGGGACAGGGCACGGTGCGGGGCCGCCGTATGTCGCTACCATCGGCCACCATCGGCGGGCGCCCGCCCGACCCTCAGGCCAGGGAGCGAAACGTGCTGATCACCCACGACACCCGGTGTTCTCTCGACGCCGTGGTGGATCTGGTGAACACCGTGCCGGAGGACGACGCGGCGGTGGACGGGCTGCCCGACGTCGCGGCCCTCCGTGATTTCGTACGAAACCACGACATCAGCGATGTGGGGGTGCTGTCGGAGTTCGATCTGTCGGCGGTGCGCAAGATCCGCGGCCGGTTCGCGGGCATCTTCGCCGCTCCGGACCCCAGGACCGCCGCCGGGATGATCAACGAGCTGGTCGCGGCCGCGGGCACCACGCCCCGGCTCACGGACCACGACGGCTATGACTGGCACGTGCACTACTTCGCGCCCGGCGCCTCGGTGGCCGACCACCTCGCCGCCGACTGCGGGATGGCGCTCGCGTTCTTCGTCGTCGCCGGGGAGCAGGAGCGGCTGCGGCGCTGCGAGGCCCCGGACTGCCGGCGCGCCTTCGTCGACCTCTCCCGCAACCGTTCGCGCCGCTACTGCGACAGCCGGACCTGCGGAAACCGTCTGCATGTCGCCGCGTACCGGGCACGCCGCAAGGAGGCGGCGGGCTGATCGGGGAGACGTCGACGGGAGGATCCCCGTGGCCGGAGCACCGGCGGAGCGCCGGGGGGATGCCGACGCCGGTCCCGGCGGGTGGCGCCGGGACTGGCGGGTACGGCTCACAGCCACAGCAGGTCGTGCAGCGCAGCCATGAGAATCAGACACCCGATCACCGCTAGGAAGATCATCAGCGGTGGCTGGGAAAGGGCGAAGAGGCACCCGCGGGGCTCGTCCTTCGGCGGCGCGGCCTCGCTCTGTTTCGTGTCCAGCATCTCGCGGTGATGATGTCCCAGTGGGCACCCGCCACGCGATCAACACGCCCGGAATGGGCAGGAGTTCGCCGAATTCCGCGATGTCCGTTTCGCTTCCGCTCGCCTTCTGAACACTTCCGCGCGGGCCGTAGGCGCACTGTGTCGTTTCAATGCCTCATGTGATTGTCATATGCATGCGCCCGCAACCCGGCTGAACTGCGCCGCGCCCCGCGCCCCGCGTGCTGCCGGGCGCCGTCCCCCCGTGCCCGGTCCGCCGCCGCGGTGTGTCATATCCCGTGCTTCTTGAGGATGGCCTCGATGTCGCTGAAGTCGTCACCCGAACCGGTGCCGCGGGGAGCCGCGGGCCTGGCAGCCGGGCGGGTGGCCGGGCTCAGGGACGGCGCCGGGGCGGCGGGTGCGACGGCGTCGCGCTCAGCCCCCCGGGCGGCCGCCTTCCGCTCGGCACGGGTGCCGCGGGTGCCCCCGCGCCGGCGCTCCACGGCGCGGGTGGCGGCGAACAGCGCCCAGGCCGCGCCGAGCACGCCGAAGCCCGCCCAGGCGGTCGGGCTGAAGGCGGTGTCGGCGAGCCAGCCGACCACGCCGGTCATCACCAGGCCGATGGGAACGAGGGAGTAGGCGGCGGTACGGGCCGCCGCCAGGTACCGCTTGCGGTAGGCGGTGACCACGGCGATGCCCAGGCCTGCCGCGGACACGGCGGAACAGACTGTCTCGGCAATCATCCGGTCCTCCTGCGGGCTGGGTCGGGCGGAGTGCGGGCGCTGCTCCGCCCCTTCCATCGTGCACCGCCCGGCCCGTGCGATCCATGTCCAGGCCCGACAATCAGGGGCATCTCGGGGTCCTCTCGGGGGCACCTCCACCCCAGGGACGAGCCGCGGCCCCACCCGGCGCCGCCGGCCGCCCTCGCCCGTCTCGATTGGGTGGACGGAGCACGGCCTGGAAGACTGGCCGCCATGAACGACTCCCCCGCGCGCGCCGACGCCCCGGTCCTCGACGTCTGGTGTGAACTCCAGTGTTCCGACTGCCGCAGCGCCCTGGACGACCTCCGCGCCCTGCGGGCCCGGTACGGCGACCGGCTGGAGCTGCGGCTGCGGCACTTCCCGCTGGAGAAGCACAAGCACGCCTTCGCCGCCGCGCAGGCCGCCGAGGAAGCCCTGGTGCAGGGCAGGGGCTGGGAGTACGTGGAGGCGGTCCTCGGCCGGGTCGAGCGGCTGGACCGCGAGGGCGAGCCGTTCCTGGTCGAGGTGGCCGGTGAACTGGGTCTGGACGCCGAGGAGTTCGACACCGCACTGATCGACGGCCGGCACATCCTGATCGTGGACGCCGACCAGGCCGAGGGCAAGGCCATCGGCGTGACCGGCACCCCGACGTACGTCATCGGCGGCGAACGCCTCGACGGCGGCAAGAGCCAGGAGGGCCTGCGCGAGCGGGTGACGGAGATCGCCGACCGGTTGCTGGCCGAACGGGAGTGACCCGGCCGGAGAGCCGGGGCCGGGAGCGGTCCGCGGAAACGGCCGGGCGGAAGTGACCGGGCCTCAGATCAGGTTCTTGTAGTAGATGCCGGAGACCGTGACGTACCCCAGGGACTCGTAGAGCCGCTCCGCCGGGGTGTTGCCGGCGAACACGTTGAGGCCGAGGACGGGTCTGCCGGCCGCGATCGTCTGGTGCTCCGCCAGCAGCATGAGGGTGCGGCCGTGCCCCCGGCCGCGGTGCGCGGCGTCGGCCTCGACGTCGTACACCCAGGCCCGGTCCTGCCCGAGGGACAGCCACAGGGTGCCGACGCGCGTCCCCTCGTGTTCCAGGATGCTGAACCGCATGTCCGCGGTGGCGCGCCCCCGGGGCAGCAGCCGCTCGTGGTCACGCCGCACCTTCTCGCGCGCCTCGGCTTCGGGCAGGCCCCGCTCGGTCCACGAGCGCGCGTGCGCCTCGGACTCGTGCGCGAGCCACCCCTCGAACTCCTCCCCGGTCATGGCGCGGCCGAGGCTGCCGGCCGGCAGGGCGGGCGGGGTGTCACCGAGGTGCTTCTCCAACCTGCGGTTGCGCGGGACGTACCCGAGCGCCGTGACGAGCCGCAGCGCCGGCTCCGCCGTGGCCGGGACGGCCACCTCGATCTGCCGGCAGCCCCAGCCCCGTGCCACCTCCTCCGCGGCGAGCGCGGCCACGGTGCCCCGGCCCCGGTGCCGGTCGGGCTCCTCGATGCGCAGGTCGGCGATCCGGGCCACCCCGGCTCCGAGACGGGGCGAGGTGCCGAGGCGTAGGGCGCCGACCGGGCGGCCGTTCACGCACACCTGGAAGTGGCGGGACGGCGCCCCGTCGGCGCCGTGCTGGAGCGGCTCGGTCGGCCGCAGGGTCGTGGTCATCAGCCGTGTTCTACCCGCCCGGGAGGCTGACGTCAGCCCGGCGGGGCCCGGTCCGGCAAAGTCCCGTGCGGCTCTCAGGGATCCAGATCGTCACCCGAACGCTCGTCGAAGACGCGCATGGCCTTGGCGGTCACCGGGCCCGGGGCACCGGGGAGCGCACGGTCGTCGACGCGGTGCACGGCCTGGACGTCACGCAGGGTGGAGGTGAGGAAGATCTCGTCGGCCTGCTCCAGGACGTCCAGAGACAGGTCGGTCTCGCGGGCGCCGGTCCACTCGACGGTCAGGGCGCGGGTGATGCCGGCCAGGCAGCCGGAGGAGACCGGCGGGGTGTGGATCTCGCCGTCGAGGACGACGAAGACGTTGGAGCCGGTGCCCTCGCAGAGCTGCCCGACCGTGTTGGCGAACAGGGCCTCGGAGGCGTCGTGCCGGTGGGCGTGGGCCAGGGCGACGACGTTCTCCGCGTAGGAGGTGGTCTTCAGGCCGGTGAGCGCGCCGCGCTCGTTGCGGGTCCAGGGGACCGTGATCACGGCGGTGGAGTCGGCGCGGCGGCCGGTCTCACCGAGGGCGACCACCAGGGTGGGGCCGCGGTCGCCGCGGTCGGAACCGAGGGGACCGTGGCCGCCGGTGTAGGTGATGCGCAGCCGGCCCAGTGCCATGGGGTTGGCCGCCAGGACCGCCGCACAGGCCCGGCGGACCTCGTCGTGGTCGGGGTCGGGCAGGCCGAGGCCGCGGGCCGAGCGGGTCAGCCGGTCGAGGTGGCGGGTGAGGGCGAAGGGCCGTCCCCCGGTCGCCTTCACCGTCTCGAAGATGCCGTCCCCCACGGTCAGCCCGTGGTCGAAGACGGAGACACGCGCGGACTCCACGTCCTGCAACCCGCCGTCCAGCCAGATCTTCACTGCTCTCTACCTCTACAAGTCAGCGCCCGGTGCGACGGATGCGTCAGGGCATCCGGCGCTGCGGACCGGCCGGGGTCCGAAGGCCGTCCGGCGGGCCTGCTCAGCACCCGGGACGTCCTTCGGTCACGTCGTACGTACCCGACGCTATCGCGAGCAGCCGGGCGGCCTTCAGTTCGGTCTCCCGCCATTCGCCCTCCGGGTCGGAGCCCCAGGTGATCCCGGCGCCGGTACCGAACCGGAGCACGTCGCCGTCGGCGGACCGGTCGATCCAGAAGGTGCGGATGCCCACCGCCAGCTCGCCGACGCCCCGGTCCGCGTCCACCCAGCCGATGCCGCCGCAGTACGGGCCGCGCGGCGCGGTCTCCAGGGCCTCGATGATCCGCAGGGCGCTCGACTTCGGCGCGCCGGTGACCGAGCCGGGCGGGAAGGCCGCGCCGAGCAGGTCGGGCCAGCCGGCGGCGGCGCGCAGCTCGCCCCGGACCGTGGAGACGAGGTGCACCAGCCCCGGGTGCTTCTCCACGGCGCACAGATCGGGGACGGTCACGGTGCCGGTGGCGCAGACCCGCCCGATGTCGTTGCGGACCAGGTCCACGATCATCACGTTCTCGGCGTAGTCCTTGTCCAGGAGGTCCGCCTCGGTACGGCCGGTCCCCTTGATGGGACCGCTCTCGACGGTCCGCCCGGTCCGGCGCAGGAACAGCTCGGGCGAGGCGGTGGCCGCCTCCACGCCGTGCGCCGGGAGGCGAATCGTTCCGGCGTACGGCGCCGGGTTGCCGCGGGCCAGCAGCGCGGTCAGGGCGTCCACGTCGGCGTCCGGGGCGACCGGCGCGGACAGCACGCGGCAGAGGTTGGCCTGGTAGACCTCGCCGGCCGCGATGTGCGCACGGATCCGCCGCACCGCCGCCGTGTACGCGGCGCGGTCGAGGGACGACGTCCAGTCACCGGCCGCCGGGCCCCGCCACCGCCCCGGTACCGGCGCGGGCACCGGTTCCTCTCGTACGTCACCGAAGCGGGCACAGGTCAGCCGGCCCTCGAAGTCCGCGCAGACGGCCCAGAAACCGGACGATTCGAGGGCCGCCGGATCACTGGTCACGTCGAGGAGGCCGGTGGCGACACGGTCGCCGAACCGGGCGAGCGGAGGGTGATGAGGAGCACGACGAAGCACGTCGTCGAGTCTATGGCGGGTGTCCTGGGGGTGGCCCCGGCATGTCGCCGAGGGTGCCCTGACCACCGCATCAGCCGGGACCGGCGCAGCACGCTGCGCAAACGCGTTTTTGTGCTGGCCGGGGAATCCGCTAGAGTTCAACACGTCGCCGGGACGCGAGAGCGGACCGAAACGACAGGCGGACGTAGCTCAGTTGGTAGAGCGCAACCTTGCCAAGGTTGAGGTCGCGAGTTCGAGCCTCGTCGTCCGCTCGAAGGAACCAGGGGTTTTCCCGATCCCCTGCACTCCTGGTGGAGTGGCCGAGAGGCGAGGCAACGGCCTGCAAAGCCGTCTACACGGGTTCAAATCCCGTCTCCACCTCCAAGGACGATTAGCTCAGCGGGAGAGCGCTTCCCTGACACGGAAGAGGTCACTGGTTCAATCCCAGTATCGTCCACTGGATCTCGGCCGCAGGGCCGTGCATCCGCCCCGCGCGATTAGCTCAGCGGGAGAGCGCTTCCCTGACACGGAAGAGGTCACTGGTTCAATCCCAGTATCGCGCACGCAGTGCCCGTGATCCTCGGATCACGGTCCCGAGGACGATTAGCTCAGCGGGAGAGCGCTTCCCTGACACGGAAGAGGTCACTGGTTCAATCCCAGTATCGTCCACACAGCAGAGAGCCCCGGCCGTTCCGTACGGCCGGGGCTTCTTCGTGCGCTCAGCTGGAGAAGAGCATGTGCGCCCAGCTCTTGTTGCCGTGGTGACCGTGCCCGCCGTAGTGCCCGCCGTGACCGCCGCCGTGGTGGCCGCCGCCGTGCGGGGCGCCCCAGGCCGGCGCGGGCGGGGCCGGGTACGCCTGCGGAGCCGGCGGCGGCATGGGCTTGGACCACTGCGCCTCCAGCTGGGTCAGCGCCTCCAGCTCGCCGTAGTCGAGGAAGATGCCCCGGCACCCGCTGCACTGCTCGATCTGGACGCCGTTGCGGTTGTAGGTGTGCATCGGCGCATGACACTTCGGACACTGCATGGTCGGCTCAACTCCTCGCCGGTAAAAACTGCTTCACGTTCTTCCAGGACAGACTCCGCCCGACCCCGGCCGGTTGCAGCCTACTTCGGGAAATCGCGCGCCAACCGGGCCGGACCAAGGGTCATTCCGGCGCCATCCGGGCACATGCGTCGATCAGGGACCGCTCCACCTCGTCCAGGGGGCGGTCCGCCGCGATCGCCTTCGCGAGGTAGCGGGCGCCGGTCTGGACGGTGAGGGCGCGGGCCGGGACGTCCAGGGCGGGCCAGGGGTCGCCGTCCTCCGGTACGGCCGGGCCGCCGGCCGCGCGGTAGGCGCCGAGAAAGCGGGTCCACTCGTCGGGCGGGAGGAGGCCGCAGGCGTACCAGGAGGCGGGGCGGGCGAGGTCCCAGGCGGGGTCGCCCATGCCGAGATCGTCCACGTCGATGAGGCGCCACGGGCCGTCCGGCGCCGGGTGCCGGACCAGTTGGCCGAGGTGCAGGTCACCGTGGCAGAGGGTGCGGGGGCGACCGGACTCGGGCGGCGCCTTCGCGCGGGCCCAGGCGGGCAGGGCGGACCAGGCGCGGAGGAGGGGCGGTGCGGCCGGGTGGGCGCCCGCGCCGGCGAGGACTTCCCGGAGCCGGGCCATCGCCTGGGCGGCCTTGGCGGGGCCCCGCATCGGGGGTGCGTCGGCGGAGGTGGGCAAGGTGCGGTGGAGCAGGGCGAGGAGGGTGGCGGCGGCTTCCCAGGGGGCGGCCCTGGGGGCCTCGGGGTCCACGGGGGCACCGTACGGCCAGAGGGTGACGGGGCGGTCGCCGACGAAGGCGGCGGGGGCTGGGGCGAGAGGCGGCAGGAAGACGTCGGGGAGGCCGGTGGCCATGTCCAGGCGGACGGCGAGGGCGGTGGGGTCGGTGCCGGGGGCGTGGGCCTTGGCGACGGTTGCCGCGTGCCGGAGGACCGTGGCGTCGGCGCGGTGCGCGAGGGTGGTGGTGGCCGCGCCGCAGCGGCAGGGGGTCGCGCCCGGGTGGGCGGCGGCTGTGACCTCGGCGGTCAGCCGGGGCAGTACGTCTGCGGTCATGGGGTCCCCCGGGAGGTGCGGCTGCGCTGAGGTGAGGGTACGTGGCTGCGGTGGGCCGGGGTTCGCAGGTGACCGGGGTGGAGGTCTGGGTACCGGGGTGTCGCTCGCCCGCGCTTGCGGGGTGCCTCCCCCCCGGCCTTCGGCCGAGGGCCCCGGCGCCCACCCGTGCCGCCCCAGCGGCACGACTGCCCGCAGCCAGGACCTGCCCCGTAAGGGGTGCGCGGAACTGCGCGATCAGCCCTCACCGGCGCCGCGGCCGGACAACGGCCGTAAGCCGCGGGAAAAAGCAATGCCGGCGCAGCTCCCCAGCTGCGCCGGCATTTTGCCGTCCGCCGCACCCCCGTCCCCACGGGGTTTCATGGGTGGATGTCCCCGCCCGGACCGCTCTTCCGGGCCTGGGGTCGCCGCTCAGCGCCCCAGCATCACTCCCACGGACGACGCCTGTGTGGCCACTGTCTCCCAGCCGTCGAAGACGACGAGGAGCAGGACCGCCAGGGGAAGGGCCATCAGCGTCGCCACCAGCGGGTGGCGACGGCCCTGCCGGCGGGGGCGGGTGGTGTGTGTCCGCTGTGCCGTAAGAGCCATGGTCCCTCTCCTGACCGTTCAGTTGTCGTTGGCAGCGGCGGGTGTCTGACCTCGGGGGACGAGTGCTGCACCCGCCGCTTGACCTCAAATCTAGGCGCGTGCCACCTCGCGGACGTCATGCCCTCGTACCGAATCGCGGGCCTCCGAGAGGATGAGCCGTGACCTGCGGTCTACTCCCCTGGGTGGAGACGGGCCCCGGGTCTCGTCCTACCCCTCGGGGTCTTCCCGGAGGGGGTGCCCGGTCCTTCCCGGTTTTTCCGAGCTGTCCTCTCGGGGCACCGGCTGCTCCACGAGGGCCAGGACCCGGGTCGCCATGAAGCGCGCGGTCCGGACGACGGTGCCGTTGCGCGTGACTTCGCTCACTTCCACCACCCCGCGCCGTACCGCTGTCTCCACCCGGCGGCCCGCCCGGCTCGCCACCACCTCGTACGTCCTGGTCGTGTCGCCGGCGTCCACGACTATCTCCACGCGGTCACCCTTCACAGCATCAATCCCCCTTCTGTGACGGCATGTTGGAGCAGACGGATACTCAAAGGCGCCGATAACGGAGCCTTCCTGACCACTCCTCAAGTCTCGCACCCGGCACTGACAATCCATCGGGCCGAGAGGGCGCGGCCTCTGCGCACGGGCGGCCCGGTAAACGTAAGCTGTGCCACGTCAGACGGACCGGGCAGCGGGGATGAACATGGCGATGATGCGCCTGAGGCGCGAGGACCCGCGCGTCGTCGGCTCGTTCAGGCTTCACAGAAGGCTCGGCGCCGGTGGCATGGGCGTGGTCTACCTCGGTTCCGACAAGAAGGGGCAGCGGGTCGCGCTGAAGGTGATCCGGCCCGATCTGGCGGAGGACCAGGAGTTCCGGTCCCGCTTCGCCCGTGAGGTCTCGGCGGCCCGGCGGATCAGGGGCGGCTGCACCGCGCGGCTGGTCGCGGCGGACCTGGAGGCCGAGCGGCCGTGGTTCGCCACCCAGTACGTGCCCGGCCCCTCGCTCCACGACAAGGTCGCCGACGACGGTCCGCTGGGCGCGGCCGACGCGGCGGCGGTCGGCGCGGCGCTCTCCGAGGGCCTGGTCGCCGTGCACGAGGCCGGGGTCGTGCACCGGGACCTCAAGCCGTCGAACATCCTGCTGTCCCCGAAGGGCCCCCGGATCATCGACTTCGGCATCGCCTGGGCCACCGGGGCCTCCACCCTCACCCACGTGGGTACGGCCGTGGGCTCCCCCGGGTTCCTCGCGCCCGAGCAGGTGCGCGGAGCGGCCGTCACGCCCGCCACGGACGTCTTCTCCCTCGGCGCGACCCTCGCCTACGCCTCGACCGGCGACTCGCCCTTCGGGCACGGCAGTTCCGAGGTGATGCTCTACCGCGTCGTCCACGAGGAGCCACACCTGCACGGCGTGCCGGACGCGCTCGCGCCGCTGGTGCGGGCCTGTCTGGCCAAGGACCCGGAGGAACGGCCGAGCACGCTGCAGCTGTCGCTCCGACTGAAGGAGATCGCCGCGCGGGAGGCGCAGGGGCTGGCCGACGTACGGCCGCCCGGGCCGCGTGCCGCGGAGGCCGACCGGCCCACCGGGCGGCTCGCCGACGGCTACTCGACCTACCCGGATGCCCAGCGCACCCAGCGCCGGCCGCAGCCCTCGCCGGGCGCGCAGGCCCGGGGCAACGCCCCCTCGCGCGGCGGCAGCGGATCGCGCCCGGCCGGCGGCGTGCCGTCCCGGCCGAACGGCGCCCGTCCCACGCCCGCCCCGCGCGGCAACGGCACCCGGCCCGGGACCGGGACCGGGAACCGGCCCGCCTCGCGCGGTGGCAACGGGCGTCCGGCGCCGCGTCCCACCGGGACCGGACGGCGGCCGGCCAATCCCCGGCTGCTGCGCCAGCGGCTGTTCGTGTTCGTCGTGGTGACCCTGCTGGTGGCGCTGGGGATCGCGCTGGCCCAGGGCTGCTCCGGGCCCGCCCGCGGGATGGGCGTGCCCGGTGCCGGTGGCGGTGCCGTGGCCGCGAAGGCCGTGGCCCTCAGGGAGTAGCGGGTCCTACGCCTCGGGGCGGCCGGCGGTCACCGCGTAGAAGGCGACCGCGGCCGCCGCGCCCACGTTGAGCGAGTCGACGCCGTGCGACATCGGGATGCGCACCCATTCGTCGGCGGCGACCAGCGCCTGGGTGGAGAGGCCGTCGCCCTCCGCGCCGAGCATCAGCGCGACCCTGTCCATCCGGTGCGGGGCCGCCTCGTCCAGGCTGCGGGCCTTCTCGTCCGGGGTGAGGGCGAGCAGCGTGAACCCGGCCTCGCGGACCGAGTCCAGTCCCTTGGGCCAGGTGTCGAGCCGGGCGTACGGCACGGAGAAGACCGCGCCCATGGACACCTTCACGCTGCGCCGGTAGAGCGGGTCGGCGCAGTCCGGGGACAGCAGCACCGCGTCCATGCCGAGGGCGGCCGCCGAGCGGAAGATCGCGCCGATGTTCGTGTGGTCGTTGACCGACTCCATGACGACGACCCGGCGGGTGGTGCGCAGCAGTTCGGCCGCCGTCGGCAGCGGCTTGCGCTGCATGGAGGCGAGGGCGCCGCGGTGCACGTGGTAGCCGGTGACCTTCTCGGCGAGCTCCGGGCTGACCGCGTAGACGGGGGCCGGGAGTTCGTCTATGACGTCGCGCATGACGTCGACCCACTTGGCGGACAGCAGCATCGAACGCATTTCGTAGCCCGCGTCCTTCGCCCTGCGGATGACCTTCTCGCCCTCGGCGATGAACAGGCCCTCGGCCGGTTCGCGCTTGCGGCGCAACTCGACGTCGGTCAGGCCCGTGTAGTCACGGAGGCGCGGGTCGTCGGGATCCTCAACGGTGATGAGATCGGCCACAGGGTGATACTGCCTTGTCCTGGGTGGGGTGCCAATGGTCTGGAGCGGGTTGTGTTACCCGGGGTTACGCCGATGCCCTTCAGGACCCCGCCGGCGGGCCGACGTTCACGACCTCGCCGATCACGATGACCGCGGGGGGTTTCACCTCCTCGGCGCGGACGACCTCCGCCACCGTGGCGAGGGTCGCGTCGACCCGGCGTTGAGCGGCCGTCGTGCCTTCCTGGACCAGCGCGACAGGGGTCTGCGGGGACTTCCCGTGCGCGACCAGGGTCTCGGCGATCTTCCCGATCTTGTCGACGCCCATGAGGACGACGAGGGTCCCGGTCAGCTTCGCGAGGGACGGCCAGTCGGCCAGCGAGCGCTCGTCGTCCGGGGCGACGTGACCGCTGACCACCGTGAACTCGTGTGCGACGCCCCGGTGCGTGACGGGGATGCCCGCGGCGGACGGTACGGAGATCGAGCTGGAGATGCCGGGGACGACCGTGCAGGGGATGCCGGCCTCGGCGAGCGCCTGGACCTCCTCCATGCCCCGGCCGAAGACGTAGGGGTCGCCGCCCTTGAGCCGTACGACCGACTTGCCCTGCTTGGCGTGCTCGATCAGGGCGTTGTTGATGGCCTCCTGGGCCATGTAGCGGCCGTACGGGATCTTCGCGGCGTCGATCACCTCGACGTGCGGCGGGAGTTCGGCGAGGAGGTCGCGGGGGCCGAGGCGGTCGGCGATGACGACGTCGGCGGCGGCCAGCAGGCGGCGGCCGCGGACCGTGATCAGATCGGGGTCGCCGGGGCCGCCGCCGACCAGGGCGACGCCGGGGGTGCGGGTGCGGTGGTGGGGGGCGACGAGGGTGCCGTCACGCAGGCCCTCGACGACGGCGTCCCTGATGGCGGCGGTGTGGCGGGGGTCGCGGCCGCGTGCGTCGGTGGTGAGGACGGCGACCGTGACGCCCTCACTGTGGCCGGTGGCCGGGGTCCAGGCGGTGGCCTGGTCCGCGTCGTCGGAACGCACGCACCAGACGCGGTGGCGCTCCGCTTCCGCGGAGGCGGCGGTGTTGGCGGCGGGGTCGCTGGTGGCGATCAGGGCGTACCAGGCTTCGCCGAGGTCGCCGTCCTGGTAGGGGCGCCTCTCCCAGGTGATCTCGCCGGCATCGGCCATCGCCTCGACGGAGGGAGTGGCCTCGGGGGACACGAGGGTGATGTCGGCGCCTGCCGCGATGAGGGCGGGGAGGCGGCGCTGGGCCACCTGGCCACCGCCGAGGACGACCACGCGGCGGCCTGAGAGGCGGAGGCCTACGGGGTAGGCGGGGTGTTCGGCCATGAGGAGGCGGCTCCCTGTTGGTGGCGGTGCTGCGATGCCCTGACGTGCAGATTTTACGGGGCCGGGGTTCGGGGCGGCTCAGGTGTCCGGTGGCTGGGCTGCATGGCCGGGTGCTCGGCAGTGGGTGGTTGTGCCCACCCGTTCCGCCCTGCGGAACGCCTGCCCACAACCACCGTTCGGCCGACGAGGAACCCGGCGCTGCCGTCCCGCGGCCAGAGCCCTCAGCCGGCAGAATTCGACGCACCCGCCTTGCGGCAACGGGCGACCGGCTTCCCGCCACCAACGGTCAGCGGCCAAAGGCAGCGACCGACCATCGACGCCCCCCGACCGGCGGCCGGCCGCTGACCGGCGGCAGTCGGCACACCCTGACCGCAGCCGACCGACCACGGACGACCGACGACCGACGGCAGGCGACCGACCAGCGGCGATCCGGCCGGCGGGGGCAACCAACCACCGTCGGCCGTCGTACGTACGTCGGTGACTACTTCTCCGTCACGCCCGCCGAGTCGAACGTCGCCACCTCGTGCATGGCCCGTGCCGTGCTCTGGACCAGGGGAAGCGCGAGCAGGGCGCCGGTGCCCTCGCCCAGGCGGAGGTCGAGGTCGACCAGGGGGCGCAGGCCCAGCTTGTTCAGGGCTGCGACATGGCCGGGTTCCGCGCTGCGGTGGCCGGCGATGCACGCGGCGAGGACCTCGGGAGCGATGGCGCGGGCCACGAGGGCGGCGGCGCCGGCGCTCACGCCGTCGAGGATCACCGGCGTGCGCAGGGACGCGCCGCCCAGCAACAGGCCCACCATCGCCGCGTGTTCGAACCCGCCGATCGCGGCCAGGACGCCGATCGGGTCGGCCGGGTCCGGCTGGTGGAGTTCCAGGGCGCGGCGGACCACCTCGGTCTTGCGGGCGAGGGTCTCGTCGTTGATGCCGGTGCCGCGGCCGGTGACCTCGGCGGGGTCGGCGCCCGTGAAGACGGAGATCAGGGCCGCGGACGCGGTCGTGTTCGCGATGCCCATCTCCCCGGTGAGGAGCGCCTTGTTGCCGGCGGCCACCAGGTCGCGGGCCGTCTCGATGCCCACCTCGATGGCCTGCTTGGCCTCCTCGCGGGTCATCGCGGGGCCGGTGGTCATGTCGGAGGTGCCCGCGCGGACCTTGCGGGGCAGCAGGCCCGGCGTGGCGGGCAGCTCGGCCGCGACGCCGACGTCGACCACGCAGACCTCGGCGCCCACCTGGCTCGCGAACGCGTTGCAGACCGCTCCCCCGCCGAGGAAGTTGGCCACCATCTGGGCGGTGACCTCCTGCGGCCAGGGGGTGACGCCCTGGGCGTGCACTCCGTGGTCACCGGCGAAGATCGCGACGGCGGCGGGCTCCGGGATCGGCGGCGGGCACTGCCGGGACAGGCCGGAGAGCTGCGCGGAGATGATCTCCAGCATGCCGAGCGCACCGGCCGGCTTCGTCATCCGCTTCTGCCGCTCCCAGGCCTCGCCGAGCGCCTTGGCGTCCAGCGGGCGGACACTGGCGACGGTCTCGGCGAGCAGGTCGTGCGGGTCCTCGCCGGGCAGCGCGCGGCGGCCGTACGTCTCCTCGTGGACGACCCACGACAGCGGGCGGCGCTTGGACCAGCCGGCCTGCATCAGCTCGGGCTCGTCCGGGAACTCGTCGACGTAGCCGACGCACAGGTAGGCGATGACCTCGAGGTGCTCGGGCAGGCCGAGGGCGCGGACCATCTCGCGCTCGTCGAAGAAGCTGACCCAGCCGACGCCGAGGCCCTCGGCGCGGGCGGCGAGCCAGAGGTTCTCGACGGCGAGGGCGGCGGAGTAGGGCGCCATCTGCGGCTGGGTGTGCCGGCCGAGGGTGTGGCGGCCGCCGCGCGTCGGGTCGGCGGTGACGACGATGTTCACCGGGGTGTCGAGGATGGCCTCGATCTTCAGTTCCTTGAACTGCTTCGCGCGCCCCTTGGGGAGGGACTTGGCGTAGGCGTCGCGCTGGCGCATGGCCAGTTCGTGCATCGAGCGGCGGGTGTCGGCCGAGCGGATGACGACGAAGTCCCAGGGCTGGGAGTGGCCCACGGAGGGCGCGGTGTGCGCGGCCTCCAGGACCCGCAGCAGCACCTCGTGCGGGATCGGGTCGCCGCGGAAGCCGTTGCGGATGTCACGGCGCTCGCGCATGACCTTGAGGACGGCCTCGCGCTCGGCGTCGTCGTAGGCGGGCGCGGCCGGGCCGGTGGACTGACGTGCTTCTGCCACGGGGGCCGTGCTCTCTTCCTGGTCGGCGGCCCTGGTGTCCAGGTCCTCCGCTTGCTGTACGACGTCGGGGTGCTCCGGCAGCGGAGCGGGTTCGGCCTCACGCGGGGCGGGGACGGTCGCGGCCTGTCCGGGCAGGGACGGTCCGACCTGGTCCTGGGTGGGGAGGACCAGCGGGTGGGGCGGGGTGGGGGCGAGGTGCGGGGTGGTCGGCACCTGGCCGTCGACGGGGACGAACTCGCCGAGCGGGTGGTCCGCGGCCGGTTCCGCCGGGGCTTCCTCGGGAGCGGGCGCCGAGCCCTGCGTCTGCGGGCCGGCGAGGGGGGCGTCGACCGGCTGGGCGGCCTCGACGGGGTGCGCCTCGGGGGCCACGGACTGCGGCGGTACGACGGCCGCCGCGGGTACGCCGGCACCGACGGACGGCCCGACCGGCTCGCCGTCCGGGACGACGGGCGCGGGGGCCACCGGGACGTAACCCTCGGCGGCGGCCTCCTCGGGCGGCACCGGCACGGCGGCCACCGGCTGGACGGCCTGGACGGGCTCCGCCTCGACGGCACCGGTCACGACGGGCCCGGTCACGACGGGCCCGGTCACGACCGGCTCGGTCACGACCGGCTCGGTCACGACGGCCTCCGCAGCCGGGACGGCACCTGGCACAGCGGCTTCCGGCACGACGACTTCCGGTACGACTACTTCCGGTACGACGACTTCCGGTACGACTACTTCCGGCGCGGCGGCCTCGGCCACGACCACCTCGGCCACGACCACCTCCGGTACGACCGCCTCCGGTGCCGGACCCGGCTCGGGCGCGGCCTCCGCGGCCTGCTCCACCGCGGCCGGTGCCGCGGGCTGCTGCTCCGGCGCGGCCACCACGGCCCCGGCGGCCGGCCCCGGCTCCGCGATCCGGTGACCGGTCTCCTCCGGCAGCGGCGGGACACCGCCGTCCACGGTCTCGTCGGCTTCGGGAGCCTGCGCGGCCTCCGGACCCACGGCAGGCACCGGAGCCGCGGCGACGGGCACCGCCTGCACCGGCACGCCGTCCGCTTCCTGCGGAGCCTGCGGGACCTCGGCGGTCCCGGCAGCGTCCGGGAACTGCGGGGCCTGCGCCGTCCGGGCGCCCTCCGGTGCCCGTACGGCCTGCGGCGCCACCGGGGCGGCCACCGGTTCGGCGACCGGCGCCGGAACGCCGCCGTCGAGCGGCTGGGCGGCGCCTTGCGGCTCGCCCGCGGGGCCGGTGACCGTGGCCGCCGTGGTGAGGCGGGCGACGGCCGCCTGGGCAGCGCCGGCCGGGTCGGGGAGACCGGGTTCGTGGGCGGCCACGGGCTGCGGCTGCGGCTCGGGTTCCGTGGCGACGGGAGCGGCGACGGGAGCCGCGACGGCGACCGTCTCCGGTACCGCGCCGACCGGAGCAACCGTTTCGGCAGCCGGGGCCTGTGCGGCCACCTGTGCCACCGGAGCAGCCTGCGGGACGGTCTGCGAGAGCGGCTGCGGCGCGCCCCAGGGCGCGGCGGACTGCGGTACCGCCTCGTGGAGCTGCTGGACGTCGAGGTACTCGGGACCGGCCGCCGGCACCCCCGGCTGCCGTACCGGTGCGCCGGCCGGGCCGCGGTCGGCGAGGGAGCGGACCGGGCTGGTGGAGGCGTCGGGGATCGGCGGCCCGAGGTGCAGCGGACGGCGCGGGGCCGGGGCGGCCGCCGGGTCGTGCGGCACGGAGAGGATCGGGGACGCCGGTACGGAGTTGGGCAGCCGGACGGCGGTGAGGTCGACCGAGCCGCTGTCCCGGCCGCCCGTCTCGTGCGGGCCGGGTTCGTGGACGGTCTCGACGACCGGCTCCGGGGCCGGCGGCGGCACTTCGTTCCCCCAGGCGCCCTGGGCGCCGGGGAGCAGCAGGTCCTCTTCGTCCTCGGCAGGCGACTCGGAGAGGTAGGTGTACGTGCCGTGCGCGGTGACGCCCGGCTGTTCCACCATGCCTGCGCTCTCCGGCAGTCCCTCGCCCGGGACCTGGCCGGTGTCCGTCATGCGTACCCCTCGCCCATCGGTTAGTGCCTTCTACGACCTGCTCGCCCGGGGCGGCGCACCGACCGCCCCGCAGTGAAGAACGAGCGTGCGTGCCCAGCGGCACGAACGACCCGCCGGAAAAGGCGACAAAGCCATTCAGTGGCATTGTCCCGGCCGTCCGACCGTCGCGACAGCATGATCCGCGACAGCCCGCTGTGGACTGCGCCACGTTGCGCGTCCCCGGTTCTGCCGTACCACACCCGCCCCAAAAGAGGCGCGTTTTCCGGACATTGACGAACAGATTTCCGGGCCACCGGTGCGGTGCAGCGATCGGCCAGCCTACCGCGCGCAGTATGACAACAGGATCACGGGGCGCGCTCGGGCAGAACACCGCTGAGCAGGAACGCGACGTTCCGCTCGGTCTCCGTCCAGGCCCTGGTGTCCAGTTCGACGGACTGCAGCAGGGCGCACTCGACCTGGTATCCGTGCTCGGTCAGGTCGCGCCCGACGAGTTCGGCCGCGTCGCGGGTGGCGGCGTGGGTGACGATGCGCTGCGGGCGGCGGTCGGCGACCGCGTTGACCACGGCCGCTCCCCCGCCGCCGACCCGGACCACGTCGGGCTCGGGCAGGTTCTCCAGCACGTGCGGCGCGGCGCCGTGCACGATCTGGAGCTGGACGCCGAACTTCCGGGCGGCCGCATCGCTGCGCACGCAGGCGGGCAGGTCCCGGTCGACGGCGATGACGGCGGCTCCGGCACGCGCGGCATCGGTGGCGAACGCGCCGCTGCCGCACCCGATGTCCCAGACGAGGTCGCCGACCCGGGGCCCCAGCCGGGCGAGTTGGGCGGCCCGCAGCAGATCCGTTTCCCCTTCGCCGAGCGGGGCACCGTCGCCGTACTCCGCGTCGGGCAGCACCCAGCCGCGCGGGCCGGCCGCCGGATCGCGGCCGGCGATCCAGCCGCCGCCCTCGGGTGCCGGCACCGCGCCGGTGGTACCGCCGATGACGATGACCACGTTGGGGTCGCGCCAGGCGTGGTCGGCGGCCTTGTCGGAGGTGACGACGTGCACCTGCTCGCGCTCGGTGCCGAGTTCCTCGCAGATGACGAAGGTGCGGTGGACGCCCTCCATGAGGAGTCCGAGTTCGGCGGGTCCGGCGCCCGGTGAGGTGAGGACGGCGACCTTGGTGTGGGCCCGGCACACATTCACCGCGCGTCGCAGGGTGCGCCGGTGTGCGACGACCACCTGGGCGTCGTCCCAGGGCATCCCGGCGCGGGCGAAGGCGGCGGCCACCGAGGAGACGGCGGGGACGACCTCGACCTCCAGGCCGAACTCGGGTGCGCGCAGGGTCCGTACGACGCCGAAGAAGCCGGGGTCGCCGTCGGCGAGCACCACGGCGGTGCCGCGGTGGCCGGCGACGCGGCGGGCGGCGAGGGCGACGCTGCCGAGGCGGATGCGTTCGGCGCCGGGCGGCACCTCGGGCAGGGCGAGATGGTGGGCAGCGCCCGCGACGAGCGTGGCGGCGCCGAGTGCGCCGCGCCCTGCAGCGGTCAGGGGCGAGCCGTCCCAGCCGATCACCGTGACCCGGTCGGCCATCGTCGTCAGTCTCCAGGGTTTTCGCAGGTCGTCAGTGTCCGGGCCCGGCGGGCGGGCTCCGTGAGGGTACCTGGTGGAGGTGTCCGGCGTGCGACGGGGCGAGTCCCGCCGCCGTCAGTTCCAGGAGGTGAAGCCGTCGCTGCCGGCGAGTTCCTCACCCGCGCCCTCCAGGTCCTCCGGGAGCAGGCTCCACACGATGTAGTCGCTGCGCACGTCCGCCCAGGTGCCGTCCTCGGTGCGGACGTGGACTATGCAGGCGTTGCGCAGGACGCCCTCGCTGATACAGCCGATCTTCTGTGCCACCTGCTGTGCGGCGGCGTTGTCGGCGGCGGTGCGCAGTTCGATGCGCTCGAACTTCTGGTCGCCGAGCAGCCACTGGGCGGTGGCGAGCGCGGCCTCGGAGGCGTAGCCCTCGCCCCTGGCCCAGGGGGCGATGATGTACGACAGGCCGGTCGACCTGATGTGCCAGTTGGTCCTGGCGAGCCGGACGACGCCGACCAGGCGCTGGGTGAGGAACTCGGTGACGGCGAGGTCGAGCCCCCGGCCGGCGAGCCGCTCGGCCGGGGCGTGCTCGGTGATCCAGCGCCGGGCGGCGTCCTCGCTGTACGGCTGCGGGACGCTGGTCCAGGCCGCCACCTGCTCGTCGTTCATCATCTCGGCCAGTGCGGGCACGTCGTCCTCGTCGAGGGGACGCAGCACCAACCGCTCCGTGTTGATGGAGATGTTGGGGAAGGTGCTAGTCATGCGCCGCTCCGTAACCTTCGGAAATCCTTCAGGGCCAAACCGTCAGGGCCTACGAACTGCCCAGCATGCAGCATGAAACCACTGAACCGCACGACGGGGTCCTCCCGCGGTGAGCGAGTGGACCCCGTGCGTGGCGATACGCCGTATACGTGCCGTCAGAAGGACGGGATGACCGAGCCCTGGTACTTGTCCTCGATGAACTTCTTCACCTCGGGCGAGGTGAGCAGCTTGGCGAGCTTCTTCACCCGTGGGTCCTTCTCGTTGCCCTTCTCCACCGCGAGGAAGTTGCCGTAGGGGCTGTTCTTCGCGGACTCCAGGACGAGGGCGTCCTTGGCGGGCTTGATGCCGGCCGAGATGGCGTAGTTGCCGTTGATGACCGCGGCGTCCACGTCGTCCAGGGAGCGCGCGGTCTGGGCCGCCTCGACCTCCTTGAACCGGAGGTTCTTCGGGTTCTTCGCGATGTCCTGCGGGGTCGCCTCGCTGCCGGCGCCGTCCTTGAGGGTGATGAGCCCGTTGGCGGCGAGCAGCTTGAGGGCGCGCGCCTCGTTCACCGCGTCGTTGGGGACGGCCACCGTCGCACCGCTCTTCAGCGCGTCGACGCTCTTGACCTTGTGGGAGTAGAGGCCGAGCGGCTCCAGGTGCACCGTGACGACGGGCACGATGTGGGTGCCGCGCTTCTTGTTGAAGTCGTCGAGGTACGGCTTGTTCTGGAAGTAGTTGGCGTCCACCGAGCCGTCCTCGGTCGCCGTGTTCGGCGTGATGTAGTCGGTGAACTCCTTGACCTCCAGGTCGAGTCCGGCCTTCTTCGCCAGGTTGTCCTTGATGTAGTCGAGGATCTCGGCGTGCGGGGTCGGGCTCGCGGCGACGACCAGCGGCCCGCTGTAGTCGCCGGAGCCGGAGGCGGAGTCCTTGTCCGAGCCGCAGGCGGTGAGCCCGAAGGTGAGGGTTCCGGCGGCGAGGACGGCGGTGGTGAGCTTGGCGGTGTTACGCACGAAAAGTGCCTTTCCTTAAGGGTGGAGCGGCCCCGCGGCGGGTGGTGCGGGGAGTTCTGGGGATGGGGAGGGGCGGCTCAGACGGTCTTGCTCGTGGCGGTGGACGCCTTGAGCAGCCGGAGCTTCGGCACCGGGCCGGACTGGCCGCCGCGGCGGTGCAGCGAGCGGGCCGCGTAGTCGCCGGCGAACTGGATGACCGAGATGACGACGGCCAGGATGGCGACCGTGATCCACATCAGTTCGGTCTCGAACCGCTGGTAGCCGTAGCGGATGGCGATGTCGCCGAGGCCGCCGGCGCCGACCGTGCCGGCCATGGCGGAGTAGCCGATGAGGGCGACGATCGTGGTCGTGGTGGAGGAGATGAGCGAGGGCAGCGACTCGGGTACGAGGACCTTGCGTACGACGGTCCAGGTGTTGCCGCCCATCGCCTGCACGGCCTCCACGAGACCGCCGTCCACTTCGCGGACAGCCGTCTCGACGAGACGCGCGAAGAACGGGATGGCGCCGATGGCGAGCGGCACGATGGCGGCCTCGCGGCCGATGGTCGTCCCGGTGATCCAGCGGGTGAAGTTCATCAGCGCGACCATCAGGATGATGAACGGCATCGAGCGCGCGACGTTCACGACCTGACCGATGACCTTGTTGGCCAGTACGTTCTGGAGCAGCCCGCCCCGGTCGGTGAGGACCAGCAGGACGCCGAGCGGAAGGCCGCCGACGACGGCGATCAGCGTGGACCAGCCGACCATGTAGAGCGTGTCCCAACACGCCTGGGACAGCAGCGGCTGCATCTCGGACCAATCAGTCCAGGTCACTTGGCACCGTCCTTCACCAGCACGGGCTCCTGGCCCAGTACGTCGATCTGCAGGCCCTGCTCGCGCAGGAAGCCGATGGGCACCACGTTGTCCTCGTAGCGGCCGGGCAGTTCGATGCGCATCCGGCCGATCTGGAGGCCGCCGACGGTGTCGATGGCGGCGCCGAGGATCGATATGTCGATGTTGTAGGTGCGGGAGAGCTGGGAGATGACCGGCTGGGTGGCGGTCTCGCCGTGGAAGGTGACGTCGAGGACGGTGCGGTCGTCGCCGGACGCGTCGCCGCCGACCGGGAAGAGCGCGGCGGCCAGTTCGGAGCCTGGTGTCGCGAGCAGTTCGCTGACGGTCCCGTGTTCGACGATGCGGCCGCGTTCCATCAGGGCGGCCGAGTCGCAGACGGCCTTCACGACGTCCATCTCGTGCGTGATGAGCAGGACGGTCAGGCCCAGCTGCCGGTTCAGGTCGCGCAGCAGCTGGAGGATGGAGCGGGTGGTCTCCGGGTCGAGGGCGCTGGTGGCCTCGTCGGAGAGCAGCACCCTGGGGTCGCCGGCCAGGGCGCGGGCGATGCCGACGCGCTGCTTCTGGCCGCCGGAGAGCTGGGCCGGGTAGGCCTTCGCCTTGTCGGCGAGCCCGACGAGGTCAAGCAGCTCGAGCGCCTTGCGGGAACGTTCCTTCCCTGACTTTCCGAGGATCTCCAGCGGCAGCTCGATGTTGTCCTGGACGGTCCGGGAGGACAGCAGGTTGAAGTGCTGGAAGACCATGCCGATCCGGCTGCGCGCCTGCCGCAGCTCCCGGCCGGCCCGGGGGCCGCGGCCGGCGAGGGCGGTGAGGTCCTGTCCGTCGACCGTCACGGTGCCGGTGGTGGGGCGCTCCAGCAGGTTGACGCAGCGGATGAGCGAGGACTTGCCGGCGCCGGACTGGCCGATGACGCCGTACACCTCGCCTTCGCGGACGTGCAGGTCGACGCCGTCGAGGGCGGTGACCTCTCGGCCGGGCGAGCGGTGGGACCGATAGATTTTCGTCAGGCCCGTGGTGGTGATCACGTGGGTTTCCGTCACTGTCGAGTGCGCGGGCGTGGGTGTGCCCGGGCGCACGGGTGCGTTCGTTCAGGACGCGGCACGGTTCTCGCAGCAGCGCTGAACCGGGGAGAACATGTGCGCGGGGGCGGCTTGCGTCACGTACGGGCGTCGTCGCGCCGTACGGACATGCCACCGGTCTCGCTTCGGGGCGCGAGCTCTGGGGTGGTGCGGGGGCCCTCTAGAAGGCGCACATTCGACACATACAACGAGCACCGGGCGTCATGGTCGCCTCGGTCGCAGGGGTGCGGTCGCTCGTCGTGGTCATGCGATCAGTAAACCAGACCTACGGTCCTGACAGGCCGCCGCTGTCCGCATACTGGACAGCGGCGGACATCTGTCAGCCGCGGGCCGATATCTCGATGCCCTGGTCGGTGACCAGTGCGGACAAGGCCGAGAGGTCCTTCACCACGAGGTCCGCGGCCAGTTCGTGCGCCTGGTGGGTTGTGGCCAAGGCCACGGTGGTCATACCGGCCGCGCGGCCCGCCTGGAGTCCGGCGGGGGCGTCCTCGAAGACCACGCAGTGCGCCGGGTCGACGCCGAGCTGCCGGGCGGCGAGGAGGTAGGGCTCGGGGTCGGGCTTGCCACGGGTGATGTCGTCGGCGCAGACCAGCGTCTTCGGCCGGATCCCGACCGCCTCCAGGCGGGCCTCGGCCAGGCGGCGGGTGGCAGAGGTGACGACGGCCCACCGGTCGGCCGGGAGCGAGTCCAGGAAGGCGGCGGTGCCGGGGAGCAGGTGGACGCCGTCGTTGGGCACGTCCTCCACCTCCAGCTGCTCGACCCGGGCGACGGCTTGCGGCACCAGGTCCGCCGGGAGCAGGTCGGCGACGATGTCCGCGGCGGGCCGTCCGTGCAGTTCGACGCGGGTGAACTCCTCGGTGACGCCGTACTCCGCCGCCCAGCGGGTCCAGCAGCGGTCGACCGATGCGAGAGAGGAGACCAGGGTGCCGTCGTTGTCGAACAGGAGGGCTTGTGCGTGGATCGTCATGGTCTCGACCCTACGGTGTACGACAGGGGCGACGGCATCGGGCCGATTCGGCCGTAATAAGGTCACCGCATGCTCAATGCCCTGCTGACGGTGACCGGAGTCGCCGCGCTGCTGCTCGCCGCGTGGTGCGGCTGGGCGGCGTACCGGGACCAGCCGACGAAGGACTGGCACTTCATCGGGATGGCCGTGGTGTCGGTGCTGGCGGCGATCCAGCTGATCGCCGGGATCGTGCTGCTGGCGCGGGGCGAGAAGCCGGACCAGGGGACGACGATCTTCGTCGCCTACCTGCTGGGCGCCTTCGCCTGCGTGCCGGCCGCGGGGTTCATGTCGCTCGCCGAGCGGACCCGGTGGGGTTCCGTGACGGTCGCCGCGGGCGGTGTGGTGCTGGCCGTGCTGGAGGTGCGGCTCCATGACATCTGGGGAGGGTGAGATGACGGCCGTGGAAGAGAGGCCGAAGCGGCTGACCAGTGGGCCGGGGACGCTGCTGGTCTGGTTCTACGGCGTGATGGTGGTCGGGGCGGTGTCGCGATCCGCCTACCAGATCGCGACCGAGTTCGACCGGGCGCCGCTCGCGTACTCATTGTCCGCCGTGGCCGGGGTGGTGTACGCGTTCATCACGTACACGCTGGTGCGGGGCGGCGAGACGGCCCGCAGGGTGGCGCAGGTGTGCTGCGCCGCCGAGCTTGCGGGGGTGTTGATCGTGGGGACGTGGACCGTTGTCGACGCCTCCGCGTTCCCGGATGCGACCGTGTGGTCGGACTACGGGATGGGGTACGTGTTCATTCCCGTGCTGTTGCCGATTTCCGCGTTGTACTGGTTGCGGAAGGGCGCCCGGGAGGCGGGGGCCTGAGGAACGTGCGCGACCGACGGTGCGTTGTGGCTGGTCGCGCAGTTCCTCCCCCGCCTTCGGCCGGGGGTACCCCCAGCGCCCCTGGGTCAGTTGTCAGGCCGTCGTTGCGTAGGTACTGGCCGGCTTCTCCAGGACGATCATCGGGACGCCGTCCGCGCCCTTCGAGGTGCCCACCGTCTCGTAGCCGACCCGGCGGTACAGGCGGAGGTTGCCCTCGCTGCGGTGGCCGGTGAAGAGGCGGAACCGCTTGGCGCCGCGCTCCTCCTCCAACGCGGCCTCGGCGGCGCGGAGCAGCCTCGCGCCGATGCCGTGGCCCTGGAGGCGGGGGTGGACGCACAGCTTGCCGATGGCGGCGGCCCCGTCCTCGGTGACCGAGCCGCGGACCGAGCCGACGACCTCCTCGCCGAGGCGGGCGACGAAGACGCAGTCGGTGGCGAGTTCCTGGCGGACCGAGTCGAGGCTCTGGACGAGCGGGTCGATGCGGTAGTTGCCGTACAGCGCCGCCTCACTCTGGAAGCACAGGTACTGGAGCCTGAAGATCTGCTCTGCATCCTGCTCGGTCGCCACCGAGATGGTCACGCTCATGCCCATGTGCGCACGCCTCCCGCTCACCTGATCGCCTGTCGTTCTCACTCCTATCCCCGCGCTTCGCGGGGCGCAACCTCCGGCGTCAACAATCGGCGCAGACAACCCAGACATCTGGAGCGTTCCGGGCCGAGACTGCCCTGTGAGATACCCAACTCCCCCGCGATTTCCCGGTATGTCAGGTCCCTCGGGGAGAGCAGGGCCTGCAGGAGCCGGGGGCAGCGGCCGGGGAGGCGGGCGACCGCCTCGCGCAGGGCGCGGTGGCCGGCGGTGGCGAGGACCCGTTGTTCGGGGGTGGGCGCGCCGGGGTCGGCGGGGTCGGTGGCGTAGGGGTGTTCGCGGCGGGCGGTGCGCCGGGAGCGGCGGGACTCGGTGCGCACGGCCCGGCGCAGCCAGTCCTCCGGGGCGCTGGGCGGGCCGTGGGTCTCCAGCCGCTCCAGGAGGCGGAGCCAGACGGTCTGCTCCAGGTCACGGGGATCGCCGCCGCCGGCATGCGCCTCGGCGGCGGCCTCGGCGGTGAGCAGCGGGCGCAGAGCGGCGACCAGGTCGTTCCTCATGTGCACAACGACGCCGCCGCCCCGGCACGGGTTGCCGGGGCGGCCGGGAGACCCCCCGAAGGGGGTGCGGGGGCTCAGCCGTTGACGAAGTCGGCGCGGGCCAGCAGGGCGGTGTCGGCGTTGTCGGTGAAGACGCCGTCGATACCGGTCTCGAAGTACTTCCGGAAGACCGGGAAGACGTTGCCGTAGGCGTCCGCGTCGCTGCCGATCCGGTAGGCCGGCGGCAGGAAGGGGTTCTCGTTGCGCATGGTGTAGGGGTGCAGGATCAGGCCCACCTTGTGCGCGTCCGCGACCAGCGTGCTCGGCGTGGTGAAGTCGCCGTTGGCGTCCTTCGGGATGATCAGGTCGACGGTCGGGCCGATGCCCTGCGCGTAGCCGGCGATCTCCCGCAGGCCCTTCGGCGTGATCAGGTCGGCGACCGTGCGCGGGTCGCCCGTCGCGACGAAGTCGTAGGGCTGGGTGTTGGCGGTGGAGAGCAGCACGACCAGCGGGTTGTCTATCAGCTTGTTGAGACGCTGGATGCTGGTGGGCTCGAAGGACTGGACGATGACCGGCGAGTTCCGCTTGTCCTTGCCGTACTTGCGCAGCAGCTTGGCGATCCGCTCCTCGACGCCGAGGCCGAGCCTGCGGAAGTAGGTGGGGTGCTTGGCCTCCGGGTAGATCCAGACCTGCTTGCCGCGCTTGCGGGTCTGCTCGTCCTGCCACTTGAGGACTTCCTCGAAGGTGGGGATCTCCCAGCGGCCGTTGTAGAGCGTGTTGTGCGGGCGGTTGGCCGGGATGCGCTCGATCGCGCGCAGCGTCTTCAGCTCGGCGAGCGTGAAGTCCTCGGTGAACCAGCCGGTGGTGGGGACGCCGTCCAGCGTCTTGGTGGTCCTGCGGTCGGCGAACTCGGGGTGGTCGGCGACGTTCGTGGTGCCGCCGATCTCCGGCTCGTGGCGGCAGACCAGGTGGCCGTCCCTGGTGGGGACGAGGTCGCCCGCCTCGACGACGTCGGCGCCGAGGTCGAGGGCGAGGTTGTAGGAGCCGAAGGTGTGCTCGGGGCGGTAGCCGCTGGTGCCGCGGTGGCCGATGATCGTCGGCTTCGGCAGGCTCTTCAGGCCGCCGCCGTGGCCGGCCTGGCCGGCCTCGGCCGCTCTGGCGGCGCCCGGCAGTCCGAGGACCGCACCGCCGGCGCCGAGCACCGCGGCGCCGAGCAGCGCCCGCCGTCCGGTCGTCCCGTTCATCTGCGTCCGCTCGTTCGAGTCATGCGCGTCCATGAGCGCCCTCCTGACCTTCGCCCTCTGATGCCGGCTGATCGTAGGACTGCACATGTGACCGAAGGGAGACCGCCGACCCAACGGCCGGGTGACGCCGTATGGCCGGTGAACGGCGGGTCATGACGGTCCGTCGGCGACATCCGTCACATCGCCCGGGCTCCTGACGACCTGACTTCGGGGCGTCACCGCAGGTAAACCAGCGTCAACAGTACGTAAGACCTCGGTGAACCGGCCGCTCCCGATGTGCGCTTCCCGTGGAGCCGCGAGTAATGTCCTCACCTGCACAGACTCATACCGCCCCTCGACATCGGAGGACCCGTTGTCCCGCTTCGCGTTCATCAAGGCAGCGCTCGGACCGATCATGCGCTTGATGTTCCGCCTCCGGGTGGAGGGCGTGGAGCACATCCCGGGGGACGGGCCGGTCATCCTCGCCGGCAACCACCTCACGTTCATCGACTCGATGATCCTGCCGCTGGTCAGCAAGCGGCAGGTGTTCTTCATCGGCAAGGACGAGTACGTCACCGGCAAGGGCCTCAAGGGCCGGCTGATGGCCTGGTTCTTCACCGGCGTCGGCATGATCCCGGTGGACCGGGACGGCGCCAGCGGTGGCGTCGCCGCGCTGATGACCGGCAAGCGGATCCTGGACGAGGGCCGGATCTTCGGGATCTACCCGGAGGGCACCCGCTCCCCCGACGGCCGGCTCTACCGGGGCCGTACCGGCATCGCACGGCTGACGCTGATGACCGGCGCGCCGGTGGTGCCGTTCGCGATGATCGGCACGGACAAGCTGCAGCCGGGCGGCGCGGGCATCCCGCGGCCCGGCAAGGTCACCGTCCGGTTCGGCGAGGCCATGGAGTTCTCCCGGTACGAGGGGATGGACCGGGACCGCTACGTGCTGCGGGCCGTGACCGACTCGGTGATGGCCGAGGTGATGCGGCTGTCCGGGCAGGAGTACGTGGACATGTACGCCACGAAGGCGAAGGCCGCCTGACGGGGAGGAACGGCGCGGCACTCGTTCGGCGCAAGGGCGTGGACCCGTGGTCCGCGCCCTTCTGTCTGCCATCCGCCTGACACCCGTCCGGCGTCCGCCTGCCGGTGGAAATTGGCCCGACACATCGTTCGTTCATCCACATTTACCGCCCATATGAGCACACAGCATGTCTTATTCAGATATGCAGAAACCTTCTCGGCGTACCCTGCTTCGTGCTCCGTTCGCTGCCGCCGGCGCGGGACTCCTCGCGGCATGTACCGACTCGGGCTCAGAACCCCGTTCCGGCCCGCAACACACGGCGGGCACCTCGGCGTTCGTCCCGCAGGGGCCCAAGGGGTTCGTCAACCCGTCGGGCCCGGAGGTGCTCGCGACCGAGCGGAAACGCGGGTCCGGCCCCGTCCGGATGATCAAGTTCACGGCTGCCAGGAGCATGCTGGACCTGGGCGGCCGAACGGTCCACAGCTGGGCGTACAACGAGTCGGTCCCCGGGCCGCTGGTGCGCGTCACCGCTGGTGACGTCCTCAGTCTGACCCTCTCCAACCAGCTGGCCGAGAAGACCACGCTGCACGCGCACGGGGTGCGCCTGCGCTGCGACATGGACGGCGTGCCGGACCTGACCCAGCCGGCCATCGCGCCGGGCACGGACTTCATCTACCGCTTCGTCGCCGCCCACCCGGGGACGTACCTGCTCCACTCGCACGTCGGCATGCAGCCCGACCGGGCGCTGTACGCGCCGTTCATCGTCGACGACCCGAAGGAGCCGCTCGCCTACGACCAGGAATGGGTGGTCGTCCTGGACGACTGGGTCGACGACATCGACGGCTCCAGCCCCGAGCAGGTGCTCGACCAGCTCAAGCCGGGCGGGTCCATGGCGATGCACATGGGGATGGGCATGGGTCCCGGCCCCGGCAGCCCGAGTCCGCACGGCTCGGCGCACGCCTCCGCGTCGCCGTCCAGGTCCGCGTCCAAGTCCGCGTCCAAGTCCGCGTCCAAGGGCAGGTCGAAGGCGCCGACCGGCGTCGACCGGATCCTGCGCAACTCCCACAGCGAACTGCTGCACGGCGAGGGAGGCAACGTCGCCTACCCGCACTACCTGGCCAACGGGCGGCTGCACACCGACCCCTCGGTCTTCCGCTGCCGCCCCGGCGACCGGGTCCGGATCCGGATCATCAACGCGGGCTCCGAGACGGCGTTCCGGGTGGCGCTCGGCGGCCACGAGATGACCGTGACCCACACCGACGGCTACCCCGTGCAGCACAAGAGGACCGACGCGCTGCTCATCGGCATGGCCGAGCGGTACGACGTCCTCGTCACCGCCAAGGACGGCGTCTTCCCGCTGGTCGCGCTCGCCGAGGGCAAGAAGGGCAGGGCACTCGCGGTCCTCCGCACCGACAAGGGGAGAAACCTTCCGGCGCCCGATGTCCGACCGCCCGAGCTGGACCGCGAGATCGTGCCGGCGCGCCGTCTGCTGCCGGCCGAGTCCGTCGCCATGGACGACCGGGTCCCCGACCGCGACCTGCTCATCCGGATCACGGGCACGATGCAGAGGTACGACTGGGGGTTCGACCACAAGCAGTACGACGTGCGGCAGCGGCATGCGGTGCGGGCCGGTGAGCGGGTGCGGCTGACGCTCGTCAACGCGACCGACATGTGGCATCCGATGCATCTGCACGGGCACACGTTCTCGGTCACCGGGATCAGCTCGGCGGGGGCGCGCAAGGACACCACGATCGTGCTGCCGCATCGCAAGCTGGTGCTCGACTTCGACGCCGACAACCCCGGGTTGTGGATGCTGCACTGTCACAACCAGTACCACTCGGAGAGCGGGATGATGACGGTGCTGGGTTACCAGAAGTGATTCGGGATGCTTCGGCGGTCCTTCGGGCGCGGGTACTTCGTGGTTGATCGCGCGGTTCCTCCGCCGGCCATCGGCCGGGGTACCCCCGGCGCCCCTCAGGGGGCGCTCTCCAGCCGTTGGCCCCGGAGCAGGAACCAGGCCGCCACCGCCGTCGCCAGCAGGACCGCGGCGCCCGCGCCCGAGGCCAGGTGGAGGCCGTGGGTGAAGGAGTCGCGGGCCGCGCTCAGCATGTCGGCCGCCGTGGGTGCGGGCATGGCCTTCGAGGCCTCCAGGGCCGCGCCCAGCGACTCGTGGACGGCGGCCGGGGTGCCCGGCGGGGCCGTGAAGCCGCGGTAGACGCCCGTCACGATCGAGCCCAGCAGGGCGATGCCCAGCGCCGCGCCCAGTTCGTACGCCGTCTCGGAGACCGCCGAGGCGGCGCCGGCCTGGTCCTTGGGGACGCTGGAGAGGATGACGTCGGCCGTCACCGTGAAGGAGAAGCCCGCGCCGACGCCGACCACCAGGAGGGCCGCGCCGAGGACCGGGTAGCCGGTGGACCGCGAGAGGGTGGTCAGGACCGCGAGGGCCACGCCGACGGCCGCCAGGCCGCCGGAGACCACCGCCCGCACCGAGTAACGGCGGGCCGCCCGGCCCGCCACCAGGCCCGCCGCCACCGCGCCGACCGCGGCCGGCACCTCGGCGAGGCCCGCCTCGAACGGGTGCCTGCCCTGGACCAGTTGCAGGAACTGGGAGAGGAAGAACACCAGCCCCGACATGCCGAGCACGGTCAGCAGGTCGGCCAGGACCGCGCCGCTGAAGCCGCGGTTGCGGAACAGCCGCATGTCCAGCAGGGGCCTGGGCATGGTGAGCTGGCGGCGGACGAAGCCGTGGAGGGCCGCCACGCCGAGCAGGGCGGTGGCCGCGGTCACGCCGGTGAGGCCGTGGGTCGCGGCCTCCTTCACCGCGTACACGACGGCGATCATGCCGACCAGTGACAGGACGACGCTGATCAGGTCCCAGGGGCCCGGGGCGGGGTTGCGGGACTCCGGGAGCGTCCTGAGGCCGACGAGGACCAGGACCACCATCACGGGCAGGTTGATCAGGAAGACCGAGCCCCACCAGAAGTGTTCGAGCAGGAAGCCGCCCACGATCGGGCCGACGGCGGTGCCGGCGGAGGCCGCCGCGCCCCAGATGCCGACGGCGAGGCTGCGCTCGCGCGGGTCGTGGAAGAGGTTGCGGATCAGGGCGAGGGTGGCCGGCATCAGGGTCGCGCCCGCGACGCCCAGCAGGGCGCGGGCCGCGATGAGCGTGCCGGGGGTGGTCGCGTACGCGTTCAGGACGGACACCGCGCCGAAGGCCGTCGCGCCGACGAGCAGGATCCGCTTGCGGCCGATGCGGTCGCCGAGGCTGCCCATCGAGACCAGCAGACCGGCGATGACGAACGAGTAGACGTCGCCGATCCAGAGCAGCTGGGTGCCCGAGGGGTTGAGGTCTTCGCTGATGTAGGGGGTCGCCAGGCCGAGGACGGTCGCGTCGACGGCCACCAGCAGCACGGCGAGCACGAGGGCGGAGAGGGCGAGCCAGCGGCCCGGCCGCCTCTCCTCCGCCTCCGCCACGGGCGCCGGCTGCACGGTGCTGGTCATGGTTCCTCTCTTCGTCGTGCGCCGCCGAGCAGCAGCTCGACGATCATGTGGGTGAAGTCCTTGGGGGCGACGCGGCCTTCGGAGACCGCCCAGGCGGCGGAGGCCAGCAGGCCGTACAGCGCCTCGGTGAGCCAGGTGGGCGTGAGGTCGATGCGGAACTCGCCGGTCTGCTGGCCGCGTCGGAACAGGGCCGCGATGCGGTCGTCGATCCGTGTCCAGCCCTGGTTCTGTCCCTCGCCCTCGAACAGCTGGTTCTCGGTGTAGAGGAAGGCGAGCAGACCGGCGGCCGGTTCGATCGCGCGGACCAGACGGTGCACGGCGTCGGCCGCCGGGCCCTCGTCCAGGCGGGCCGCGTCCAGGGCCGCCTCGCACTCGGCGATGCCGAGCGCCTCCAGCGCGCGGACGAGCGCGTCCCGCCCGGCGAAGTGCCGGTGCAGGGTGGCCCGGCTGATCCCGGCGGCCTTGGCGACCTCGTCCATGGTCGCGGTGGACTTCCGGGTCAGCAGGGCGGCTGCGCTGCGCAGGACGTGGTCACGGTCGAGAGCCATGAGACGAGAATAATCCATGTGAGACATCTTTGTCTCACTCGCGACGCACACGCATCAAAGGGAGGGACTTGTGTGCGGTCTTGTGTGCTTAAGTGCATTTCTGTGACATTACGCCCATGTCTGTGTCAGTGCCACGGCAGGCTGCCACGGTGCTCCCAGTAGGCGCGCGGCTCCTCGGCGAGGGTGGCGAGCCGGCTCAGCTGGTCCGCGTCGAGGTCGACCACGGCCGCGTGCAGGTTGGAGGCGAGCTGGCCGAGCGTCGCCGCCCCGGAGAGGACGACCCCGGCCCAGGGCCGGCGCAGTACGACCGCGAGGGCGACGGCATCGCAGCCCAGGCCGGTCTCCTCGGCCACGGCCCGCAGGACCTCGGGAGCGTGCGGGGCGGCCAGCCGGCCGTTGGCCATGCCCTCCTTCACGATCACCGTGAGTCCGGCGTCGTGCGCCTCGGCGAGGGCCGGCCCCGCCGAGGTCTCCAGGGCGTTGTACGTCGACTGGACGGTACGGAAGAGGGGCTCGCCGTCGACCGTCACGGCGAGGGCGGCGCGGATCGCGTCGGCCTGGGCGGGGCCGCTGGTCGAGAAGCCGACGGTGAGGCCGCCGGCCGCCGCCTCGGCGAGGCGGGCGTGGAGTTCCTTGTCGGTGAGGGCGGGGCTGTCCGGGGTCACCGAGTGGATCTGGTAGAGGTCGAGCCGGTCGCCGAGCAGCTCGGCGGTCTCGGCGCGCTGCCGCTCGTACGTCGCGAGGCTGTGGTCCTTGACCTCGTGCGTCTCGGCGTCCGCCGACCAGCCGGCCGTGTAGGTGTAGCCCCACTTGCTGCCCACGACGAGGTCCTGGATGTCCGGGTGGGCGCTCAGCCAGTCGGCGAGGAACTCCTCGCTGCGGCCGTAGGAGCGGGCCACGTCGACGTAGCGGACGCCCTGGGCGTAGGCGGCGTCGAGGAGTTCGTGGGTGCGGGTGCGGAGGGCGTCGACACCGCGGTCCTCGCCGAGGTCGCTTTCGCGGCCGAGGTTGATGTAGCCGGGGCGGCCGACCGCGGCGAGGCCGAGGCCGAGGTGGGAGGTCGGCGTGGTTGCGGTCGCCAGGCGGGCGAAGGGCATCGCGGGCTCCGTTGGGGTCGGCTGCGTCGGGCTACTGACCAACGTAACCCGCGATCACCTTTGGTTCGCCGTTCAGCTCGGGGGGTGGGGCGCGCCGGCGAGCGCGGGTGAGCGGGGGTCGCTCGCGCAGTTCCCCGCGCCCCTTTCGGGGCGCGTCACCTGGAGAAGTGCGCGAGCGGCCACGACGGCGCGGCGGAGAACCACGGCACGGAGCGCCCTCTCGGGGGCGCCGGGAAGGTCTACTTCCTCGCGTCGGCCCACTCGTGCTGCCGGACCACGTCCGCCTTGACCTCGGCCAGCTGCACCGCCACCGCGCTCGGGGCCGTGCCGCCGCGGCCGTTGCGGGAGGCGAGGGCGCCGGGGACGTTGAGGACCGTGCGGACCTGCGGGGTCAGGTGGGCGGAGATCTTGGCGAACTGGTCGTCCGTCAGCTCGTCGAGTTCCTTGTTCTCGGCCTCCGCCGCCTTGACGCACTCGCCGGCCACCTCGTGGGCGACGCGGAACGGGACGCCCTGCTTGACCAGCCACTCGGCGATGTCGGTGGCGAGGGAGAAGCCGGCCGGGGCCAGTTCCTCCATGCGCTCGCGGTGGACGGTGAGGGTGGCCATCATGCCGGTGAAGGCGGGGAGCAGGACCTCCAGCTGGTCGCAGGAGTCGAAGACCGGCTCCTTGTCCTCCTGGAGGTCGCGGTTGTAGGCGAGCGGCAGCGCCTTGAGGGTGGCCATCAGGCCGGTCAGGTTGCCGATCAGGCGGCCGGACTTGCCGCGGGCCAGCTCCGCGATGTCGGGGTTCTTCTTCTGGGGCATGATCGACGAGCCCGTGGAGAACGCGTCGTGCAGGGTCACGAAGGAGAACTCCTTCGTGTTCCAGATGATGACCTCCTCCGCGATCCGGGAGAGGTTCACGCCGATCATCGCGGTGATGAAGGCGAACTCGGCCACGAAGTCGCGGGAGGCCGTGCCGTCGATGGAGTTCGCGGAGCTGCCGTGCTCGAAGCCGAGGTCCTTCGCCACCGCCTCCGGGTCCAGGCCCAGGGAGGAGCCGGCGAGGGCACCGGAGCCGTACGGGGAGACCGCCGTGCGTTCGTCCCACTGGCGCAGCCGCTCGGCGTCCCGGGTGAGGGACTGCACGTGGGCGAGGACGTGGTGGGCGAAGAGGACCGGCTGGGCGTGCTGGAGGTGGGTGCGGCCGGGCATCGCCACGTCCGGGTGGGCCTCGGCGAGGCCGATCAGGGCGTCCTGGAGGTCGGCGATCAGGCCGCCGATGATGCGGGCGTGGTCCCGCAGGTACATCCGGAAGAGGGTGGCCACCTGGTCGTTGCGGGAGCGGCCGGCGCGCAGCTTGCCGCCGAGATCGGGGCCGAGGCGCTCCAGGAGGCCGCGCTCCAGGGCGGTGTGGACGTCCTCGTCGGCGATCGTGCCGACGAAGGAGCCGTCGGCGACGTCGGCTTCGAGCCGGTCGAGGCCGGCGAGCATGCGCTGGAGTTCGTCCGCGGTGAGCAGCGCCGCCTTGTGCAGCACGCGGGCGTGGGCACGCGAACCGGCGATGTCATAGGGCGCGAGCCGCCAGTCGAAGTGGACGGACGCGGACAGCTTCGCCAGGGCCTCGGCGGGACCGTCGGCGAAACGGCCGCCCCAGAGCCGTACGTCACCGCTGTTGCTGCTCACTTGCGTTGCTCCTAGGAAGGGTTGACGGGTAGCGCAGATCCTTGCAGATCTATGCCTGGTCTACGTCGGGCTGTGCCCGCAGACGGCGCAGCGCGGCGATCTTCGACGACAGGCTGTAGATGTCGATGAAGCCCTTGGCCGCGGCCTGGTCGAAGGTGTCGCCGGTGTCGTAGGTGGCGAGGTTGAAGTCGTAGAGGGAGGAGTCGGAGCGGCGGCCGGTGACGACCGCGCGGCCGCCGTGGAGCGTCATGCGGATGTCCCCGGTGACGTGCCGGTTCGCCTCGTCGATGAAGCCGTCCAGGGCCCGTTTGAGCGGGGAGAACCACTGTCCGTCGTAGACGAGTTCGCCCCAGCGCTGCTCCACCTGCCGCTTGTAGCGGGCGAGTTCGCGCTCGACGGTGACGTTCTCCAGCTCCTGGTGGGCCGTGATGAGCGCGATCGCGCCCGGGGCCTCGTACACCTCGCGGGACTTGATGCCGACGAGACGGTCCTCGACCATGTCGATGCGGCCGACCCCTTGGGCGCCCGCCCGCTCGTTCAGCTCCTGGACGGCCTGGAGGACGGTGACCGGCCTGCCGTCGATCGCGACCGGGGCGCCCGCCTCGAAGGTGACGACGACCTCGTCGGGCTCGCGCGGGGTGGCCGGGTTCTGGGTGTACTCGTAGATGTCCTCGATCGGGCCGTTCCAGATGTCTTCCAGGAAGCCGGTCTCGACGGCGCGGCCGAAGACGTTCTGGTCGATGGAGTACGGAGACTTCCTGGTGGTCGCGATCGGGAGGTTCTTCGCCTCGCAGAAGGCAATCGCCCGGTCCCGGGTCATCGCGTAGTCGCGGACCGGGGCGATACAGGTCAGGTCGGGGGCGAGGGCGACGATGCCGGCCTCGAAGCGGACCTGGTCGTTGCCTTTGCCGGTGCAGCCGTGGGCGACCGTGCCGGCGCCGTGCCTGCGGGCGGCGACCACCAGGTGCTTGACGATCGCCGGGCGGGAGAGCGCGGAGACCAGCGGGTAGCGGTCCATGTAGAGGGCGTTGGCCCTGATCGCCGGGAGGCAGTACTCGTCGGCGAACTCGTCCCTGGCGTCGGCGACCTCCGCCTCGACCGCGCCGCAGGCCAGGGCGCGCTTGCGGATGACGTCCAGGTCCTCGCCGCCCTGACCGACGTCCACCGCGACGGCGATGACCTCGGCGCCCGTCTCCTCGGCGATCCAGCCGATGGCGACGGAGGTGTCGAGGCCGCCGGAGTAGGCGAGTACGACGCGCTCGCTCATGGGTCCCTCCTCACGTACATTCGCTCGCCATGCATGAGTATGCAGAGCTCTGCATGATTCGTCAATCTGCCGGGTTCGGCCGACCGGCAGGAAAAAGGGTTGAACAAACGAAACCGCTTACCCGTACCCATCCCTGAACGCTGGCGCCGCGTTTGTAAACCCACCTCTGACCCAAGTGAGGCATCCGCATGTCCAGGGCTCTCCCGAAGTACAACAAGCGTCGTGTCGCGCTCATCGGCGGTGCCGCCGCGGTGGCACTCTCCGGCGCGGTCATCGCCGGTACGGCCCTCGCCGGTACGCCCGACAAGAGCAGCGGCACGAACAACGCACGCACTCTCGCCGCCTCCCCCGGCACCATCACCTGCCCGGACGTCGCCTCGCAGCTGCCGGCGGTCCCCGCCTCCGCGAAGGCCGAGGTCGACAGAAACCTCACCCTCCTCCAGACGCAGATCCAGGAGGCCAACAAGCGGCTGGTCGACACGGTGGGCCAGGGCGGCCCGAACTTCGTGAACAACGCGATCCTCGGCCCCCTCAAGGACAAGCGGGTGGCGACCATCAACCGGATCGCGACCGCGATCGGCCGTACCGCCGCCAAGCCGACCGGCCTGGACTCGCTCGCGCCGTGCGCCCTGAACGCGAGCGGGGCGAGCACGAACACGGGGACCGGCACGGCGGCGGGCACCGCCTCGGCCGCGCCGAGCACGGCGGCCACCCAGCAGCAGTCGACGGGCAGCACCGGCAGCAGTGCCGTCTCCACGATCACCTGCCCGGACGTCGCCTCACAGCTGCCGGCGATCCCCGCCTCCGCACAGGCCGAGGTCGACCGCAACCTCACGCTGCTCCAGACGCAGATCACCGAGGCCAACAACCGGCTCCAGTCCACGGTCGGCCAGGGCGGTCCGAACTTCGTCCAGAACGCGATCCTCGGCCCGCTGGCGGACAAGCGGAAGTCGACCATCGACCGGATCGCCATCGCGATCGGCCGGACCTCGACCAAGCCGGCCGGTCTCGACTCCCTGGCCGCCTGCACGCTCACCAAGTGACGTGACAGGCAGCTGTGGCCGCCCCGTGTACAGCGCCGGCCGGGGCGGCCACAGTGGGACCTCATGGGAAAGACCTACGAACGCATCGACGGCAGGCTCCGCACGTTCATCGAGGACCAGCCCCTGTTCTTCACCGCCACCGCCCCGCTCGCGGGCGACGGCACGGTCAACCTCTCGCCCAAGGGCCTCAAGGGCTCCTTCACCGTGCTCGACGAACTCACCCTCGCCTACCTGGACTTCGCCGGCTCGAACGCCGAGACCATCGCCCATCTGCGGGAGAACGGCCGCATCACCCTGATGTGGTGCGCGTTCCAGGGGCCGCCGAACATCGTCCGGGTGCACGGGCACGGCGAGGCGGTCTTCCGCGACGACCCGCGCTTCTCGGAACTCCTCACCCGTTTCCCGGACATCGACCCGTCCCTGCACGGCCTGCGCGCGGTCGTCGTCGTCCACGCCGAACTCATTCGCGACAGCTGTGGTTACGCGGTCCCCTACATGGCCTACGAGGCGGACCGTGACCTGCACGGGAAGCGCTTCGCGCGCGAGGACGACGCCTCGCTGAGCGCGTACTTCGAGAAGAAGGACCACATCGCGGTGAGCCTGGACGGCCTACCCGGGCTGCCGTTGCCGCTGCCTCCGTCTAGCGTCTGAGACATGCGCCGAGGAGTCGTCACCACTCTTGTGTCCGCGTCCCTGCTGCTGCTCGGTGCGGCGCCGGGAGCCACGGATCCGCAGCCGCTGCCCGCCCTGATGGCCGACACCGGCGGCGGCAGCCAGCTGATCACCGCGGAGGCGTCCGCCCTGAGCTCGACGTCGGGGACGCTCACCTGGTGGGAGCGCCGGGACGGGGCCTGGGTGCAGGTGGGGTCGGCCGAGGCCCGCTTCGGCGCGAAGGGACTGGTCGAGGGGGCGAAGCGGCAGCAGGGTACGAACACGACCCCTACGGGGTTGTACGACCTTCCGTTCGGGTTCGGCCTCCAGGCGGCGCCGGCCGGGACCGCGGTCGAGTACCGGCCGGTGACGGCGAATTCGTGGTGGTGCCAGGACAACGACTCCGCGTCCTACAACCGTTGGGCGGAGCCGCTGCCGTCCGACTGCCGCGCGGCGGAGTCGGAGAAGCTGTCGTCGTACACGACGCAGTACGGGTACGCGCTGGTGATCGGGTTCAACTACACGCGGCCGGTGCGAGGGCGGGGGGCCGGGATCTTTCTGCATGTCAACGGGGCCGGGGCGACGGCCGGGTGTGTGTCAGTGCCGGAGGATGCGATGCGGCGGATTCTGCAGTGGGCGGATCCGAAGAAGGGGCCGCACATCGCCATGGGGACGGTGAGCGGCGACACCGCTCTCACCCGGTACTGAGAGGTACGCCGTACGGGGTGCGGTGGCACGTGCAGGCCGTCCTGGGCGGGTCGCGCAGTTCCTCCCCCAGCGCCCCTACGGGGTTGCGGTTGCCGCCAGTTCCACCGTGAACGTCGTCGTGCCCGGCAGGCTCTCCACGGTCACCGTGCCGCCGTGTGCCTCCACCACCGCCGCCACGATCGACAGACCGAGGCCCGCTCCGCCGCCGGAGGCGTCCGGGCGGCGGCGGTGTTCGGCCCGGGTGAAGCGTTCGAAGACGCCGGGCTGGATGTCGGGAGGGATCCCGGGGCCGTCGTCGTGGACCCGGAGGGCCGCCCGGCCGCCGTCCGTCTCCAGGGTCACCGTCACCTTCGTGCCGGCGGGTGTGTGCAGGCGGGCGTTGGCCAGCAGGTTGGCCAGGACCTGTTGCAGGCGGTGGGTGTCGCCCGTCACCGTCACCGGGTCCTCGGGGAGGTCGAGGGTCCAGCGGTGGTCGGGGCCGGTGGCGCGGGCGTCCGTGACGGCGTCCAGGACCAGGTGGGTGAGGTCGACCGGGTGGCTCTCCAGAGGGCGGCCCGCGTCCAGGCGGGCCAGGAGGAGCAGGTCGTCGACCATCTCGCCCATCCGGGAGGACTCGGCGGCGATGCGTTGCAGGGCGCGGGTGATCTCGGGGGGCACCGGGCCCGGGTGCAGCAGCGCCAGTTCCGCGTGGCCGCGGACCGAGGCGACCGGGGTGCGCAGCTCGTGGCTGGCGTCGGCCGCGAAGGTGCGCAGGCGCTCCTCGCTGGCATGGCGCTTGGTGAGCGCGTCCTCGACATGGCCCAGCATGCGGTTGAAGGCGGTCGCCATCCTTCCGACCTCGCCGCGGGGGTCGGACTCGGGGGCGCGGGAGGGCAGGGCCACCTCGCCGCTGGCGAGCGGGAGTTCGCTGACCCGGGCGGCCGTGGCCGCGACGCGGCTCAGGGGGCGCAGGGACCAGCGGACCCAGAGGGCGCCGGCCACTCCGGCCGCGGCCAGGGCGACGCCGAAGACGGCGGCGGCGACCAGTTCCAGGCGGTGCACGGTGGCCCGTACCGGTTCCAGGGACAGGCCGGTGACCAGGACGTCGCCGTCGCGGCCCGGCCAGGCCAGCAGCCGGTAGGCGCCGATCGGGGCGAGGTGGACCGTGTGGCCGCGGCCGTCCACCGGCAGTTCCGCGAGGGCCGCACGGTCGCGGGCCGTGAGGCCGACGGTCAGGTCCGGGTCGTCGTCGGAGGGGATCAGGGCCGCGTTGGTGACCCGGCCGTTCATCAGGCGGGCGCCGAAGGTGCCGGCGGCCTGGCGGCGGGTGTCGCCGTGTTCGTCGCCGTCCCGGTCGCTGGGCCTGTACATGCCGTGTTCGAGGGACTGCGGGAAGCTCGGGCCGGTCTGCTGGAGCTGCTGGTCGAGGCGGCCGGTGAGGAAGCCGTCCAGTTCCACCACGGCCGCGACGCCGACCGCCGCGCAGCTCACGGCGAGCAGCACGACCAGGCCCGCGGTGAGGCGGGCGCGGAGGGTGCGCAGGCGGGGCAGGTGCCGCAGCCGTCGTAGCGGATTCACCTGGTCACCTGGTCACGGGTTTGAGGACGTAACCCGCCCCGCGGACCGTGTGGATCATGGGCTCGCGGCCCGCGTCCACCTTCTTGCGCAGGTAGGAGATGTACAGCTCGACGACGTGGGCACGGCCGCCGAAGTCGTAGGACCAGACCCGGTCGAGGATCTGCGCCTTGCTGAGGACACGGCGCGGGTTGCGCATCAGGAAGCGCAGGAGTTCGAACTCGGTCGGGGAGAGTTCGATCAGCTCGCCCGCCCGGGTCACCTCGCGGGCCTCCTCGTCCATGGCGAGGTCGCCGACGACGAGGCGGGGGCCGTCCTCCTGCTGGCGGGCCATGCCGGCCCGGCGCAACAGGCCGCGCAGCCGGGCGACCACCTCCTCCAGGCTGAAGGGCTTGGTGACGTAGTCGTCGCCGCCGGCGGTGATGCCGGCGATCCGGTCCTCGACGGCGTCCCGGGCGGTGAGGAAGAGCACACACACGTCCGGCTTGACCCGGTGCAGCGAGCGGAGCACGGCGAAGCCGTCGGTGTCCGGGAGCATCACGTCCAGGACCACCGCGTCCGGCAGCAGCTCCCGGGCCGCGGCCAGCGCGCTCGCGCCGTCGCCGGCCGCGCGGACCTCCCAGCCCTCGTAGCGCAGGGCACCGGTGAGGACCTCCGCGAGGTCGGGGTCGTCGTCGACGACGAGGACGCGGAGCTGGGTGCCGTCGGGTCTGGTGAGGGCCGGGCGGCCGGAGCGGGTCGTGTTCATCGCGTCTCCCAGCATCGCCCCTGCGGGTGGCGAGGGGGGACCCCGGGCGCTCTGAATTTCCTCTGAGTGCGCTGAGCCGGCGCGGACTCAGAGGCCGCTCAGAGGTTCGCGCTGCACAGTGGCGTCACCCACCGGAGAAGGGAAACCGCTCATGACGACCGTGGACGAACGGCGTACGGCGCCTGCCGTGCCCGCCGTGGCCACGCGCCGCTCCCCCGCCGCCACGGTGCTCGCCCTGCTGTGGGGCGGGGCCGCGGCCGTGCTCCTGCTGTGGTGGTCGGACACCGGCTCCGTCGTGGGCACGGCCGGCTGGCTGACCGGGGCCGGGCGGATCGCCGGGCTGCTGTGCGGGTACTCCTGCGCGGTGCTCGTCGGCCTGATGGCCCGGGTCCCGCTGCTGGAGGTGCGGGTCGGCTCGGACCGGGTGGCCCGCTGGCACGCGATGGCCGGCCGGTACACGGTCTGTCTGCTGGTCGCGCACGTCGTGCTGATCCTCACCGGGTACGCGGCCCAGGACCACGCCTCGATCGTCCACGAGACGCTGAACGTCGTCCTGGACTACCCCGACATGCTCAAGGCGACCGCCGGCACGGTGATCCTCTTCGCCGTCGGCATCACCTCGATGCGCGCCGCGCGCCGCCGGACCAGCTACGAGTTCTGGTACTACGTCCACCTGCTCACCTACGCGGCCGTCTTCCTCGCCTTCTTCCACCAGCTGACGCTGGGCAACGACCTCAACGGCAAGCCTGTCGCCACCGCCTTCTGGTACGCGCTGTACCTCGGGGTCGCCGCCCTGGTGCTCTGGTTCCGGATCCTGGCGCCGGTGCGGCTCAACCTCCGGCACCGGCTGCGGGTGCACTCCGTGCAGCAGGAGGCGCCGGGCGTGTACTCGGTGGTCGTCCAGGGCCGGCGCATCGGGGAGCTGGGCGCGCGGGCCGGGCAGTTCTTCCGCTGGCGGTTCTTCGGCGGCGACGGCATGGCCTGGACGTCGACCCCGTACTCGCTCTCGGCGCCGCCGCGTGGCGACCTGCTGCGGATCACCGTCAAGGCGCTCGGCGACCACAGTGCGGCCGTGCCGCTGCTGCGCCCCGGCACCCGGGTGTGGGCGGAGGGCCCCTACGGCTCCCTCACCGCCGACCGGGCCACCAGCCACCGGACCCTGCTGATCGCGGCGGGCGTCGGCGTCACCCCCCTGCGGGCGCTCTTCGAGACGCTGCCCGGCGACGTCACGCTGCTCTACCGGGCGCGCACGGCCGAGGACCTGGCGCTGGGCGGCGAGCTGGAGGCGGTCGCGCGCTGGCGGGGCGCCCAGGTGCTCTACGCACTCAACGGCCCGCAGGGCGAGCGCCCCGCCCTGACGGCGGAGTCGCTGCGGGCGACCTTCCCGGGGCTCGCCGGTTACGACGTGTACCTCTGCGGTCCGCACGGCTTCGCCCGGGAGCTGTACGGGGCGCTGCGCGCGGCCGGGGTGCCCGACCGCCGTATCCACCACGAGTCGTTCGAACTGTGAGAGCTGTGAGAGCTGTGAGAGCTGTGAGGGGCCTGTCGTGCACGCACTGAACAAGAACCGGCCGCTGCGGCGCATCGTGCTCGCGAGCGCCGCCACCGTCTCCGCCGTGGTGATGCTGCTGGCGCTCAAGCCGCACACCGCCCCGACCGTGGTCACCGACGCCGCGGGCCCCGCCCCGGCGGCGTCCGCGAGCGCCTCCCCGGGCGCGACCGGCGACTCCGGCAAGTCCGGCGCGTCCGGGAGCAGCAGCACCGGCACCAGGACCGTCACCGGGGACACCGTCCAGACCCGCTGGGGTCCGGTCCAGGTGAAGGTGACCGTCAAGAACGGCAGGGTCACCGACGTCACGGCGCTCCAGTACCCGACGGACAACCCACGGGACCAGGAGATCAACCAGTACGCCCTCCCGCAGTTGCGCAGCGAGGCGCTGGCGGCACAGAGCGCGAGCATCGACACCGTCTCCGGGGCCACCTACACCAGCCAGGGATACCAGCAGTCACTCCAGTCCGCACTGGACTCCGCGGGACTCTGAACGCTCAGGCAGTGCGGCACGTACCTGTGGGCCATGGGTCAAGTCCCTACGGAGGAACCGTGACCACCACGCTCGCAGGCGGACGTGCCGCCCGCCGCCAGACGATGCGCCGCATCCGCCCGCGCCGCTCACCGGCCGTCCCGCTGCTGCTCGCCGTGTGGGCGGGCGCGGCGGCCGTGCTCTGGCTGTGGTGGCACAACACCCCGTCCATCGCCGACCAGAACGGCAAGATCCTCAACGCGGGCCGGATCACCGGCCTGCTGGCCGGCTATCTGATGGCCCTCGTGGTCCTCCAGATGGCCCGGGTGCCGGCGCTGGAGCGGCGCGTCGGCTCCGACCGCGTCGCCCGCTGGCACGCGATGAGCGGCCGCTACACGCTCTGCCTGGTCTTCGCGCACGTCTTCCTCATCATGTGGGGTTACGCGCTGCAGGCCGGCAAGACGCTGAACGACATCGTCCAGCAGACCATCGACTCCGTGAACCAGCTCCCCGACATGGGCAAGGCGGCCATCGGGACCGGCCTGTTCGTCGTCATCGGCCTGACCTCGATCGGGCCGGTGCGGCGCCGGATGCCGTACGACACCTGGTACCACGTGCACCTGCTGACGTACGCGGCGGTGTTCCTGACGTTCTGGCACCAGATCACCACCGGCAACGACTTCGCCCTCACGCCGATGGCCAAGACCTTCTGGTACGGGCTGTACGGCGTGGTGACCGCGCTGGTGGTCTGGTACCGGATTCTCACCCCGATCCGGCTCAACCTGCGGCACCGGATGCGGGTCGAGGCGGTCATCGAGGAGACGCCGGGCATCGTGTCCGTGCTGATCGGCGGGCGCAAGCTGCACCGGATGGGCGCGGAGGCCGGCCAGTTCTTCCGCTGGCGGTTCATGGCTCCCGGGATGCGGTTCAGCTCGCACCCGTACTCCCTGTCGGCGGCCCCGCGCCCCGACATGCTGCGGATCACCGTCAAGGCGATCGGCGACCACAGCGCACGGCTGCGCGAACTACGGCCCGGGACCAGGGTGTGGGCCGAAGGGCCGTACGGGGCGATGACCGCGTCCCGGCGCAGCCGCGGCAAGGTCCTGCTGGTGGCGGGCGGCGTCGGGATCACGCCCATGCGGGCGCTGTTCGAGACGCTGCCCGGCGCCGCGGGCGACCTGACCCTGCTCTACCGGGCCAACACCACGCAGGACCTCGCCCTGTGGGACGAACTGGCCGAGATCGCCAAGGAGCGCGGGGCCCGGCTGATGTACGCGGTCAACAGCCCGGAGGGCGAGCGTCCCGACATCTCCGCGGAGAACCTCGAACGGAAGATCCCGGACATCGTCGACCACGACGTCTTCATGTGCGGCCCGCCCGGGTTCGCGCAGGGCGTGTACGAAGCATTGCGCGGCGCGGGGGTTCCCGCCCGCCGCATCCATCACGAGTCGTTCGAGATGTGAGCGACGGGACCACACGGGAATCCAGGGAATCGGGAGTTCGTAAGCGATGAGGAAGAGTCACCCCATCAGGCGTGTGGTGCTGGCCACCGCGGCCACCGTGTCCGGTGTCGTGCTGCTGCTGTCACTGAAGCCGTCGTCGGACCCGGCGTCCGCGTCGGCGGCGGGTGCGGCCCCGTCGGCCGCGGCGGCCGGGCAGGAGTCACCGCAGGGCGGCACCGGGGCCGCCGGCACCACCACGGTGGACGGAAACGCGACCCAGACGCAGTACGGGGTCGTCCAGGTCCGGCTGACCGTCGCCAACGGCAAGATCACCCAGGCCCAGGCGATCCAGGCGCCCAAGGGCGGCACCAGCGACCAGAAGACCGCGCTGTCGGTGCCGCAGCTCAACAAGGAGGCGGTGGCGGCGCAGAGCGCGAACATCGACTCGGTCTCCGGGGCCACCTACACGAGCACCGGCTACAAGCAGTCCCTGCAGTCGGCGCTGGACAAGGTGAAGGCGGCGGGCGCGTCCTCCGGTTCCTCGTCCGGCTCGTCCTCCGGTTCCTCGTCCGGCTCGTCCTCCTCCGGGTCCGCGCAGGCGCAGGCCAAGACGGTGACCGGGCAGGTCGCGCAGACCCAGTACGGGCCGGTCCAGGTCCGGATCACCGTCTCAGGCGGGAAGATCACCGAGGCGGAGGCGGTGCAGGCGCCCAAGGGCGGCACCAGCGACCAGAAGACCGCGCTCTCCGTCCCGAAGCTCAACCAGGAGGCGGTGGCGGCGCAGAGCGCGAACATCGACTCCGTCTCCGGGGCCACCTACACCAGCGCCGGCTACAAGCAGTCCCTGCAGTCGGCGCTGGACCAGGCCGGTGGCTGAGGCGGTGGCCGAGTCCGCGGAAGCTCCCGCCGCGGTGCGTCACGCGGAGGAGGTCATGGGGACCGTCTTCTCCTTCGACGTCCGCGGCGGGGACCCGGATGCCGTACGGGCCGCTCTCGACGAGGCGGTCGGTGGGCTGCACCGGGTCGACGAGGTGTTCAGCACGTACCGCGAGGACAGCCAGGTGTCCCGCCTCGCACGGGAGGAGATCGGCGTCGGCGACTGCGATCCCGAGGTGGCCGAGGTGCTGGAACTGGCGGCCGAGGCGGAGCGGGTGAGCGACGGCTGGTTCAGCACGCGCTACCGGGGGCGGCTCGATCCCACCGGGATCGTGAAGGGCTGGTCCGCGGAGCGGGCGGCCCGGTCGCTCCGGCGGGTGCCCGGGGTGCGGGGTGTGAGCGTGAACGGCGGCGGCGACGTCCAGATGTTCGACGCGCCCGAGCCGACGCGGGCGTGGCGGGTGGGGATCGCGGATCCGTTGCGGCCTGGCGGGCTGGCGGCGGTGATCTCGGCGGCGGGGGTGGCGGAGCTGGCGGTCGCCACGTCCGGTACGGCGGAGCGGGGCGCCCACATCGTCGATCCGCGGACCGGGAAGTCGGCGGTGACGGACCTGGTGGCGGTGACGGTGGTGGGGCCGCGGCTGACGTGGGTGGACTGCTGGGCGACGGCGGCGTTCGCGATGGGGTCGCGGGCCGGGCTGGCCTGGCTGGAGTCGCTTCCGGACGTGGAGGGGCTGTTGATCACGGCGGGGGACGAGGTGCGGTGCACAGGGGGGCTGGCCGCGCGTCTGGGCTGAGGCGGGGAGACGCCTACCGGCGCCGACAGGGTGCCTCCCCCGGCCTTCGGCCGGGGGTACCCCCGGCGCCCACCCGTGCCGCCCCGCGGCACGCCTGCCCGCTGCTATGTCTTTTAGGGGCGCGGGGAACTGCGCGACCAGCCCGCACCGGCCTGCAGCCGAAAATTTCTACGGATTCGTCCCGTAAACGGCCATCCCGATCCCCTCCCCGGCCGTACCCCCTGTGACGCAAGTTTCGGGAGGAACACCATGGCCGTCTTCAGCAACCTGATGCCGTTCAAGCACCACCGCGACCATGACCACGACGACCGGCACGGTGACCGGCACGACCACGGTCACGACCACGACCGGAACGACCGCCACGGTCACGACCACGACCGCGACCGGAACGACCGGCACGGCCACGACCACTACTGACCACACCTGAGTGCGGAGCGGACCGGTTCCGGGTCAGCCGGTCCGCTCCGCCGGTGTTCTCCGAGGGCCCCCTCCCATGGCGCAAGTGGTCACGGCCGCTCCCCCGGTCCCCCCGCGCGAGGTGTTCCGGCGGTTCTGGCCGTACACCCGGGGCGGCCGCCGCTGGCTCGTGCCGCTCGTCCTGCTGAGCCTGACCGGCCCTGCCGTCGACGCCGCGGAGCTGTGGCTCTTCAAGTTCGTCGTCGACGACGTCCTCGTCGGCCGGGAGTTGCGCCCCTTCCTGTGGATCGCGCCCGCCTATCTCGGCCTCGTCCTCTGCTCCGGCATCCTCGGCTACGCCGACGACGTGACCTCCACCTGGGTCGGCGAACGCTTCCTGCTCGCCCTGCGGGCCGACGTCTTCCGGCATGTCCAGGGACTCTCCCTCGGCTTCTTCGAGCGCCGCCGGCTCGGGGACGTGCTGTCCAGGGTGACCGGCGACGTCGACGCGGTGGAGACGTTCCTGCTCTCGGGTGTCGCGGACGCCCTGTACTACGTGATCAGCCTGGGCGTCTACCTCGGCATGCTGGTCTACCTGCGCTGGGACCTGACCCTGCTCGCCCTCGTCGTCGTACCGCTGTTCTGGGGCGCGGCCCGGTACTTCTCGCGGCTGGTCAGGGACGCCTCGCGGGAACGCAGGCGGCGCGGCGGGGCGCTCGGCGCGATCGCCGAGGAGTCGCTGGGCAACGTCGTCCTGGTGCAGGCGTACAACCGGCAGGCGTGGGAGGCGCGCCGGTTCGAGCGGGAGAACGCCGGCCGGTTCCGGGCCGCGATGGCCTCGGCGCGGATCCGTGCCGTGTACGCGCCCGCGGTCGAGTTCGTGGAGGTGACCGGCGGGCTCGCGGTGCTGGCCCTCGGCACCTGGAAGCTGGCCCAGGGGCAGCTCACGCTCGGCGGACTGCTGGTGTTCCTCGCGCTGATCGGCAAGCTGTACGGCCCGGTCCACGGGCTGTCCGGCCTCGGCACCACCTTCTACACGGCCTCCGCCGCCGCGGAGCGGATCATCGAACTGCTCGACGAGCGGCCCCAGGTGACCGAGGCGGCCGGCGCGCGTCGGCTGCGCCGGGCGCGGGGCGCGGTGGAGTTCGACGGGGTGTGGTTCCGCTACCCCGGTACGGCGGCCTGGGCGCTGTCCGACGTGTCGTTCCGGGCGGCTCCCGGGGAGACGCTGGCGCTGGTCGGGGCCAGCGGGTCGGGCAAGTCCACACTCGCGAAACTGCAGTTGCGGTTCTACGACCCCGACCGGGGTGCGGTCCGCCTCGACGGGACCGACCTGCGCGAGCTCAGCCTGACCGACGTCCGGGAGAACATCGCGGTGGTGCTGCAGGAGACCCTCGTCTTCCACGGCACCGTGCGGGAGAACATCGCCTACGGCCGGCCGGCGGCCACGGAGGCCGAGATCGTCGCGGCGGCGCGGGCCGCGGACGCCCACGAGTTCGTCGAGCGGCTCCCGGACGGCTACGACACGCTCGTCGGACAGCGCGGCCGGACGCTCTCCGGCGGCCAGTGCCGGCGGCTGGCGATCGCCCGCGCGATGATCCGGGACGCCCCGGTGCTCCTGCTGGACGAGCCCACCGCCGGGCTGGACGTCCGCTCGGCGCGGCGCGTCATGGAGCCGCTGCGCCGGCTCATGGCCGGGCGGACCACCGTGGTCGTCTCGCACCAGCTGCCCACCGTCCGCCACGCCACCCGGATCGTGGTGCTCGACCACGGCCGGGTCGTCGAGGACGGCGCGCCCACGGACCTCCTCGGGCGGCAGGGGCCGTACGCCCTGCTGCACCGGCTCGGCTCGGGAGCGGCGCTGTCATGACGCCTCCGGGGTCACCACCTTGCCCTTCTGCAGCCGGGCGGTGGCGAGGACGGTGCCGTCGGCGGAGGTGAGGCGGGCGGCGGAGTACCTGGTGAGGTCCACGGGGACCGCCACGCCCCAGTTGCCGCGCCCGCCCCGCAGCGGGAAGTCGCCGATCCGCGTGGCCGTTCCGTCGGCGCGCGCCAGCAGGCAGGTGACCCGGTCCTGGTAGGGGGTGCCGGGCAGGGCGACGGAGACGAACATCCAGGCGGGGCTGCCGGGGTGGGCGTAGATCTCGCCGACGGGCTCCCCGCCGCCGGCCGGGATCATGTCCCCGACCAGCACGGGCTCGGACTCGACCGCGGGCGCCGAGGCGGTGACGGCGCCCTCGACGGCGCTGCCGATCGCCCAGCCGGCGAAGCCGACGGCGACCGCGGCGGTGGCGGCGACCGCGGCGAGCCGCAGCCGGAGGCGCCGGACACGGCCCCGCCGGACCTGGGCGGGGTAGCCGGGCCGTGCCCCCTCGGCCCCCGCCGCCTGCGCGGCCAGGCTGCGCGCCACCCGGGTCTCGAAGCCGGGCGGCGGGTCGCTCTCCGGCAGCAGGCCGATCAACCGGTCGCCGATCCCGGTGAGCCGGCGCACGTACTCCCGGCAGTCCGCGCACCCGTCCAGATGGGCGACCGCCGCGGCCCGCTCCCGGCCGGGCAGGACGCCCAGCGCCAGCTCGGCGCCGACCTCGTGCAGCTTCGCGCAGTGCGCGTCACCGGACATGGCCGCCTCCCTTCGGGGACGCCAGCGCGGCACGGAGTTTCGCCATCGCCGCTCGGATCCGCGTCTTGGCCGTGCCCAGCGGGATCCGCTCCGCGTCAGCGATCTGCTGGGCCGTCATGCCGTAGATGCCGGCCATCATCAGGGCCCTGGCCTGCTCTCGCGGCAGCCGGGCCAGCGCGGCCCGCAGCTGGGTGGAGGCCTCGTCGGCCAGTGCCCATCGCTCGGGGGTCTCGGTGACGGCGTCGAGGAGGGGGTCGAGGTCCTCCGGTGCCATCGGTTCGGTCCGCCGGGCCCGGACGGCGTCGACGGCGAGGTTGTGGGCGATGGTGGTGAGCCAGGTCCCGACCGAGCCGCGGCGCGAGTCGTAGATCTGGGCATGCCGCCAGGCGCGCTCGAACGTCTGCTGGGCGACGTCCTCGGCAAGCTGCTGGTCCCGCGTGACGGCCATCGCGACCCCGAAGACCCGGTGCTGAAATCTCCGCACGAAGACCTCGGCGAGCTCGGGGTCACCGGTGGCCAGCCCGGACAGCAGAGCCTCGTCCGGGAGACGGCCGACGGGGAACCGGAATCCCGACACACCCTTGTGTACGTTCGACGGCCGCCAGGGGATTGCCCGCCCGCCTGACCGCTCGCCGCGGAAGATCACACGGTCATTGTCCGTCGGCGGACCGGGCCCCGCACGCGGGTCGGCCGGTGGCTCCCGGCGGCCGTCAGTGGCCGTTCTGGGCGAGCCGCAGCAGGTGGTCCGCGAGGGCCTGGCCGCCGGTCGGCTCCCTGCTGATCAGCAGGACCGTGTCGTCGCCCGCGATGGTGCCGAGGATGTCGTGCAGCTCGGCCTGGTCGATCGAGGACGCCAGGAACTGGGCCGCGCCGGGCGGGGTGCGCAGGACGACCAGGTTGGCCGAGGCCTCGGCCGAGATCAGGAGCTCCTGGGAGAGGCGGCGCATCCGCTCCTCCTTCGCCGACTCCCCCAGCGGGGCCCGCGGGGTGCGGAAGCCGCCCTCGCTGGGGACCGCGTAGATCAGCTCACCGTCGGTGTTGCGGATCTTCACCGCGTTCAGCTCGTCGAGGTCCCGGGAGAGCGTCGCCTGGGTCACCGTCAGCCCGTCGTCGGACAGCAGTTTCGCGAGCTGGCTCTGCGAGCGCACCGGCTGCCGGTTGAGGATGTCCACGATCCGGCGGTGCCGGGCGGTCCGGGTCTGCGGCACCGCGGGCCCCGCCCCGCCCGACTGGTCGAACTCCTGCGCCTGGCTCATCGTCGTCTCATTCTCCGGATCGTCCGTCCCCGCTCGCTGCGTCGAGGATGCCGGGCAGGGCGCGCAGCAGCGCGTCCGCCTCGGCGTCGCGGAGGTTCAGCGGCGGCATCAGCCGTACGACGTCGGGAGCGGGCGCGTTCACCAGGAACCCGGCCTCCTGAGCCGCCTGCTGCACCTGCGCTGCCAGCGGCTCGGTGAGCACGATACCCAGGAGGAGACCCGCGCCCCGGACATAATCGATCAGCCGGTGCCCGAGACCCTCGATTCCGTCCCGCAACCTCCCGCTCTGCCGCTTGACGTTCTCCAGCAACCCCTCGTTCTCGATGGTGTCGAGGACGGCGAGGCCGGCGGCGCAGGCGACCGGGTTGCCGCCGAAGGTGGTGCCGTGGTGGCCGGGCTGGAGGAGGTCGGCGGCGCGCCCGAAGGCCACGGTCGCGCCGAGCGGCAGCCCGCCGCCGAGCTGCTTGGCGAGGGTTACGACGTCGGGCAGCACGCCCTCGTGGGCCTGGTACTCGAACCAGGTGCCGGTGCGGCCGATCCCGGTCTGCACCTCGTCGAGGACGAGCAGCGCGCCGGTGGCGGCGGTGATCGCACGGGCCGCCTTGAGGTAGCCGGCCGGGGGTACGACGACGCCGTTCTCGCCCTGGACGGGCTCGACGACGACGAGGGCGGTCTCCTCGGTGACGGCGGCGGCCAGCGCCTGCGCGTCGCCGTAGGGCACGTGGGTGACGTCGGCGGGCAGCGGGCGGAACGGGTCCTGCTTGGCGGGCTGCCCGGTGAGCGCGAGGGCGCCCATCGTGCGGCCGTGGAAGCCGCCGTCGGTGGCGACCATGTGGGTCCGCCCGGTCAGCCGGCCGATCTTGAAGGCGGCCTCGTTGGCCTCGGCACCGGAGTTGCAGAAGAAGACCCGGCCGTCCCGGCCGAAGAGCTGGAGCAGCCGTTCGGCGAGGGTGACGGTGGGTTCGGCCATGAAGAAGTTGGAGATGTGGCCGAGGGACGCGATCTGCCTGCTGACGGCCTCGACGATCGCCGGGTGGGCATGGCCGAGCGCGTTGGTGGCGATCCCGCCGACGAAGTCCTGGTACGCGCGGCCCTCGGTGTCCCAGACCGTGACGCCCGCACCGCGGACGAGCGGCAGTCGCGGGGTGCCGTAGTTGTTCATGAGCGCGCCCTGCCAGCGCGTGGTCAGTTCCTGGTTGCTCATGACTCCCCCTCCTGGTCCGGCACGACCATGGTGCCGATGCCTTCGTCCGTGAAGATCTCCAGCAGGATCGAGTGCTGGACCCGGCCGTCGATGACGCGGGCGGTGGTGACACCGTTGCGTACGGCGTGCAGGCAGCCCTCCATCTTCGGCACCATGCCGGAGCTGAGTTCCGGCAGCAGCTTCTCCAGTTGGGAAGCGGTGAGGCGGCTGATCACCTCGTCGGAGTTCGGCCAGTCCTCGTAGAGGCCCTCCACGTCGGTGAGGACCATGAGGGTCTCGGCGCCCAGAGCAGCAGCGAGTGCCGCAGCCGCCGTATCAGCATTGACGTTGTAGACATGTCCGTCGTCCTCGGAGCGGGCGATGGAGGAGACGACCGGGATGCGGCCGTCGGCGAGCAGGGCCTCGATCGCGCCCGTGTCGATCGAGGTGATCTCGCCGACCCGCCCGATGTCGACGAGTTCGCCGTCGATCTCGGGCCGGTGCTTGGTGGCGGTGATGGTGTGGGCGTCCTCGCCGGTCAGTCCGACGGCGAGCGGGCCGTGCTGGTTGAGCAGGTTGACCAGCTCGCGCTGGACCTGCCCGGCGAGCACCATCCGTACGACGTCCATGGCGTCCTCGGTGGTGACCCTGAGGCCGGCCTTGAACTCGCTGACGATGCCGTGCCTGTCCAGCGCGGCGCTGATCTGCGGGCCGCCGCCGTGCACGACGACCGGCTTGAGGCCGGCGTGGTGCAGAAAGACGACGTCCTGGGCGAACGCGGCCTTCAGGTCCTCGTCGATCATGGCGTTGCCGCCGAACTTGATCACGACGGTCCTGCCGTTGTGACGGACCAGCCAGGGCAGCGCCTCGATGAGGATCTGCGCCTTGGGCAGCGCGGTGTGCTTGCGCGTGGTGCTCATGACGAGTACGCGCTGTTCTCGTGGACGTAGTCCGCTGTCAGGTCGTTGGTCCAGATGGTGGCGGTCTCGGAGCCCGCGGCGAGGTCGGCGACGATGTGCACCTCGCGGTAGCGCATGTCGACCTTCTCGCGGTCCTCGCCCACCCCGCCGTTCTTGCAGACCCAGACCCCGTTGATGGCGACGTTGAGCCGGTCCGGTTCGAAGGCGGCCTTGGTCGTGCCGATGGCGGACAGGACACGGCCCCAGTTGGGGTCCTCGCCGTGGATGGCGCACTTGAGGAGGTTGTTGCGGGCGATGGAGCGGCCCACCTCGACGGCGTCGTCCTCGGAGGCGGCGTTGACCACCTCGACCCTGATGTCCTTGCTGGCGCCCTCGGCGTCCCGGATGAGCTGCTGGCCGAGGTCGTCGCAGACCGCGCGGACGGCTTCGGCGAACTCCGCGTACTCCGGGGTGACCTCTGCCGCGCCCGAGGCGAGCAGCAGCACGGTGTCGTTGGTGGACATGCAGCCGTCGGAGTCGACGCGGTCGAAGGTGGTCCGGGTCGCGGCGCGCAGCGCCTTGTCGAGCACCTCGCTCTCGACGGCCGCGTCCGTGGTGAGGACGACCAGCATGGTGGCGAGGCCGGGAGCGAGCATGCCGGCGCCCTTCGCCATCCCGCCGACGGTCCAGCCGTCCTTCGTCACGACGGCCGTCTTGTGCACCGTGTCGGTGGTCTTGATGGCGATGGCGGCCTTCTCGCCGCCGTGCTCGCTGAGGGCGGCGGCCGCGGTCTCGACGCCCGGCAGCAGCTTGTCCATGGGCAGGAGCACGCCGATCAGGCCGGTCGAGCAGACCGCCACCTCGATGGCACCGCGGCCGAGGACCTCGGCCGCCTTCTCGGCGGTCGCGTGGGTGTCCTGGAAGCCCTTGGGGCCGGTGCAGGCGTTGGCGCCGCCGGAGTTGAGGACGACGGCGGAGACCTGGCCGCTCTTGAGGACCTGCTCGGACCACAGCACCGGCGCGGCCTTCACGCGGTTGGAGGTGAAGACGCCCGCGGCGGCACGGCGGGGCCCGGTGTTGACCACGAGGGCCAGGTCCGGGTTGCCGTTCTCCTTGATCCCGGCGGCGATGCCCGCGGCCGTGAATCCCTTCGCTGCCGTCACGCTCACGGCGCAACTCCGATCGTGGTCAGCCCGGTGGTCTCGGCAAGACCCAGGGCGAGGTTCATGCTCTGGACGGCACCGCCGGCGGTGCCCTTGGTCAGGTTGTCGATGGCGCTGATCGCGATGATGCGGCCCACTGCCTCGTCGTACGCGACCTGCACCTGAACGGCGTTGGAACCGTGGACGGACGCCGTGGCGGGCCACTGTCCCTCGGGGAGCAGGTGGACGAAGGGTTCGTCGGCGTAGGCCTTCTCGTAGGCGGCGCGCACGGACTCGGCCGTCACGCCCGGCACGGCCTTGGCGCTGCAGGTGGCGAGGATGCCCCGGGGCATCGGCGCGAGCGTCGGCGTGAAGGAGACGGCGACCCGCTGCCCCGCCACCGCGCTCAGGTTCTGGATCATCTCGGGGGTGTGCCGGTGGCCGCCGCCGACGCCGTACGGCGACATGGAGCCCATGACCTCGCTGCCCAGCAGGTGCGGCTTGGGCGCCTTGCCCGCGCCGGAGGTACCGGACGCGGCGACGATCAGCGCCTCGGGCTCGGCGAGCCGGGCGGTGTAGGCCGGGTACAGGGCGAGGGAGACGGCGGTGGGGTAGCAACCGGGTACCGCGATGCGCTTGGACCCCTCCAGCGCGGCGCGGGCACCCGGAAGTTCGGGGAGGCCGTAGGGCCAGGTGCCGGCGTGCGGGGAGCCGTAGAAGCGCTCCCAGTCGGCCGGGTCGGTCAGCCGGAAGTCGGCGCCCATGTCGACGACGAGGACGTCCGGGCCGAGCTGCTCGGCGACGGCGGCGGACTGACCGTGCGGGAGCGCGAGGAAGACCACGTCGTGCCCGGCGAGGGCCTCGGCGGTCGTCTCCGCCAGCACCCGGTCGGCCAGCGGGAGCAGATGGGGCTGGAGCGCGCCGAGGCGCTGGCCCGCGTTGGAGTTGCCGGTCAGGGTGCCGATCTCGACCTCGGGGTGCGCGAGGAGCAGCCGCAGGACCTCTCCGCCCGCGTACCCGCTCGCTCCGGCCACCGCCGCACGTACCGCCATGTCCATCCTCCTCCAGATGGCATGACTATACGGTTCGCCGCACGTTTATGCAACGGGATCGTTCGGCCGCGGCGCCGTCGCGGCCGGCCGCACAGGTGCCCGCGCGCCTTCGGGGCGCTGCAGCATGACCCAGCGGGAAACGACGAACGTCACCGGAATCGCCGCCGCCGACGCCATCAGCGGAGCGAACCTGCTTCCCGCGTGCAACACGTCGACGATCACGTACACCCCCACGGTGGTGATCACGAAATTCGTCGCGTTGGTCAGCGGGAACAGCAGGAATTTCCGCCAGGTGGGACGCGTCCGGTAAGTGAACCGCGCATTGAGAAAAAAGGAGCCGATCATGCTCAGGAAAAACGCGAGAACATGCGCGGCCAGATACGGCAAATACCTCAGAAAAAGCAGGTAAAGAGCGTAGTACGTCGCGGTGTTGACGACACCGACCACCGCGAAGGTGATGATCTGCCCGGATATCGGGCGGGCGGGTCCGGTGGCGGTCGACAGGGTGGCGTTCGGCATCAGGGGATGAGGTCCTTCGTCGTGCCGCGGCTGCGGTCTTCCGTTCGGTCCACGTTCGTCGCCTTCACCAGGAAGTGCGGGCGCCCCTTGACCTCGTAGTAGATCCGGCCGGTGTACTCGCCGATGACCCCGAGCATGATCATCTGTACGCCGGCCAGGGCGGTGACGGCTGTAATGATGGTGACATAGCCGGGCGTCTGGACACCGTTGATCATGGCGCCGCCGACGATCCACGCCGTGTACGCACCGGCCAGGGACAGCAGGGTCAGGCCGAGGTGGAGCGCGGCGCGCAGCGGGCGGTTGTTGAAGGAGAGCAGCCCGTCGAGGCCGTAGTTGAGCAGGCTGCGGAACGACCAGGAGCTGCTGCCGTGCTCACGGACCGCGTTCTCGTACTCGAAGGTGGTGCTGGGGAAGCCGACCCAGGCGAACAGGCCCTTGGAGAACCGGTTGTACTCGGTGAGGCTCACGATCGCGTCCACCACCCGGCGCGACATCAGCCGGAAGTCGCCCACGCCGTCGACGAGTTCGACGTCGACCATGCGGTTGATGAGCCGGTAGTAGAGGCGGGCGGTGAGGGTACGGGTGACGCGGTCGCCCTGCCGGGTGCGCTTGGCGATGACCTGGTCGTAGCCCTCGCCGCGCAGTTCGACCATGCGCTTGATCAGCGCCGGCGGGTGCTGCAGGTCGGCGTCCATGACGATCACGGCGTCGCCGGCGGCGTGCCTCAGCCCGGCCAGCAGGGCCGCCTCCTTGCCGAAGTTGCGGCTGAAGGAGACGTACCGGACGCGCGAGTCGCCGTCGGCGATCTTGCTGAGGAGGGGCAGGGTGCGGTCGCGGCTGCCGTCGTCGACGTACACGAACTCCATGTCGTGGCCGAGCGGCAGCAGTTCGTTGGCGATCTTCTGGACCTGCTCGTGGAAGCGCTCTATGACGTCTTCCTCGTTGTAGCAGGGTGCGACGATCGATATCAGCATGGGTCTCTTCCCCCTGGGGACGGGTCAGTGAGCGGTGGTCGTGCGCTCGCCGGAGCGGGTGGCGGTTCTGCGGCGTACGGCGGAGACGGCGCCGATGAGGATCAGGGTCAGCAGCGATGCGCCGCCGACGGCGGTGCCCAGGCGCAGGCCGGGCGGGTGGAAGGTGCAGGTCAGGCTGGTGGCGGAGGAGCCGAGCGGGACGGCGATCAGGCCGTGGAACTCGCCCGCCGGGACCTCGTCGCCGCCCGCGGAGCAGCGCCAGCCGGCGATCCGCGGGGCGGCCACCACGGCGGTTCCCCTGCTGCCCGCGGGGAGTCGGGCGTGCAGGGTGCCGTCGGAGACGGTCACCTCGGTCGCGCCGGTGGCCTTCAGGTGCTGGACGGCGGTGCGCAGTCTCGCGGTGTCGAGGCAGCCGACCGCGCCCTGTGCCGGGAAGCGGCCGAGCCGGTCGGGCTCCAGGTCGATCCGGACCTGACCCGCGGCGCCCACGGTGCCGAGCGGCTGCATCGCGGCGGTCTTCGCGTTCTCGGCGTCGGACCGGAACAGCTTCTGCTCGCCGCCGCCGGCGAGCCGGGCGGTGCCGGAGTAGTGCGGTGCCCACAGGAAGACGGAACTGCCGGGCCGGCAGCGGGCGGTGACCGTCCGCGCTCCGTCGACCGGCAGGCCCTGCGCCTCGTCGCCCTGGTGCGTACCGCTGAGGGTGGTGCGGGGCAGGGTGTAGACGCGGGCGCCGAGCAGGAGTTCCTGGTTGCGGTAGGGGGACGGGCCGAAGGCGGCCGGGGTGGAGTGCGCGGCGGCGGGCCGTACCGTCACCAGCGGCGGGACGTCCTCGCGGGTGACGGTGGAGGGGCCGCCGCCCTGGGGCAGCCACTTCTGGTGCGGATCCGGCGGGTTGTGCACCCGGGCGCCCACCGAGAAGACCGCGTCGGTGACGGGGTTGTCGAGGCTCTGCAGGCTGCGGCCGCGTGAGGTCCAGCCGTCGCCGAGCGCGGTCAGGGTGCGGCTGAGGACGTCGGCGGTGAGGCTGCTGTAGTACTGGGAGCCCTGGCCGCCGACCATCATGGGGTCGTTGGCGACGGTCTGGTCGCGGCCGGGTTCGGTGCGGTACGCGGGCCAGGCGTCGGCGCTCGCGACCGCGTCCGCCTCCCTCTGCTGGCGGTCGCCCCAGGGCGCGTAGTCGTCCATGTGTCCGAGCCGCATCCGGGTGGCCACGGCCGAGGTGGCGGCGGCCTCGCCGAACTGGGCGCCGATCAGCAGGACGACGGCCAGTCCGGCCAGCACCGGCCGGGCGTTCCCGAGACCCAGCAGCGTGAGCCCGCCGAGCGTGCCCGCGGCCGCGAGCAGCACCACCGGCCAGGTGTGGTGGCCGTGCTGCTCGGTGAGGGCGCTGCGGCTCGCGGCCGCGGCGACCAGGGCCAGCAGGACGGCGGCGGCGCCGAGTGCCCGCCGGTCGGGCGGCCCGTAGGCCAGTGCGTGCCAGGCCGCGATGACCAGCAGGGCACAGAGCACGAAGGCCTGCCGGTACGAGCTGCCGTTCGGGACGGCGAAGGCGTGCCAGGCCAGGCTGGTCGGCGCCCACTGGAGCGAGAGGGCGACCGCGAGCACCAGGACCGTCCAGCCGGCCCGCACCCGGACCGGGACCTTCCGGTGGAAGGGCAGTGCGAGGGCGAGCACCAGTGCGGTGACGCCGACGTAGAGGGCCGGGGAGCCGTAGCTGTAGGTCGTCGGCAGCAGCCGGGCGAGCAGGTCCTCGGTGCCGACGGGGGCGAACCGGCCCTCGCGGCCGGGGTAGGCGTGCTTGGTGCCGGAGTACACGACGATCACCAGCGGCGCGGCCAGCCCGATGCCCAGCCCGACGGTCGCGGCGGCCCGGCCCACCACCGCGAGGGCGCGCCGCCACGGCAGTTCGGCGAGCACGAGCCGGAGCAGCAGCACCAGGGCGGCGCCGAGGGTGGCCATGTAGGCGGTGTAGAAGTTGGCGATCCAGGCGAGCGCCACGATCAGCACCCCGCCCAGCGGGCGCCGGCCGGCCATCGCCCACTCGCCGACCAGGCAGAACAGCGGCAGCGCGATCAGGCCGTCGAGCCACATGGGGTTGTAGGAGGCGAGGGCGAGGCTCCAGCCGCACAGCGCGTAGGAGGCGCCCAGGACGCCGGCCACCCACCAGCGGCCCCGGCGCAGGCTCATCAGCAGCCAGGCCATGGCGGCGGCGGCGACCGCCGTCTTCAGCACGGTGACCGTGTACACCGCGAGGTCGATCTCGTCGCGCGGGAAGAGGGCGACCAGGAGCGCGAACGGGCTGCTCACATAGGTGCCGAGGTCCGGCAGGAAGCTGGAGCCGTAGCCGGACTGCCAGTTGACGAGGAGGCCGCCGTCGGCCCTGCCGTGCAGCAGGTCCCAGAGGTGGGCGTGGAAGGGCACGTACTGGTTGCCGAGGTCGTTGACGCTGCGGGTGCGGGGCCCGAACGGGTAGCTGCGCGCGATCACGTCGGCGGCACAGAACGCCACGGTGGCGAGAAGTGCCGCGAGCAGCGCGGCGGCCGCTCCCGGATCGGCTCTCCGCCATTTCACCGGGCCGTTTTCCCGTTCCTCCTGGCCCCCTGCCGGTTTCGCCCCCTGTTCACGCCCGGCCAGGACGGTGCGATTCATTCTGTGCGGCCCCCAGATAAAAAACGGGGTCGTCACTCCCCGCAGGTCGGTGTTTCGCCGACTTAGACGGGTCGAGGTTCCGGATGGTTGTGTCGCGCCGGTGAAGTAATAGGTCGAATTCCGAATCCGAGTGCATTATGGGAAAGAATTCGCGACCTCAAAGGAAACGGCAGCTTTCCGAGAAATGTTTCGCAGGTTAACTCGCCTGTGTGAGGCCGGTACCGGCACGGTGCGGGGCCGCGTCACGGGCCGCCGGCGTGAACCGTCCGCGATGTGCGCGTTCGACGGCCTGACCCCAGTACGTCCCCGAGACGACGAGGGCGGCCCCGAGAACGGAGAGGACGGTGAGCCGCTCACCGCCGAGGGCGGTGCCGACCAGCAGGGCCCACACCGGCTCGGTGCCCAGCAGGAGTCCGGCCCGGGTCGCGGAGGTGTGCTGGACCGCCCAGGTCTGGGCGAGGAAGGCGAACAGACCGCAGAAGAGGGCCAGGTAGAGGAGCTGGGCCCAGGTGGCGGCGCCGACCCGGGCCGACGCCGGCAGTCCCGGTGCCGCGGGCAGCAGGAACAGCGCGGCGCCGACGGCGCACTGCACGGCGGTCAGCTGCAGTGGGCGCAGGGTCCGGCCCGCGGCCACCCGGCCCACCAGCACCACGTGGCCGGCGCGCACCACGGCCGCCGCGAGCATCAGCAGGTCACCCGTTCCGGGGGCACCCAGCCCGTTCCCGGAGACGAGCAGCCCGACACCCGCGAGGCACACCCCGGCGGCGAGGAAGAACCGTCCCGGCAGACCGACCCGGTCCAGGACGGGGGTGAGGACCAGGGTGAGGCTGATGATCAGGCCCGCGTTCCCGGCGCTGGTGTGGGCGACGCCGTACGTCTCCAGGACGAGGACGGCGGCCTGGGTGAGGCCGAGCAGAGCGCCGTAGACCTTCTCGTCCCGGGTGAGCCGGCCTGCCGCGCCGCGGGACCGCAGCAGCAGGAGCGCGCACGCGAGCGCCCCGACGGCGTAGCGCACGAAGAGGACGGTCGGGACGGGCAGGGCGTCCGTGGCCGTCTTCGCCGTCAGATAGCTGGAGCCCCAGACGACGGCGACGGCCAGGAGCACCACGTCGATACGGCGGGTGGTCGGCATGCCGTTCACGATCCACGCCCCGCACGTTGAAGTAAACGACGACCTTCTCAACCAACCCTTTAGCAAAGCTACACTCACACCGTGGACGAACGTCAGCTGCGGGTCCTGCGGGAGCTGGGCGAACTGGGCAGTGTCACGGCCGCCGCCGAGGCGCTGCGGGTGACGCCCTCGGCCGTCTCGCAGCAGCTGCGGCTGCTCCAGCGTTCGATCCCGGTCCCGCTCACCGAGCGGGCAGGCCGCCGGCTGGTCCTCACCCCGGCCGGACAGGCCCTCGCGGACGCGGCGATCGGCGTGGAGACCGCGCTGGCCCGGGCCCGCCACACCATCGACGCGTACGTCGACGAACCCGACGGCACGGTGTCGCTGTCCGCCTTCCACAGCGGAGCCGCCGCGTTCTTCCCCCTGCTGCTACGACGGCTGCCCGGGCCGGGATCCCCCCGGCTCGCCCTCCACGACGAGGACGTGGCCCAGTCCGGTTTCGCGCCCCTGACCCGCACCTACGACCTGGTCCTGGCCCACCGTCTGGACCACGCCCCGCCCTGGCCCCGGACCGCCACGGCCACCCCGCTGCTGCGGGAACCGCTCGACATCGCCCTGCCCGCCGGTCACCCGCTGGCCGCCCGGGACGCCCTGACCGCGCACGACGTCGCCGACCAGCCCTGGATCACCGTGCACGACGGCTTCCCGCTGCTGGCCACGGTCGAGGCCATCGCGGCGGCGGCCGGGCGCCGGGTCGACATCGTGCACCGGGTCAACGAGACCGCCGTGGTCGCGGAGGTGGTCGCCGCGGGCGGCGGAGTCGCCCTCATGCCCCGCTGGACCTCCCGCCCGCACCCCGGCATCACCCTCCGCCCCCTCGCGGGCATCGTGGCCCACCGCCACATCGACGTTCTCCACCGCCCCGAGCGCACGGCCCGCAGGGCGGTGCGCACCGTTCTCGGCGAACTCGTCGCGGCCGCGGACATCGTCCGCGGCACGTCGAGGTGACCGTCCCCCGCCTTGACCTGGAGCGCGCTCCAACTCCTAGCGTTCGTGTCCTGACCGTTTCCGACGAGACCGTGTCCGCAGAGAACGGAAGAACCGACATGAGCGAGAGCACCACCCGCGACGAGCGCTTCGCCCACGGCCTCGACGTCATGGGCCGGGTGGACGGCGGCACCGGGCCGCGCGTCCTCGACAGCCTGGCGGACATCAGCCCCGAACTGGGCCACCAGGTGGTCGCCTGGGGCTTCGGGGAGATCTATTCCAGGCCCCAGCTGGTGCCCCGGGACCGGCAGTTGGTGACGCTGGGCATGCTCACCGCACTGGGCGGCTGCGAACCCCAGCTGGAGGTGCACATCAACTTCTCCCTCAACGCGGGGCTCACGCCCGAGGAGATCGTCGAGGCGCTGCTGCACTCCGCCGGGTACTGCGGTTTTCCCAAGGCGCTCAACGCCACCATGGTCGCCAGGAAGGTCTTCGCCGAACGCGGGCTGCTGCCGGTCGGACAGCAGCCCGCGCCGGACGCCACCTCTGCCTGATCCGCACGAAGGTGACCGAGTTCGCCGGGAAGGTGTACGTGAACCGGTCGGCGACCCCGGTGAAGGTGGACGTGACCGGGGCGACCGCGGCGGACGTCTCGGTGTTCACCGCACCGGGCTCGGCCGCGAGCGTGGTCACCCTGGCCTTCCGGGCGACCTGGGCGCCGCCGAGGTCGACGGCGGTACGGGCCGCCGCCGGCCGGGCGTTGACGACCCTGACGATCAGGTCGCCGGTCCTCCGGTCCTCGGTGACGACCTGCCGGAACGGCTCGGCAGCCTTGTCGTCGGTGAAGCCGCCCCACTCCTGACCGGGCCCGTGGCCGGAGGCGGGGGCGCGTAGGGTTGTGGGCCGACGAAGGGATGACCGTGGGCGAGTTCTGGCCGGTGGCGGATGTGCTGGCCCATCTGGCCGGGCCGTGGCGGGTGGACCGGACCGTGCGCGATCTGGCGAGCGGGGCCGAGGGCCGCTTCGAGGGGGCCACGCTCTTCAGCCTCCTGGACGGCGGCGGCCTGCTGCACCGGGAGTCGGGCACGTTCACCTGGCAGGGCGTGGCCCGCCCCGCCGAACGCACCCTGCGCTTCCTGCCCGGCCCGCATCCCGGCGCGGCGGACGTACGCTTCGCCGACGACCGCCCGTTCCACACCCTGGACCTGACGTCGGGCCACCACGTCGCCGACCATCCCTGCTCGGCCGATCTCTACCGCGGCGAGTTCACCGTCCAGGACACCGACCACTGGCGCACGGCATGGCGCGTGGCGGGCCCGGCCAAGGACCTGCTCCTCACAACCGACTACACCCGCCGGTAGCGCCCCCGAAGGGGCGCTCGGGTTACCCCCGGCCGTAGGCCGGGGGTAACCCGGGGCGTGGGGCTCGTGGTCGGGCAGCGGTTCGCGCCGGTGGCGGTACGGCTGCCGGACGGCAAGCGGGTCACCACGACCGCCGCCGGGTACGACTCCGGGTCACCCCCCGGCCGAAGGCCGGAGGAGGAACTGCGCGACTGCGCGACCAGCCACGACGGCGCCGCACCCGGCCGACGACCCGATTCGGCCCACCCGGCGGAGCGCCTACGTACGGGAGGCCTGAGCCGGCGACGGGTCGAACCGCAGGTTCCAGCGGCCGCCCCGGCCCGTCACCGTGACCGTCGAGAGCGGGCGTACGTCGATGTTCCAGTAGGTCGCGGGCGGCGCCTTGAGGACGTAGACGAGCGCGGCCCGGATCACCGAGGGCTCCGCGACGGCGACGATACGGTCGCCGTCGCCCACCGGGCGGGTGTCGAGCCAGCCGCCGACCCGGGTGATGAAGGCCAGCAGCGACTCGCCGCCGTGCGGGGCGCCGATCGGGTCGGAGAGCCAGGCGTCCACCTGGTCCGGCTCCCTGGCCATCGCCTCGCCCAGCGTCAGCCCGCGCCAGCGGCCCATGTCGCAGTCGCGCAGCGCGAGCTGGACCAGCGGGGCATAGCCCAGGACGTCGCCGGTCGCGCGGCTGCGCGGCGTCGGCGAGCAGTAGCGCAGCTCGGCCGCCGCGAGCGGCAGGAGCTCGCCGGCGACGCGCTGCACCTCGTCCCAGCCCGCCTGGTCCAGCGGGCGGTCGTCCTGGAAGCGCTCCGCGAGCAGCGGTGAGCTGCGCGCGGCCGCGACGAACGTGACCCGAAGTGGCATGCGGCGATGGTGTGACGCGCATGTGCGCAGGTCAAGGGCGATCGGGCGGTGAGTTGGCGGACGTGGAGGAAACGTTACCCAAAGGTCAGGAGGAGTCCGACAAGTCAGCCGGAATGTCATCCGGGCGACGGGTAGTAGAGCGCCATCCACTGGTCCGGGTGTTCGAGCGGGGCGAATCCGAGCTTCCTGTAGACCCCGTGGGCGTCGTGGGTCGCCAGCAGCACGCGCCGCACGCCGGACGGCCGCAGGTGCTCACGGACCGCGCCGACCAGCGCGGTGCCGACACCCTTGCCGCGCACCGAAGGGTCGACGTAGACGTCGCAGAGCCAGGCGAACAGCGCCTGGTCGGTCACCACGCGCGCGTACGCCACCTGCTCCCCGGTGACGGTGTCGTAGACCCCGAAGTTGAGCGAGCCCGCCATCGCGCGCCGGTGCTGGTCCAGCGGGCGGCCGGTCGCCCAGTAGGCGTCGGTGGACAGCCAGCGGTGGACCCGCTCGACGTCCACGCGGTCGGTGTCGGCGGAGAACTCGTAGCCCTCGGGGAGGCCGGGTGCGTCGCTCATGCGGGGATCCTCGCCGGTCGGGCCGGCCGGCGTCGATCGGATTTCAGGGTCCGGGACGCAGCACCTCGTCGCAGGCGGCCCGCAGCCGTCGTACCCCCTCCAGGATCTCCCCGGTCCCCGCGACCGCGGCGAAGCTCAGACGGACGTGGGCGGCCGGGGCCTCGGCGCTGAAGTACGGACGGCCGGGGGTGATGGCGACCCCGGCGCGCAGCGCGGCGGCGGTCAGGGTGGTGTCGTCGGTGCCGTCGGGGAGGCGCGGCCAGAGGTGGTAGCCGCCGGAGGGGATGTACGGGAGGGCGAGTTCGGGGATGTGCTGGGCGAGGGCGCCGGTGAGGGTGTCGCGGCGGGTCTTCAGCTCGGCGGCGAGGTTGCGCAGGTGGCGGGGCCAGGCCGGGGAGCCCACGAGTTCCAGGGCGGCCTCCTGGAGCGGGCGGGGGACGAAGAAGGTGTCGACGATCTGGATGGCGCGCAGCCGTTCCAGGACCGGGCCGCGGGCGGCCAGGGCGGCCACCCGGAAGCTCGGCGAGGTGGCCTTGGTGAGCGAGCCGACGTGGACGACGACCCCGTCGGGGTCGTCGGCGGCCAGCGGGCGGGGCAGCGGGCCCGCGTCCGCGTGCACCAGCCGTCGTACGTAGTCGTCCTCGACCACGAACGCGCCGGCCCGGCGGGCGATGGTCAGCACCTCGGCGCGGCGGTCCGGGGCGAGGACGGCGCCGGTCGGGTTCTGGAAGAGGGGCTGGCAGACGAAGACCCGGGCGCCGGTGGCCTTGAAGGCGTCGGCGAGGAGGGCGGGTTTCACGCCGTCGGGGTCGACCGGGACCGGGACCGGGCGGAGGCCGGCGGCACGGGCGATCGCGAGCATCCCCGGGTAGGTGGGCGACTCGACCAGGACCGGGGCGCCGGGCGGGGCGAGTGCGCGCAGGGCGGTCGCCAGGGCGGACTGGCCGCCGGACGCGACCAGCACCTCGGCGGCCGTGAGGGCGCCGCCGATGTCCCGGGCGAACCACTCACGCAGCTCGGGGAGGCCTTCGAGCGGCGGCCGCCCCCAGGCGCCGGGGCGGCGGCCGGCCCGCGCCAGCGCCGCCGCCATCGCGCGCTCGGGTTCCAGGGAGGCGTGCAGGTAGCCGCCGCTGAGCTCCAGCACGCCCGGCGGCGGGGCGGCGAGGCACACCGTGACCCCGGAGGCGTCGACGGTGCGCGGGACCACGTCGAGGGCGCCGTCCGCACTGAGCGCCACCTCCTGCCAGGAGGTGTCCCCGGCGGGCTCGGCCGCGGTGCGCGGCGGGGCCTTGAAGGCGCCGGCGCCGGGCCGGGTGACGACCAGCCCCTCCGCGACCAGCTGGGCGAGCGCCCGGGAGACGGTCACCGGAGAGACCCGGAACCGTTCGACGAGGGCCCGGCTCGACGGGAGCTTTCCACCTGTCGAGTAGCGGTCGAGGTCCCGCCGCAGCTGTTCCGCCAGTTCCACCACGCTGCTACGCTCTTGCATGAGAGCACAGAGTAGCGCTACCGGTCCGACTTCGATAGCGGTCGGCACGCCGGCGGCCGACACCCCGGCCCCTGCCCCGGCCGCCGACTCCTCCCCTCGCCTCGGCACCCTCCAGGCCGCGCTCGGTGTCGTCGCCTTCTCCCTCACCTTCCCGGCCACGGCCTGGGGTCTGGAGGGCTTCGGGCCGTGGGCGCTGGTGGCGGTGCGGAGTGTGCTCGCGGCGGCCATGGCGGGCGGCTGCCTGCTGTTCCTGCGGGTACGGCCGCCCGAGCGCCGGCACCGGGCGGGGCTGGCGGTCGTCGCGGCCGGGGTCGTGGTCGGCTTCCCGCTGCTGACCACGCTCGCCCTGGAGACCTCGACCACCTCGCACGCGGCCGTGGTGGTCGGCCTGCTCCCGCTGACCACCGCCCTCTTCTCGGCCCTGCGCATGGGAATCCGCCCGTCCCGCACCTTCTGGGCGGCGGCCCTGGCCGGTGCGGTGGCCGTGCTGGCGTTCACGGTCACCCAGAGCGGCGGGGAGCTCACGGCCGCCGACGGCTACCTGTTCGCGGCCCTCGTGGTGTGCGCGGCCGGATACACCGAGGGCGGCCGGCTGGCCCGGATCATGCCGGGCTGGCAGGTCATCGGCTGGGCGCTGGTGGGCTGCCTGCCGCTGACCGTGCCGGCCGCCGTGCTCGCGCTGTCGTACGAGCCGGTCGTCTGGAACGCGCACGGGGTGGCCGGGGTGCTGTGGGTGGCGGCGGGCTCGCAGTTCCTGGGCCTGGTGGTCTGGTACCGGGGGATGGCGGCCGTCGGCATTCCGAGGGCCAGCCAGTTGCAGTTGGCCCAGCCGCTGCTCACACTGGTGTGGTCGGTGCTGCTGCTGGGCGAGCACCTCACCGCGGCCGCTCCACTCACGGCCGCCGCCGTGCTCGTGTGCATCGCCGTCACCCAACGATCGCGATCGTGAGGAGGCCCTGGAGATGCGTGCATCCGAGGGCGACCAGCTTGTCCAGCACGGCAGGGTGGTCGGACAGCACGACCAGGTCTCGGAAGTCGTCCAGGTACTCGGCCCCGAGGGCAACCCGCCCTACCGGGTCCGCTTCGAGGACGGCCACGAGGCCATCATGTCCCCCGGTCCCGACTGCCAGGTCAGGCACCGGGAGATCCACGAACAACGCTGAGCGCTCCGCTGGAACGGCCGCGATGTGCGTCTGCCGTCGGTGGGCTGCGGCGCCGTCGTGGCTGCTCGCGCGGTTCATGCCCCAGCCTTCGGCCGGGGTTACCCCCAGCGCCCCTTGCGGGGCGCTGCGGGACCGTGGCGGACGTGTCGGCTCGGTGCGGTCGCCGGCTGCTGGTAGTGGTCGGTGACCACCCGGGAGAGGGCGCCGATGCGGTCGGCGGCGACGTCCTTGGCCGCGAAGTACACGTGGCCGCCGACCTGCGGGTACCTGTCGGCCAGGGTGAGGTGGCGGGACAGTTCGGCCGGGTCCTGCCAGGCCGCGGCGGCGCCGGCGGCCCCCGCCTGGTAGAGCGCCTCGCCGATGTACAGCCGGGTTCCTGACCCCTTGGCCACGCCCGCCCACCAGTCGACCACCTTGGCGTAGTCGGCGGCGGCGTTGCCGATCTGCCAGTACACCTGCGGGACGATGTAGTCGATCCAGTTCTTCTGCACCCATGTCCGGGTGTCGGCGTACAGGTCGTCGTACGTCTCGACGCCCGCCCTGGTGTCGGAGCCGCGCGGGTCGGTGGCGGCGTTGCGCCACACCGCGAACGGGCTGATCCCGAACCGGGTGCCGGGTCGCAGCTTCTTCACCCCGGCGGCGATCTCGGTGACCAGCTTGTCGATGTTGTCCCGCCGCCAGGCCGCCCGGGACGAGAAGTCGCCGCCGTGGGTGTCGTACGAGTCGTCGTCGTCGAAGGTCTGGCCGGCCACCGGGTACGGGTAGAAGTAGTCGTCGAAGTGGACCGCGTCCACCGGGTACCTGGCGACCGCGTCGAGGATCGCCTGCTCCACGAAGGCACGGACGGCCGGGATGCCCGGGTTGTAGTAGAGCCTGCCGCCGTACCGCACCACCCAGTCCGGGTGTTTGCGGGCCGGGTGGGAGGCCACCAGCCTGCCCGGGTCGGTGTCGTTGGCGATCCGGTACGGGTTGAACCAGGCGTGCAGCTGCAGCCCCCGGGCGTGGGCCTCCTCGACGGCGGTGCCCAGCGGGTCCCAGCCGGGGTCCTGGCCCTGGGTGCCGGTGAGGTACTGCGACCAGGGCTCGTAGGGCGAGGGCCAGAACGCGTCGGCGGTGGGCCGTACCTGGAACATCACGGCGTTGAGCCGGTGGTCGACGGCCTTGTCGAGGAGGGCGGTCAGCTCCTTGCGCTGGGCGGACGCCGACAGTCCGGTGCGGGAGGGCCAGTCGCGGTTGGAGACGGTGGCGAGCCACATGCCGCGCATCTCGGTGACCGCCCGGCGGGGCGGCCGTCCGGCCGGCGCGGCCACGCCGGGTGCTGCCGACGCCAGCACGGCCAGGGCCGCCGACGCGAACGCCCTGCGAGACACTCGTGCCATCGTAAGACCCTCTCACTCTCCGGATCCGCTTGGTCACGGATCGCCTCCGCGGCACAGGATGCCCGCACCCGGACGATCGATCATCGATACTTACGGGTAACGTGCTCGAACGGAGCAGGCGCCGGATCCGGAGGTCCTGCCGGCCGCTCGTAGACCAGCGAAGGGGACGATGTGACCGACATCGAGAAGGTCGGAGTCGTGGGCTGCGGCCAGATGGGAGCGGGCATCGCCGAGGTCGCCGCCCGCGCCGGTCTGGACGTGCGCGTCGCCGAGACCACCGGCGAAGCCCTGGAGATCGGCCGCACCCGGCTGCACAACTCCCTGACCAAGGCCGCCGAACGCGGCAAGATCAGCGAGGCGGAGCGGGACGCCACGCTCGCCCGGCTCAGCTTCACCACGGACCTCGGCGAGTTCGCCGACCGTGACCTGGTGATCGAGGCCGTCGTCGAGAACGAGCAGGTGAAGACGGAGATCTTCCAGGTGCTCGACCAGGTGGTGACCCGCCCGGACGCGATCCTGGCCTCCAACACCTCCTCGATCCCGCTGGTGAAGCTGGCCGTCGCCACCTCCCGTCCCGACCACGTCATCGGCGTCCACTTCTTCAACCCGGCCCCGGTGCAGAAGCTGGTCGAGCTGATCCCGGCGCTCACCACGTCCGAGGGCACCCTCAGCCGCGCCCAGATGTTCGCCGAGAAGGTGCTCGGCAAGCACGCGATCCGCGCCCAGGACCGCTCGGGCTTCGTGGTCAACGCGCTGCTGGTGCCGTACCTGCTCTCGTCCATCCGGATGTTCGAGTCCGGCATCGCGAGCCGCGAGGACATCGACAACGGCATGGAGATGGGCTGCGCCCACCCGATGGGCCCGCTGCGGCTGTCCGACCTGATCGGCCTGGACACCATCGTCTCCATCGCGAACAGCATGTACGCCGAGTACAAGGAGCCGCTGTACGCCGCTCCCCCGCTGCTCCAGCGCATGGTCGAGGCCGGCCGGCTGGGCCGGAAGACCGGGTCGGGGTTCTACACGTACGGCTGATCACGCGCGGTCGGCGCACCCCGACGACTACGGGGAGCGACGCGCCACGGGCCCGGCACCGCTGCGGTGCCGGGCCCGCGTGTTTCACACTCCGTGTGCGCGCTGGGCACGCATATGCCCTTCGCACACTCTCCCCACGCGCTCACCAGGCGAGTTCACTCTTCATGCGCATGCAAAGGGATGCGGAACCACACCCTCGATCACGCAAAGGAGCGGACCCGTGACCACCGAACCGGAGCATCCCGTGGTCCAAGGAGAACTCGCAGAGTTACGTCGTCGCCTCGATGTGGCTTACGCCCAGGTCGAGGGAGGACTGAACCTGCTCAGCCACCGCACCAAGGAGACCGCCAAGGAACTGGACGAGCTCAACATCCGCCTGGCGTCGCTGGAACACGCCCGCTGGCCCCTGCCGTCCCTCGCCGCGCTCACCGCACTGGGCGCTCTCGTCGTCACGGTCTGGCAGGCACTGGCCCACTGACCGGGTCCGTCCTAGTCGTCGGTGAGCCTCATGTGGTGCAGCAGCAGTAACGCGGCCGCCATGTTGGCGGCCGGGACCTCCCCGCGGGCGATCATGTCCGGGACGAGCTTGAGAGGGACCCACTCCCGGCGGTCCGACTCGAAGTCGTCCACGGGGTGTCCGACGTACTCGCCCTCGTCGGACCAGTAGATGTGGTGCCGGGCGTCGGTGAGGCCGTTGGACGGCTCCACGGTCATGAGATGGTGCAGGGTTCCCGGCCGCCAGCCGGTCTCCTCCTCCAGTTCCCTGGCGGCCGCGACGGCGATGTCCTCGCCGTCCTCGACGACTCCCGCCGCGAGTTCCCAGCCCCAGCTGTCGGTGATGAAACGGTGGCGCCACAGGAGGAGGACCTCGTCCGCCCCGTTGACCACCGTCGCCACGGCCACGGGCCGCAGCCTTATCACGAAGTGGTCGAGGTGCCGGCCGTCCGGCAGCTCGACATCAGCGAGATTCACGCTGAACCAGCGGTTTTCATACACAGTTTGTTCGTTCTGTTTCGCCCACTGCACGGTTCTGCCACCTTCCGCCGAGTAAGTGGCAATATCGCAGCAGCGGCTTCGAAGGCCTACCGCGCCTGGAGCGGTACGCGCAGTGCGCCGTCGATCAGCTCGGCGGCCTCGGCGGTTCCGGCACCGCCGCTGCGCACCAGGTGCTCGCGTACCGCGCGGAGTCTGTCGCGCAGGCGCTGCGACTCCATCCCGCGGGCCTGCTCGGCCATCTGCACGGCCGTGGCCACCGCGTTCTCGGCGTTCCCCTGGCGCAGTTCGATGGTGCTCAGCATGGCGAGCCGGTGTACCCGCCCGCGGTCGTGGGCGGGGTTGTCCACGGCGGCCGCGGCATGCTCCCGGGCGGCGGCGAGCTCGCCGAGGCTGAGCAGCGCCTCGGCCACCTGTACGTTGACCAGGCCGGGCTGGACATAGCCGGTCTCGTCGGGCTCGTGGCCCCGCCGGATGCGTTCGGCGGCGGACTCGGCCCGCCGGATGCAGGACAACGCGCTCGTGCCGTCGCCGAGGTGGGCGTACGCCTTCGCCTGCATCGCGTAGAGGTCGGAGGCGAGGGCGGGGGTGATGTGCTTGCCCGCGGTGCGCAGCGCGGCCTCCGCGAAGGCGACGGCCTGCCGGAACTCCCGCATGTACAGCGCCTGGTTGACGAGGAGCGCGATGACGTAGGCGCCGAGTCCGCGGTCGCCGCTGGCCTTCGACAGGCGCAGCGCCTGGTGGAAGTAGCGCTGGGCGAGGCCGTGGGCGTCGGAGTCGTAGGCGCAGATGCCGGCGATCGCCACCAGTCCGCCGGTGGCGCGGTGCAGTTGACGGCCCGTGGCATCGGTGTAGCTGCCGCGCAGCAGTGGCGCCGCCTCGGCGTTGAGGAAGCCGACGATCCTGGTGCGGGTGGCCATGCCGCCGGCCTTGCGGTACATCTGCTCGTAGTGTGCCCGGGCGGCGCGCAGCATCTCCAGGTCGGCCGGGGTGACCCGGTGCCGCCCGCCCCGCGAGACGTCGACGTCCTCCGGAGGGTTCTCCCACTCCCACACCGGCATCACGGCGGGCGTGCCGGTGACGGCGGGGGCGCCGAGTATGTGCGGGCGCTGCTGTTCGTCGGAGCGCCACAGCGCGGTGGCCCGTTCGACGAAGCCGGAGAGCGAGGTGGCGTGCGGGACGCTGGGCTCGCCGGGTACCCCGAGGCCGATGTCGTCGAGGGTGACCGGCCGGTGCAACCGGGCCGCGAGCACCTCGCAGATCAGGTCGGGCACCTGGCCGCGCGGCCGCTGGCCCTTCAGCCACCGGGCGACGGCGGTGTGTTCGTAACGCAGCGAGAGTCCACGGGCGCGGCCCGCCTGGTTGACGTGGGCGGCGAGACCCGCGTGCGAGATCCCCGCCTCGTCCAGGATCGCGTCGAGCAGAGAGTTGGGCTGCATGGATGCCCCCCGAGTGGCCTGGTGCCGTCAGCGTAGTGCGAGTGCGTTCACACGGGGTGTGAACGAAGTGCCTGGATCCGTAGCGTGCGCGCGCTGTCGCGGAGCGTGTCGGGCCGGTTGACTGAACTGCCTCGCAAGAGGCCGGCCGGGCCGCCGGCTCCCCCCTCGTACAGTGCGGTGGCCTGGCCGTCGGCTCGGCCGACGAGCGGAAAGGGGGACCGTCAGAGGTAGTTCGTCGACTGCGGGTGCGTCGTGGCTGGTCGCGCAGTTCCCCGCGCCCCCGAGCAGGCGTGTTGGTGCGTGCGTTCGTTACGGAGCACCAGGAGGGCGATGTCGTCGGTGGGGCGGCCCGCCGTGTGGTTGAGCAGAGCGGTGAAGACCGTGCGGAGGATGGTCTGCGGGGAGAACGGGCGGCTTCGTACCGCTTCCGCGAGGGCCTTCGGCAGGGAGAAGAAGCGGCCTCGGGCATCCCTGGCGTCCTCGGCACCGTCCGTGTACAGGACCAGGGACTCGTCGGCCAGCAGCCGACCGCAGGGCGTGGCAGCCAGGTCAGAGGGCAGGGGGAACGGCCCGAGCGGCGGCAGCGGCTCTGCCCGCGACAGCAGCTCGACCCCGGACCCGCTGATCAGGTACGGCCATGGATGGCCGCAGTTGAGGGCGCTGAGCTCGCCGTCTCCGGCGATCTCCAGGAGCAGCAGCGTGACGAACTCCTCGGCCACCGGGCCGTCCGGGTCCTGGCCGCTGGACGGGTGTTCGGCTCTGGCTCGTTCTCGTAGGTGTCGGGCGAGGGCGCGGTCCAGGCGGCCCAGTACCCGGTCCAGTCCGGGTTCGTCGTGGGCGGCCTCGCGGAAGCTGCCGAGGACGGCGGCGACCGTACCGATCGCCGACAGCCCGTGCCCGCGCACGTCGCCCATCACGACCCGTACGCCGTGCTCGGTGGCGACGGCCTCGTAGAGATCGCCGCCGATGCTCGCACCCCGGTCGGCGGAGAGCTGGGCGGCCGCCAGGTTCAGCCCGGCGAGCCGGGGCGGCAACGGGCGCAGCAGGACGCTCTGCGCGGCGCCGGCGACCATGCGGGCCTGCCGCAACTCCCTGAGCAGGGTGTGACGGACGTGGAGTACGAGCCCGGTGCCGACCGCGAAGAACACGGCGCTGGTGACGATGCGCGCGCCGAGCCCGTGCTGTTCGGCCAGCGGGCATCCGAGTTTGTAGCCGACCGCGACGGCACCCCACACCGTGGGCAATCCCAGGACGAGGGCGCGGCGTCTGGGCCGTGAGTTCGTGCGGATCATGCCGATGGCCCCCATGTAGGCGCCTGACAGAACAGACGGACCGACCCCGAAAGGCCGGTCCGATTCTGTCGACGGCATGCCCCTACTGGGCCATGTCCCGGATGGATCTCACCCGAATGAGTGACCACCACCAGGACACCCGCATTTATGCAGGTGGCAGTACATGTTTCACGCCGCGGGAGACAGCGCCCCGTCAGGGGCGCTGGGGGTACCGCCGGCCGAAGGCCGGGGGAGGAACTGCGCGACCAGCCACACACAACCCGCAGCCGGCCGACAGCAGTCCCCCTACGGCGCCTAGCCCCGCAGCACCGCTCCCGTACGCTCCCCCGCAAGGGCGACAGCCGCATCGCGAGCAGCCGACGCCTCTTCGACGGTCAACGTCCGGTCACCGGCCCGGAACCGCAACGCATACGCCAGCGACTTCTTCTCCTCGCCGAGCTGCGCAGCGTTCTCGTAGACGTCGAACAGCCGGATCGCCTCGAGGAGTTCACCGGCACCCTCACGCAGCGCCGCCTCGACCTCCGCCGCCGGCACCGGCTTGTCCACCACGAGGGCGACATCCTGCGTGGCCACCGGGAAGGTGGAGATGCTCGGCGCCTGCGGCGTACCGTCGCCCACCTGTTCCAGCGCGTCCAGGTCCAGCTCCATCGCGCAGGTGCGCGCGGGCAGCCCCAGCGCCTTGACGACGCGCGGGTGCAGCTCACCGGCGTGGCCCACGACCCGCTCCGCGCCGTCGGCGACGACGACCAGCTCGGCGCACCGGCCGGGGTGCCACGGCCCGTACTGCCCGGACCGCACGATCAGCTCGGCCCCGGCCTCACGCGCGACCGCGCGCCCCGCCTCGACCGCGTCGGCCCAGTCGGCCGGACGGCCCTTGCCCCACCAGCCGGCCTGCTCGCGGGCGCCCGCGAGGACGACGGCGACGTGGCGCGGCTGCTCGGGCAGCACGGCGTCGAGCGAGGCGAGTTCCGCGTCGGTCGGGCGGCGGTCGACCGGCAGGTGACCGGCGATGCCCTGCTCCGGGCGCGGCAGGAAGACCAGGCCGGTCTCGAACAGCGCCAGGTCGTGCGCACCGCGCCCGTCGTTGCGCCGGAGCGCACCGAGCAGGCCCGGCAGCAGCGAGGTGCGGAGCGCGGGCTCCTCGTCGTTGAGCGGGTTGGTCAGCCGGACGACGCGGCGGGCCGGGTCGTCGGCGGCCAGGCCCAGCTGGTCGAAGACCTGCTCGCTGACGAACGGGTAGTTCGGCGCCTCGACGTAGCCGGCCCCGGCGAGCGCGCGGCCCACCCGGCGGTGCAGCCGCTGCCGGTGGGTCAGGCCCCGGCCGGACGGCGGCTTGGGCAGCGTGGAGGGCAGGTTCTCGTAGCCCTCCAGGCGGATGACCTCTTCGGCCAGGTCGTTCTGCTCCAGCAGGTCGGGCCGCCAGGACGGCACGGTGACGAGCAGCTCGTCCTGCCCGTAGACGTCGCAGCCCACCTCCTGGAGGCGGCGCACGACGGTCTCCCGGCCGTACTCGACGCCCGCGACCCGGTCCGGGTGGTTCGCCGCGAGGGCGATGGTGTGCGGCCCGGACGGCGCGATGACCTCGGTGACGCCGGCCTCGGCGGCGCCGCCCGCGAGCAGCACCAGCAGGTCGACCGTGCGCTGTGCGGCGGCGGCCGCTGCCTGCGGGTCGACCCCGCGCTCGAAGCGGCGGGAGGCCTCCGAGGACAGCTTGTGGCGGCGGGCGGTGCGCGCGATGGCGACGGCGTCGAAGTGGGCCGCCTCGATGACCACGTCGGTGGTGGCGTTCTCCTCGTCCGCGTGGTCGGCGATCTCGGTGTTGGCGCCGCCCATGACGCCCGCGAGGCCGATCGGGCCGCGGTCGTCGGTGATCACCAGGTCCTCGGCGTGCAGCTTCCGCTCGGTGCCGTCGAGGGTGACGATCTTCTCGCCCTCGGCCGCACGGCGGACGCCGATGGTGCCCTGGACCAGCTTGCGGTCGTAGGCGTGCAGCGGCTGGCCGAGCTCCATCATCACGTAGTTGGTGACGTCGACGGCCAGGGAGATCGGGCGCATGCCGACCTTCTGCAGGCGGCGCTGCAGCCAGATCGGGGAGCGGGCCTCGGGGCTCAGGCCGGTGACGGTGCGCGCGGTGAAGCGGTCGCAGCCGAGCGGGTCCAGGACCTGGACCGGGTAGCCGAAGGCGTTCGGCCCGGGCACGTCGAGAAGGGCCGGGTCGCGCAGCGGCAGGCCGTAGGCGATGGCGGCCTCACGGGCCACGCCGCGGATGGACAGGCAGTCGCCGCGGTTGGCGGTGACGGCGATGTCCAGGACCTCGTCGACCAGCTCCAGGAGCTCGATGGCGTCCTTGCCGACCTCGGTCTCCGGCGGCAGCACGATGATGCCGTGGGTGCCGTCGTCGCCCATGCCCAGCTCGCCGCTGGAGCAGATCATGCCGTGCGAGGTCCTGCCGTACGTCTTGCGCGCGGCGATGGCGAAGTCGCCGGGGAGCACCGCGCCCGGGAGCACGACCACGACCTTGTCGCCGACGGCGAAGTTGCGGGCGCCGCAGACGATCTCCTGGGGCTCGCCGGTGCCGTTGGCGGTGCCGACGTCGACGGTGCAGAAGCGGATCGGCTTCTTGAAGCCCTCCAGCTCCTCGATGGTCAGCACCCGGCCGACCACCAGGGGGCCCTTGAGGCCGTCGCCGAGCTGCTCGACGGTCTCGACCTCCAGACCGCCCGAAATCAGCTTGGCCTGCACGTCGCGGCCGGTCTCGGTGGCCGGCAGGTCGACGTACTCCCGCAGCCAGGAAAGCGGGACCCGCATCAGATCTCCATCCCGAACGGCCGGGTGAACCGGACGTCACCCTCGACCATGTCTCGCATGTCCTCGACGTTGTGGCGGAACATCAGCATCCGCTCGATGCCGAACCCGAAGGCGAAGCCGCTGTACTTCTCCGGGTCGACGCCGCAGGCGGTGAGCACCCGCGGGTTGACCATGCCGCAGCCGCCCAGCTCGATCCAGCCCTCCGAGGAGCAGGTACGGCAGGGGCGGTCGGGGTTGCCGACGGACTCGCCCTTGCAGACGTAGCACAGCATGTCCATCTCGGCGCTGGGCTCGGTGAAGGGGAAGAAGTTCGGCCGCAGCCGGGTCTTCATGCCGGGGCCGAAGAGCGACTGGACCATGTGGTCCAGGGTGCCCTTGAGGTCCGCCATGGTCAGGCCCTCGTCCACGGCGAGCAGCTCGACCTGGTGGAAGACCGGGGTGTGCGTGGCGTCCAGCTCGTCGGTGCGGTACACCCGGCCGGGGCAGATCACGTACACCGGCAGCTCGCGGTCGAGCAGCGAGCGGATCTGGACCGGGGAGGTGTGGGTGCGCAGCACGACACCGGACTCGGTGCCGCCCTCGGGTCCCTGCACGAAGAAGGTGTCCGCCTCACCGCGGGCCGGGTGGTCCGGGCCGATGTTGAGGGCGTCGAAGTTGAACCACTCGGCCTCGACCTGCGGGCCCTCGGCGACCTCGTAGCCCATGGCCACGAAGATGTCCTCGATGCGGTCGGACAGGGTGGTCAGCGGGTGGCGGGCGCCGGCCGGGACCCGGTCGTGGGGCAGTGTGACGTCCACCGCCTCCTCGACCAGCACCCGGGCGTCACGCTCGGCCTCCAGCTCCTCCTGGCGGCCCGCGAGGGCCTTGTTCACGGCGCCGCGGGCCTGGCCGACCAGCTTTCCGGCGGCCGCCTTGGCGTGCGGGGGCAGGGCGCCGATCTCGCGGTTGGCGAGGGCCAGCGGGGAGGTGCCGCCGGTGTGGGCGACCTTCGCCTCCTGGAGCGCGTCGAGGGAACTCGCTGCGGCGAAGGCGGCGAGCGCCTCGTCCCGCATGCGGTCGATCTCGTCCGGTTTCAACGCCTCGACCTCGACAGGGTCGTACGACTTATTGGGTGCCGACATCTCTTCCCGTGCTTCCGATTCGCTGGCGGATGGTCCCCGAGACCGTTGATGGGCCGTGAGAAGGACACAAAGGTGCCAAAGGCCGAGTCTAACGGGGTGGAGGTATACGAAGAGCCCGTGGGCCGTCAGGCGAGATACGCCGGCGCGCTCACGGGCAACGTAAATCGGAACTCGGCCCCGCCGCCGGGGGCGCGTCCGACGGTGATGGTGCCGCCGTGGGCCTCGACGATGCCCTTGACGATGTACAGCCCGAGGCCGGTGCCGCCGCGCTTGCTGCCCCGCCAGAAGCGGGTGAAGACGCGGTTCATGGACTCCTCCGGGATGCCGGGCCCCTCGTCGCTCACCGTGACCGATGTGGCTGCGTTCAGATGGCCTTCGCCTTCGCGCGGGGAGGCCGTGGCCGTGATGTCGATGGTGACAGTTCCCTCGCCGTGGCGCACGGCATTTTCGATGAGGTTGCTGAGGACCTGGTCCACCTTGTCGGGGTCGGCCCACAGCGCGGGCAGCGGCTGCTCGACGCGGAGCAGGAAGCGGTCGGCGGGCAGCCCGGCGGCGACGTAGGCCTGGATGTGCCGCCCGACGGCCGCGCCGATGTCCACGGGCTGCCTGCGGACCTCCAGCCGTCCGCTGTCGATCCGCGAGATGTCCAGCAGCTCGGCGATGAGCCGGGTGACCCGGTCGGCGTCGGCGTCGACGGTCTCCAGCATCAGCCGTTTCTGGTCGTCGGTGAACCGTTCCCACTTCGCGAGCAGGGTGGCCGTGAACCCCTTGACGGAGGTCAGCGGCGACCGCAGCTCGTGCGCGACGGTGGCGATCAGCTCGGCGTGGCTGCGTTCGGTACGGCGCCGGGCCTCGGTGTCCCGCAGCGACACGACGACCCGGCGGACCGGCCCGGTCGGCTCGGCCCGCACGTACCTGGCCGAGACCAGCACTTCCCGGCCGCCGGGCAGCAGCAGGTTGCGCTCGGGCTGGCCGACCCGGATGGCGAGGCCGCCGTAGGGGTCGGTGAGCTGCCACCAGCGCCGGCCTTCCAGGTCCTCCAGGGGGAGGGCCTTCTCCAGGCGCTGTCCGAGGGCGTCGGCGGCCGCGGTCGCGGTGATCCGGGCGGCGGCGGCGTTGAAACGGACGACGAGACCGTGTTCGTCGGCGACCACCAGGCCGTCGGGCAGCTCGTCGGGGTCGATGGCGAGCCCGGTGAGGTCGCCGTGCCGGGGTGCCGGTACGCGTCCGGTGCCGCGGCCCCCCGGCGCGTTGCTGGTGCCGACACTCATACCCCGTACTCCACCTCTCAGACGGCGCAGCAGGCCCCCGAGCTGGTCACCCTACTAGCTCAGGGTGACGGAGCGGCACCCTCCGGAGGCGCGCTGTGCACGGGCCGATGCGTAGAGACATACGGCGGCGGCGGTGGCGAGGTTCAGGCTCTCGGCCTTCCCGTGGATGGGGACGCGCACGACGGCGTCCGCCAGCGCGCGGGTCTCCTCCGGGAGCCCCCAGGCCTCGTTCCCGAACACCCAGGCCGTGGGGCCGCCCATGGTGCCCTTGTCCAGCTCGTCGTCGAGGTCGTCGGTGCCGGCTCCGTCGGCGGCCAGGACCCGCACGCCGGCGCCCTTCAGCCCGGCGACGGCCTGCTCGACGGGGACACCGACGGCGACGGGCAGGTGGAAGTGCGAGCCGACGGAGGCCCGCACCGCCTTCGGGTTGTACAGGTCCACGGACGCGTCGGTCAGTACGACGGCCTCCGCACCCGCGGCGTCGGCGCACCGCAGCACGGTGCCGGCGTTGCCCGGGTCGCGGACGTTGGCGAGCACGGCGACGAGCCTGGGGCGGGCGGCGAGGATGTCCTCGAACGGCGTGTCCAGGAACCGGCAGACCCCGACGAGCCCCTGGGGCGTCACGGTGGTCGAGATGTCGGCGATGACCTCCTCGGCGGCGAGGTGGATGCGGGCGCCGGCGGTCCGCGCGTCTCCGATGATGTCGGCGTAGCGCTCCGCGGCCTCGACGGTCGCGAACAGCTCGACGAGCGTCGCCGTGGCACCGACCCGATGCCCGGCCGCCTCCCGCACGGCCTGCGGCCCCTCGGCGAGGAACAGCCGCTCCTTGCCCCGGAAGTTCCGCCGCTCGAGCCGCCGGGCAGCGGCGACACGCGCGGAGCGGGGGGAGATCAGCTCGGGGGTGGGCATGGTGTCGTTCACCTTCGGAGAGATCAGTAGCTTTCTTACCCGCCGCTGCGGCCGGTTCTTCGGCCGCGGGCCGGTGGGGGCTGGTCGCGCAGTCCCTCCCCCGGCCTTCGGCCGGCGTACCCCCAGCGCCTCTTACGGGGAGCTTCCCGGCCGTGGCTCACACAGCTGCGGGCAGTCGTGCCGCCGGGGCGGCACGGGTGGGCGCTGGGGGTACCCCCGGCCGAAGGCTGGGGGAGGCACCCCGCCAACGCGGGCGAGTGAGACCGTTGCGCCAACCCCGGGCTCGACACCGCCGAAATCCGCCGTACCGGCTGAGCGCCGTCGCGGCGCAGAAGAACGAAGTGAGCGGGCGGCAACAGCAGGACCCGCAAGCCATTCAGCCTGCGGGTCCTTCAGTCGCGTCGGCCGGAGCCGCGCAGCGTCACGCCGCCTTGGGGGCGTTCACGTCCGACGGCAGCGCCTTCTGGGCCACCTCGACCAGCGCGGCGAACGCGTTGGCGTCGTTGACGGCGAGCTCCGCCAGGATCTTGCGGTCGACCTCGACGTTCGCGGCCTTCAGACCCTGGATGAAGCGGTTGTAGGTGATGCCGTTGGCGCGGGCAGCGGCGTTGATGCGCTGGATCCACAGCTGACGGAAGTCGCCCTTGCGCTTCTTGCGGTCGTTGTAGTTGTAGACCAGCGAGTGGGTGACCTGCTCCTTGGCCTTGCGGTACAGGCGCGAGCGCTGACCGCGGTAGCCGGAGGCCGCCTCGAGGATCGCCCGGCGCTTCTTGTGGGCGTTGACTGCCCGCTTGACGCGTGCCACTTGTTAACTCCTTGTAGCGGGGCCACGGTTGGACTCACGCGGCCCGGAAACGACTGGGTCCCGGTTGCTCTGACTCAGGGCGCGGCGAGGCGCCCGCGTGTCACTTGCCGAGAAGCTTCTTGATCTTCGCGGTGTCACCCGGGGCCATCTCGGCGTTGCCGGTGAGGCGACGCGTCACACGGGACGACTTGTGCTCGAGCAGGTGGCGCTTGCCGGCGCGCTCACGCAGGACCTTGCCGGAGCCGGTGACCTTGAAGCGCTTGCTGGCACCGCTGTGCGTCTTGTTCTTCGGCATAGCGCCGTTATCTCCTCGTCGGTGGCGTTCCGGTGCCCGGTCGCGAAAACCGGGCACGGTGGAACGTCGCTCTTGATATCGGTTACGACCTGGGGCTCGCGCCCCTGGTGCTGACCTGGGGCGTTACCCCCGGGATCACGCCTCGACGTGCTCCTCAGCAGGCACCTCGACCTCGGCGGACTCAGCCTCGGCCTCGTGCTCGGCAGGGTTCTGCGAGCGGCCGGGATTGGCCTTCGCATCGGCCTTGCGGGCCTCCTGCGCCTGACGAGCCTCGGCCATGGCCTCGGTCTTCTTCTTGTGCGGACCGAGAACCATGATCATGTTCCGGCCGTCCTGCTTCGGGTTCGACTCCACGAAACCGAGGTCCTGGACGTCCTCCGCGAGACGCTGCAGCAGTCGGTAGCCCAGCTCGGGCCGGGACTGCTCGCGACCACGGAACATGATCGTGATCTTGACCTTGTCGCCCTGCTTGAGGAACCGGACGACGTGACCCTTCTTGGTGTCATAGTCGTGCGGGTCGATCTTCGGCCGGAGCTTCATCTCCTTGATGACCGTGTGCGCCTGGTTCTTGCGCGCCTCACGGGCCTTCATGGCCGACTCGTACTTGAACTTCCCGTAGTCCATGAGCTTGCACACGGGCGGACGGGCGTTCGCCGCGACCTCGACCAGGTCCAGGTCGTACTCCTGCGCAAGCTCCAGGGCCTTAGCGAGCGGGACGATGCCCACCTGCTCGCCACTGGGACCGACAAGTCGCACCTCGGGAACGCGAATCCGGTCGTTGATGCGGGGCTCGGCGCTGATGGATCCTCCTCGGTAGCACCACGCGACGGCCTGGCGGGCAGCCGCGTAACGTCTGTTTTCGTAAGACCTAACCGCGCCGAAGCACAAAAAATGCCCCGGACGATCACAGGCGGGGCTCCTCGAACTACCGGAACACCGCCGCGAGGGCCGCGGGGCGCAGAATCGGACGGAACGCCGTCGCCGTGAAACGGCGAAGCGACCGTCTGACCGGTGACCCGCCGCCCAGGGGGCGGTCAGGTGGGAGTTCGAAGCCTCCACTTGTGGGCCGGTTCAGCTAGCGGTGAGGCATATCTGTCCGGCCGGTCGTCACACCAGGCTAGCAGCAAAGCCCGGACGGGGCTAATTGAGACGACCCGGGGCTAGGTGAGAGGCTCCGCACCCCTGCGCCTATCGTGTGGAGCATGAGTGAGACGCCCCTTCCCGGCCCCGGTGACGCCGGACAGCCCGACTTCGACGAGATGACCCGCGACATCGCCGAGGTCCCCGCGGTCGAGGTGATCGTGACGGTCGCCGTCAACCTGATGAGCGCCGCGGCCGTGAAGCTCGGTCTGACCGAGGAGGGGGACAAGTACAAGGACCTGGACGAGGCCCGCAAGCTGGTCGCCGCCCTCGCCGGGCTGCTCGACGCGTCCGCGACCGAGATCAGCTCGTTCCACGCGGCCCCGCTGCGGGACGGCCTGAAGTCCCTCCAGCTGGCCTTCCGCGAGGCCTCGATCGTCCCCGACGAACCCGGCCAGGGCCCCGGCGAGAAGTACACCGGCCCGGTCTACGGCTAGCGGCCGGTCAGTCTCTTACGTACAAGGGCTCGCCCGGAGGCGTGGTCCCGGCCGGCAGCAGTGCCAGGTCGAGGCCGCGCACCAGGCGGGCCCGCAGTGTCTCGTCGGCGGCGAGCCGCTCGGCGACGGCCCGGGCGGCCTCCGCGGGCGGCGCCGCGGCCGGGTCGAGGACCAGTGCCAGCGTCCCGTCGGCCGCGCCGGGCCCGAGGTGGGCACGGAGCACGGCGGGCTCGGCGGCCACCGCGGCCCGGACAGCCCCGACCACGGCCGGGTCGGCGAGCGGGTCGGCGGTCGTACGCCCCTCGGCGAGGGCGAGCAGCGCGGCACCGGTCAGCTCGAACGGCACCGGCCCCGCCAGGTCCAGCACCACCGTGTCGGCCTTCTCGTGCGCGGCGGCCTGCAGCGCCTGGTGCAGGGGCACGGCGACGGGCCGGGCCGCCGGGTCCCAGCGGGCCAGCGACTCGGTGGAGGTGAAGGCCGGCAGTGCGGTGCGGCGGCCCGCCTTCAGGGTGGGGACGGCCATGTCACTGGTCTTCTCGCGGCGCAGCCCGCCCTCCCGTCGCCCGCCACCACCCTTCCAAGGAGCTTCGCGCCCCTCCCCACCGTCCTCCTCGACCTCGCCGAGCACGGCGACCACCGGCACCAGGAGCCGGGCGCCCTGCAGCGCCTCCAGGACCGGAGCCACCGCGCCGCGGTCCTCGGCCCAGGCGGCCAGCGCGGCGGCCAGCCGGGGGTCGGCGGAGCCGTCGTCGTCGGAGTAGCCGGAGTCGGGAATGTTCTTGTTCGCCACGGTCCCCGACCCTATCGGGGGGATGCTGCTGCGGTTGTGCGGCCCCCGAAACCGGCCCGACACGGCTTTCACGGGAATCTCAGATTTCCCTGACCTGGTTCTAACGTCCGGCAAACGGCTCGCACAGTCCCCGGCCCGAGCATCGCGGGCATGGAGTCCCCCAGAGCCACCCCAGGATCCCGTCGGGCCCGGCGCCGCGGCCGGCCCCGGCACCGGGTCCTTCTCTACGTCTGTCTCGCCACGGTCGCCGTCGTCGGGGCCACCGCGGCGGGGACCGTGTACGTGAAGGCGCACGCCCGCGACAACGACGTATCCTCGGCGGCGGCGCCGGCGCCGTCCTCCTCGGTCTCGGCCTCGGCGAGTGGGGAGGCATCGGTGGAACCCGTGACGGAGCCGGCCGTGGACCGGGACGCGCTGCTGGGTTCGGCGCTGGGGAGGGTGACCGTGCCGTCCGGGGCGAAGGTCTCGGCGGCCGTCCTCGACCTGGACTCCGGCGACAGCGCGGCCTACGGGGACTCGGCCTTCGACACCGCGAGCATCGTCAAGGTCGACATCCTGGCGGCGCTGCTGTTGCAGGCGCAGGACGCCGGCCGGCATCTGACGGTGGCGGAGAAGGCGTACGCCACGAAGATGATCGAGAACAGCGACAACGCGTCGGCGTCCCGGCTGTGGGAGGTCATCGGCGAGGCGGCGGGGCTGGACGCCGCGAACAAGCGGTTCGGGCTGACGTCGACCGAGGGCGGCGACGGGGCGCTGTGGGGGCTGACGCAGACCACCGCCGCCGACCAGCTCACCCTGCTCCAGCAGGTGTTCGGGGACGACTCGAAGCTGAGCGAGGCCTCGCGGGCATACATCCAGGGGCTGATGAAGACCGTCGAGTCGGACCAGCGGTGGGGGGTCTCGGCCGCCGCCGACGGTGCGCAGTACGCGCTGAAGAACGGGTGGCTGGCGCGGAGCACGACCGGGCTGTGGGACGTCAACAGCATCGGGCGGGTGACGGCGGGCGGGAGGGACTGTCTGGTGGCCGTGCTGTCGAAGGGGACCGTGAGCCAGGCGAAGGGGATCTCGTTGGTGGAGGCGGCGGCGAAGGCGGCGGTGGGGTCGTTCACGGAGTCCTCGCAGGCCTCGCAGGCCTCGGAGTCTGCGTCCGCTTCGGCTTCGCAGTAGGGGGAGGGTTCGCGGGCGGGTGCGGGTCCGCTGGGGGCGGGCGCGTTGCCCTCAGGGGGTTCTTCTGCGGCCTCGCCACAGCGCCACCGCCGCCACCAGCAGCACCCCGCCCGAGCCGCCGGCCAGTGGTGCCGCCCAGTCCGTCGCGCTGGTCGTCCTCGGCTCCGGGTCCGGGCCGGAGCCGAAGTACTTCTTACTGTAGGAAGCCGATGTCAGGTTCCGGGTCTTCAGCCCGGCCGCGGCCTTGATGGCGGCCGCCGGGTCGATCATGCCGAAGCCGCGGGAGTCGTCGCGACCGCCGGCCGGGGCGTCGCGGGCGGTGTCCTCCAGGAGTTTCTTGATCTGGGCCGGGGTGAGCCCGGGATGCGCGGCCTTGATCAGGGCGACGGCACCGGAGACGAAGGCGGACGCGGCACTGGTCCCCCAGCCCTCGTAGTACTTGTGGTCCGGGTCGGCGATGACGATGTCGACGCCGGGCGCGCTGACCGTGGCGTACCAGCGGCGGGTGGAGAACCCGGCGCGGGTGCCGAACTTGTCCACCGCGGTGGCGGCGATGACGCCCGGGTAGGCGGCCGGGTAGGAGATGTGGTCGCCCTTGTCGCCGCCGTTGCCGGCCGAGGCCACGACCACGACGTCCTTCTTCAGGGCGTACTGGATGGCCTCGTCCTCACTGGGCTCCGGGTGCGCCGAGTCGGAGTCGTCGCCGAGGGAGAGGTTGATGACGTCGGCACCGTGGTCGGCGGCCCAGCGGATGCCCTCGGCGAGGGCGTCGCCCCGGGTGGAGCGGGCCCTGGCGCGGGCGCTGTCGCCGTCTTCGAGGATGACCCGGACGGGGAGGATCCGCGCCTCGGGCGCGACCCCCATCACGCCGTCGCCGTTGCCGACGCCGTGGCCGTGACCGGCGATGATGCCGGCCATGGCGGTGCCGTGCCGGGCCCAGTCGCGGTCGCCAGGCCCGGCACCGAAGCCGATCATGTCCTTGGCGGCCAGGACGTTGCCGGCGAGGTCCGGGTGGTCGGCCTCGACGCCGGTGTCCAGGACGGCGACGGTGACGCCCTTGCCCTTGGTGGTGCGCCAGGCCTCGTCGAGGTGCAGGGCGGACAGGCCCCACTGCTGGGCGCGGATGCTGTCCGCGTACGCGGTCGTGGACGGCAGCAGGGCGAGCGAGCCGGCCAGCAGCAGGCTCACCGCGGCCCCGGTCGCGCGGCGCTTCATGAGGGCTTCTCCGTTGCCGTACCGACGATGTTCTGGCGCAGTCGCCGTTCGATGCGGTCGGCCAGGCCCTCCGCCTCGTTGCCGAGGCCGGCCTGGGCCGCGGCCGTGGTGGCACCGGACGCCTCGGCGTCGGCGGCGGGCTGCGGGGTGTCGACGGTACGGCCGTCGGCCCAGCCGGAGACGGCATAGGCGACGACCGGGGCGTCGGTGAGCACGGAGATCGTCCAGGAGGCGCGCTGGTGCGGGCCGAACCGCTCGGCCGCGGTGTTCTTCGCGGCGTACGGGAGGGGCAGCAGGTCGCTACGGCGGTCCAGGCGCTCGCTCGTGAACCGCTTGGCGAGGGCGGTCATGCCCGCCGGGTCGGCCTTGGTGAACAGCAGGCCGACGGTCGTCACATAGCTCTGGGTGGCGTCGGTGTAGGTGGCGCGGACCAGGCGCGAGCAGCCGACGGGTGCGAGGGCCTTGCGCAGCAGCGGGTCGAAGGCGCCGGAGCAGCCGCCGGCCGGGGCGACGGCGATCCGGGTCCAGGTGCGGTCGGCTCCGCCGGGGCCGGCGCCGGTGCCCTCCACGGTGCGCGGGAACAGCTCGTCGACGGGCACGTTGTGCCAGAGACCGGAGGCCGAGCTGTAGCTGGTCGCGGCGCTCGCGTCACCGCCGTCGTCGACGATCCAGCCGCCGGTCACCGCGCCGCCGATGAGGCCGAGGCCGAGGACCACGCAGGCGGCGGCCGCGACGGTACGGGGCGCCACGCGACCGGCCAACGACAGCCCCCGCCCACGCTCGTCGTACCCCTCGGGCTCACCGAAGGTGACAACGGGCCGCTCGCGGCCGGAAGTTCCCGCCGAGGCGGTCCAGGACATCGTGGGGTCCGGGGCGGGGGCGAAGGGGTGGGTCGGCGCGGCGGTGTCGCGGTAGGAGGGCGGGGCGGGAGCGGGAGACGGTACGGGGGCGGCGGCCGGACGAGCCGGGGCCGGAGCGGCCGGGGGCCGTGGCGGTACCCCGGCCGCCGGGCGGGCGGGCGCGTCGGCGGCCGGGACCGTCGCACCGGTCGCCGACGCGACGGCGGCACGCGGCTGGGCCCCGTCGTCCGTAAGTCCCACCGGACGCGGCGGACGGGAGGCGGCCGGGCCACCCGTCCGGGGCGGCACCTCGCCACCCGGGACACCGGCTGCCGGAGCCGTCGTCGGACGCGGCGGGGTTCCGGACGCCGGAGCGCCCCCCGGACGCGAGGGCCCGCCGGCAGCCGCGGGCCCGGCCGGGCGCGGAGGCGTACCCGATCCCGGAACGGTCGTCGGGCGCGAGGGCTCGCCGGGTGCGGCAGGCCCCGCGGGACGCGTGGGAACGCCGGTCGCCGCCGGAGCGGGTGCGGCGCCCGTCGCCGGCGGATTCGCGGGGCGCGCGGGCGCACGGCCCGGCGGCGGGCCGGCCGGGCGCGGTGGGGTGCCCACCGTCGGGGCGGCCGCGGGGCGCGGTGGAGTGCCGGCGGACGACGGCTGGGCCGGCCGTGGTGCCGGTGGGGCGGCCTTCGGGGGTCTCGTGGGGCGGGGCGGGGCGGTCGGGACGGGGAACGTCCGCATGTGCGGGCTCCACGCGCTGCCCGAGGCCGGCATGCCGACGGCGGTGGCCGGGTAGTCGCCGCGCGGCGGGTCGAGCCGCCCGGGTCCGGACGTACCCGACGTGCCCGACGTACGGGGCGTGCCCGACATACCTGCGGTGGTGTCGCCCGACGGCGCGGGCGGGTTGCCCGGGCTCGCGGGCGGCGTGCCCGGGCTCGCGGCCGACGGCCCCGCGGCGGCTCGGCGCTCGTCCGGCTCCGGTGCCGGCTTCGGCTCCCCCGCCGCGCGAAGGGGGCGCGGCGGCGCGGTCGGCGCCGACCCGGAATCCGTACGCCGGGGCGCCGGAGCGGAGCCGTACGAGAGCCGGAACGGCGCGGTCCGCCCGGTTTCCCGCCCGGTGGACGCGGGCGGTACGGCGCGGCCGGGGTCCCGGTCCGAGGACACCGGCGGTCCCCCTCGGCCGGTCTCGGCACCGGTGCCGCCACCGAAGAACGCGGAGGGCGCCGGCGGTGTGTCCGGGAAGCGGGCCGAGGCCGGTGGCGGGGGCGGGGGCGTCGCGGAGGCGTTGCGGGGCGGCTGGTCCTGTGGGGGCCGGAGACCGGGGTGGCGGGGCCGAACGATGCGCTCGGCGGACGTCGAACGGGCCACCGCCCGGTCCCCCGCACCCTGTTCGGCCTGCCCCACCGCACCGCCCCGACTCGTCCGGTCATCATGACTCTGCTGCCCGCCGGGCCGGCCCGGCAGCTGGTCCTGCCCGGTGGTCCCGGCCCCGCCGGTGGATACGTCCGGCCGCGGCGACCGGTTCATCCGGGCCGGCCGGTCGAAGAACCCGGGGCGCTCCACCGGGTGGGACGTGTCGGTGTCGGCCGTGGTCGGGGTGGAGCCACGGCTCGTCCCCCCGTTTCCCGGCCGCGCCGGGTCGGGTGTCGGCGCGGGCTCCCCGGTGGGCTCCGTCGGGGTGCGGTCGGGCGAGGGCCGTCCTGGGGTCGGGGCGTGCCGCGCTTCGCCGCTCATGCGCCCCCCGTTTCCTCGTGCCCGGGCCAACTTCTCGTGCGGGCCGTCGTGCTCCCCGGCGCGAAGGCGTCCGCCCCGGGCACGCATACCCGCACGCACGGATCCGCATCCCGGCGCGGGTCAGGCGGCCGGCTCGTACCGCCGTACGTGCGCGTCACTCTACGGGTTGTGCGAGCGCGAACGGCAACCAGTCCGGGGGCCCGCGGCATCTGCCCGGATCGTCCCCCTACCCTGCGGTAATCCTGTCTGGCAGGCTTCGTTCATGACTGCGCGCGCCGCCGACCGGGCCCGTTACGACCGGGCCACCGCCCACCTGGACGCCCCCCTCGCGATCGTGGACCTGGAGGCCTTCGACGCCAACGCGGACGACCTCCTGCGCCGGGCCGGCGGCAAGCCGATCCGGGTCGCCAGCAAGTCCGTGCGCTGCCGCCATCTGCTGGAGCGGGTGCTGGCGAAGGAGGGCTTCGCGGGGATCATGTCGTTCACGCTCGCGGAGTCGCTGTGGCTCGCGAGGTCGGGGTTCGACGACGTCCTGCTGGCGTACCCGTCCGCCGACCGGAGCGCGTTCGCCGAGCTGGCCGCCGATCCGAAGCTGGCCGCCGCCGTGACGGTGATGATCGACGACCCGGCGCACCTCGACCTGATCGACGCCGCCCGGGACGGCGGGGGCGAAGTGGTCCGGGTCTGCCTGGAGTTGGACACCTCGCTGAAGTTGTTCGGGGGCCGGGTGCGGGTCGGGGCCCGGCGCTCGCCGCTGCACTCCCCCGCCCAACTCGCCGACCTGGCCCGGACCGTGGCCCGACGGCCGGGCTTCAGGCTGGTCGGGATCATGGGGTACGAGGGGCACATCGCCGGGGTCGGGGACGACGTCGCCGGCCGGCCGCTGCGCTCGCGCGCGGTGCGGCTGATGCAGGCCACCGCCCGCCGTGAGCTGGCCGAGCGGCGCGGCGCGGTGGTGCGGGCGGTCCGGGCGGTGGCCCCGGACCTGGAGTTCGTCAACGGCGGCGGCACGGGCAGTGTGCAGACCACGGCGGCGGAGGACGCGGTCACCGAGATAGCGGCCGGGTCGGGTCTGTACGTGCCGCGTCTCTTCGACAACTACACGTCGTTCACCGGCCGTCCGGCCGCGCTCTTCGCCATGCCGGTGGTACGGCGCCCCGGTGTGGGGGTCGTGACCGTCCTCGGCGGCGGCTACCCGGCGTCGGGCGTCGCGGGCCCGGACCGGCTCCCGGTGCCGTACCTGCCCGAAGGGCTGTCGTACGACGCCCAGGAGGGCCCCGGCGAGGTGCAGACCCCGCTGCTCGGCTCGGCGGCGGACGACCTGCTGATCGGCGACAAGGTGTGGTTCCGGCACGCCAAGGCGGGCGAGCTGTGCGAACGGTTCGCGGAGCTGCAGCTGGTCGAGGGCGACCGGGTGACGGCGACGGTGCCCACCTACCGGGGCGAGGGTCACACCTTCCTGTGACCGGCTGACCGCTAACCGGCTGACCGCTGACCGCTAACCGGCCGACCGCTGACCGCCCGGCCGCCGGCCGACCGGGCGGATCCCGCTGGTGATCTTGTCCATGTCGGCCAGCGGCGGCCCGTCCGGGCCCGCGTCGAAGACGAACCGGACGACGACCGGGGCCGGCACGCCGGTGTCGGAGGGGAAGGCCAGGGACTGGACGTAGCCGCCGGGTCCGTCGGCCGTCCGGACCCGCCAGCGCACCAGGTAGCCGTCGCGGCCCGCGACCGCGACCCGGCCGGCTTCGACCACCTGGTGGGACCGTATGCCGCCGTAGGGCCGCCCGCCGCCGGGATCGCGGCCGTAGGCCGCCTCGGCCGCGTCGGGTACGTCCCGTTCGGCGACCGCGCGCGGGGAGGCGCCGTCTCCGCTGCCCGCCGTGCGGCTGATGACCTGGCCGTGGCGGCACCGGCCGGTGTGGGCCGGGCAGGCGTAGGTGCCGTCGGTGGTCATCACGACGTCGTCCTGGGCGAGGTAGGAGGAGCCGGTCCAGCCGGCCGGGACCGGCAGGGTGATGCCGTTGAGCTGGTCGACGACGAGGGCCGGGGGCGCCGCCGCACTGGGGGCGGCGCGGACCGTGGTCTCGGCCGCGCCGCTTGCCGCGTCGGTGCGCAGCACGGTCGCGCCGCAGACTATCGCCGTCGCCAGCACGGTCGCGGCGGACGTCAGCGCGACCGCCCTGGCCCGTCGGGACGCCCGCGCCGCCGGGGTGGCCGGCGCGGGCAGGCCGGACGGGCCGCGCCGGTGCTCGGTCCAGCCCCGTCCGTCCCACCAGCACTCCAGATGCGGGGCCTCGGGGTCGGCGTACCAGCCGGGCGGCGGCGTCATGCTCACTCCCGCACTGTAGGGCGGGGGTGGGGGTCCGTACACGGACTCCTAGAGGGGTGTGACGTACGCACCGGAGATCCCGCCGTCCACCAGGAAATCACTGGCGTTGACGAAGGACGAGTCGTCGCTGGCCAGGAAGGCGACGGCGGCGGCGATCTCCTCGGCCTCGGCGAACCGGCCGAGCGGGATGTGCACCAGGCGGCGGGCGGCCCGCTCGGGGTCCTTCGCGAACAGCTCCTGGAGGAGCGGGGTGTTGACCGGTCCCGGGCAGAGGGCGTTGACGCGGATGCCCTCCCGGGCGAACTGCACGCCCAGTTCACGGGACATGGCCAGGACTCCGCCCTTGGAGGCGGTGTAGGAGATCTGCGAGGTCGCCGCGCCCATCCTCGCCACGAACGACGCCGTGTTGATGATGGAGCCCCTGCCCTGCTGCCGCATGTAGGGGATGGCGGCCTTGCAGCACAGGTAGACGGAGGTGAGGTTGACCTCCTGGACGCGCTTCCAGGCCTCCAGTCCCGTCTCCAGGATGGAGTCGTCGTCGGGCGGCGAGATACCGGCGTTGTTGAAGGCGATGTCGACGCTGCCGTAGGTGTCGAAGGCGGTCTTGAACAAAGCGTCGACCTGTTCGGCGTCGGTGACGTCGACCTTCACGAAGAGCCCGCCGACCTCCTCGGCGGCGGCCTTGCCGCGGGTCTCGTCGACGTCGCCGCAGACGACGTTGGCGCCCTCGGAGGCCAGCCGCCGCGCGGTGGCGAGGCCGATGCCGCTGCCGGCTCCGGTGATGACGGCGGTACGGCCGACGAGCCGGCGGCAGACGATGTCAGGGGTCTCAGCGGTCACTGTGCGGGGCCCTCCGTGCTGATGAAGACGTTCTTGGTTTCGGTGAAGGCGGTGAGGGCGTCCGGGCCGAGCTCGCGGCCGATCCCCGACTGCTTGAAGCCGCCGAAGGGGGTCCAGTAGCGGACGCTGGAGTGGGAGTTGACGGACAGGTTGCCTGCCTTGACGGCCTGGGAGACGCGCAGGGCGCGGCCGACGTCACGGGTCCAGACGGAGCCGGAGAGGCCGTACTCGGTGGCGTTCGCGAGGCGGACGGCGTCGGCCTCGTCGTCGAAGGGAAGGACCACGGCGACGGGTCCGAAGACCTCCTCGGCGGCCACCCGTGCGTGCGGGTCGACGCCGGTGAGGACGGTCGGCGGGAACCAGAAGCCGGGGCCCTCGGGGGCCTTGCCGCGGATGCCGGGCGCGTCGGCGTCGACGTACGAACGGACCCGCTCCAGCTGGGCCCTGGAGATCAGCGGGCCCATGTCCGTCCGCTCGTCCGCCGGGTCGCCCACGGTGACGGACTCGACGGCGGGGGCCAGGAGTTCCAGGAAGCGGTCGTGGACGCTTCGTTGGACGAGGATGCGGGTGCGGGCGCAGCAGTCCTGGCCGGAGTTGTCCAGGAAGGACATGGGGGCCGCCGCCGCGGCGGCCTCGATGTCGGCGTCGGCGAAGACGAGGTTGGGGCTCTTGCCGCCCAGTTCGAGGGTGACGCGCTTCACCTGGTCCGCGCAGAGCGCCATGATGCGCTTGCCGACGCGGGTGGAACCGGTGAACACGATCTTGGCGACGCCGGGGTGGCGGACCAGGGCCTCGCCCGCGATGTCGCCGCGGCCCGGCAGTACCTGGAACAGGTGCTCGGGCAGGCCTGCCGTCAGGGCGAGTTCGGCGAGGCGCAGGGCGGTGAGCGGGGTCGTCTCGGCGGGCTTGAGGACGACCGCGTTGCCGGCCGCGAGGGCGGGCGCGGTGCCCCAGGCCGCGATGGGCATGGGGAAGTTCCAGGGGGCGATGACGCCGACCACCCCGAGGGGTTCGAGCAGGGTGACGTCGAGGCCGCCGGGGACCGGGATCTGGCGGCCGGCCAGCCGCTCGACTCCCCCGGCCGCGTAGTCGAGCAGGTCCCGGACGTTGCCCGCCTCCCAACGGGCGTTGCCGACGGTGTGCCCGGCCTCCCGGACCTCCAGCTGGGCGAGTTCCTCGCGGTGTTCGTCGACGGCGACGGCGAACCGGCGCAGCAGCCGCGCCCGTTCACCGGGCGCGAGCGCGGCCCACCGCTCCTGCGCCGGCGCGGCCCGGCGGACGGCGGCGTCGACGTCCGCCGCCACGGCCCCGGGGACGGTCGCGATCACCTCCTCGGTGGCCGGGTCGAGGACGTCGAGTCCGTACTCCTGCTGTTGCTGTTGCTGTTGCTGTTGCTGTTGCGACAAGGGGTGCCTCACATGCGTTCGAAGGAGCGGCGCAGCTCCCAGTCGGTCACCGCGGCGTCGAAGGCCTCCAGCTCGACGCGGGCCATGTTGCGGTAGTGCGCGACGACCTCGTCCCCGAAGGCGGCCTTGGCGACGGGGCTGTTCTCCCAGAGCTCGGCGGCCTCGCGGAGGGTCGTGGGGACGTGCGCGAAGTCGGCGGTGTAGGCGTTGCCGGGGCAGGCCTCGGGCAGTTCCAGCTGCTGCTCGATGCCGTACAGCCCGGCGGCCACCAGGCCCGCGACGGCGAGGTGCGGGTTGACGTCGCCGCCGGGCAGCCGGTTCTCGAAGCGCAGCGAGCGGCCGTGGCCGACGACGCGCAGCGCACAGGTGCGGTTGTCCTGGCCCCAGGCGACGGCGGTCGGGGCGAACGAGCCCGGCTGGAACCGCTTGTAGCTGTTGATGTTGGGGGCGTAGAGGAGCGAGAAGTCGCGGAGGGCGGCGAGCTGCCCGGCGAGGAAGTGCCGCATCACGTCGGACATGCCGTGCCCGTCGGGGGCGGCGAACACGTTGCGGCCGTCCGCGTCCGTCAGCGACAGGTGGATGTGGCAGGAGTTGCCCTCCCGCTCGTTGTACTTGGCCATGAAGGTGAGCGAGACGCCCTCCTGGGCGGCGATCTCCTTGGCGCCGGTCTTGTAGATCGCGTGCTGGTCGCAGGTGACCAGGGCCTCGTCGTAGCGGAAGGCGATCTCGTGCTGGCCGGGGTTGCACTCGCCCTTGGCGGACTCGACGGTCAGCCCGGCGCCCGCCATCTCGTTGCGGATCCGGCGCAGCAGGGGCTCGATCCGGCCGGTCCCCAGCACCGAGTAGTCGATGTTGTACTGGTTGACCGGGGTCAGCCCCCGGTAGTTGGCGTCCCAGGCCGCCTCGTAGGTGTCCTTGAACACGATGAACTCCAGCTCCGTACCGACCTGTGCGGTGTAGCCGAGTTCGGCGAGGCGCTCCAGCTGGCGGCGGAGGATCTGCCGGGGCGCGGCGACGACCGGGGAGCCGTCGTTCCAGGCGAGGTCGGCGATGAGCATCGCCGTGCCCGCGTTCCACGGCACGCGGCGGAGGGTGGAGAGGTCGGGGTGCATGGCGAAGTCGCCGTAGCCGCGGTCCCAGGAGGACATGGCGTAGCCGTCGACGGTGTTCATCTCCGTGTCGACGGCGAGGAGGTAGTTGCAGCCCTCGGTGCCGTGGCGCAGGACCTCGTCGAGGAAGAAGCGGGCGGCGAACCGCTTGCCCTGCAGCCGCCCTTGCATGTCGGGGAAGGCCAGGACGACAGTGTCGATCTCACCGCTCGCGACGAGGGTGTGCAGCTCCTCGACGCTCAACGGGGGTGTGCGGTCTGCCACGGGAGCTCCTTCGGCTGGCGATGTGCTGCTGCGGCCGGGCGGGGAGCTCTAAGGTATTGAAGAGAACCATTGCTTGGGAAGGGGGTACGGCCACATGTCGCTGGACGCGGACGGCGCCCTCGACGACCCGTTGACTCCGGTGCTGCGACCGGTACGGGCGGGCAACGGCTTCGAGGAGGCGCTGGAGCAGATCCTGCAGGTGGTCCGGCTGGGCCTGGTCCCGGGCGGCGGGCGGCTGCCCGCCGAGCGGGTGCTGGCGGAGCGGCTCGGGATCAGCCGGGTGACGCTCCGCGAGGTCCTGAAGGTGCTCCAGGACCAGGGTCTTGTGGAGTCCCGGCGCGGGCGGTACGGCGGGACGTTCGTGCTGCCGCGCACGGACGCCGGCGGCGAGGACGAGCTGCGGCGCCGGATCGCCGAGGTCGACATCGAGGACGTGCTGCGCTTCCGGGAGGTCCTGGAGGTGGGCGCGGCGGGTCTGTGCGCGGCGCACGGGCTGAGCGGCGAGCAGGCGCTCCGCCTCCGCGAGGCGCTGGCCCGCACCCACGAGGCGCCACTGGCGGACTACCGCCGCCTCGACACGCTGCTCCACCTGACGCTCGCCGAGCTGTGTGGCTCCCCCTCCCTGACCGCCCAGTACGCGGCGGTACGGGCCACGGTCAACGACCTCCTGGACTGCATCCCGCTGCTGGTCCGCAACCTGGAGCATTCGCAGCGCCAGCACATCGCGCTGGTGGAGGCGGTGCTGGACGGGGACGCGGACGGCGCGCGGGAGATGATGCGGGAGCACTGCGCGGGGACGGCTGCGCTGCTGCGGGGCTTTCTGGCGTAGCGGCCCCCGCGCGTGTCATAAAGGTACTCACGCACACCTTTGTGACTCGGGAGGGGTCCATGACCGGACGGCCACTGATCGGCGTGAGCACGTACCTGGAGGCCGGCACGCGCTGGGGCGTCTGGGAGCTGGAGGCGGCCCTGCTGCCGGCCGGCTACCCGCGCCTGGTGCAGCGGGCGGGCGGCCTCGCGGCGATGCTGCCGCCGGACGCCCCGGAACACGCGGCGGCGGCGGTGGCCCGGCTGGACGGCCTGGTGATCGCGGGCGGCCCGGACGTGGAGCCGGTCCGTTACGGCGCCGAGCCCGATCCGCGCACCGGGCGCCCGGCCAGGGCCCGGGACGCGTGGGAGCTGGCCCTCATCGACGCGGCGCTGGCCGCGGGGGTACCGCTGCTCGGGATCTGCCGGGGCATGCAGCTGCTGAACGTCGCGCTCGGCGGCACCCTGGTGCAGCACATCGACGGGCATGCGGAGGTACCCGGGGTCTTCGGCCGCCACCCGGTCAAGCCGGTCCCCGGCACGCTGTACGCCGGGGCGGTTCCCGAGGAGACTTCGGTACCGACCTTCCACCATCAGGCGGTGGACCGCCTCGGGGAGGGGCTGCTGGTGTCGGCGCACGCGGCCGACGGCACGGTCGAGGCGGTGGAACTGCCCGCCGAGCGCGGGTGGGTCCTCGGGGTGCAGTGGCATCCGGAGATGGGCGAGGACCTGCGCGTGATGCAGGCACTGATCGCCGCCACGTCGGAGTCCTGAGCGGGGTCTCCGCCCCCGCCGCCCCTGTCAGCCGCGGGTCAGGGTCAGCAGGTCGCGGGCCGGGCCGGTCGGGCGGTGGCCGGTGGGCCAGACGGCCCGCAGGTCGCGGTGCAGGGCGATGCCCTCCAGGGGGATGCCGACCAGCCGCCGCATCGACAGTTCCTCGCGCACCGCCAGCTCGCTGAGGACCGCGGGTCCCGCACCGCTGACCGCCGACGCCTTCACGGCCGTGGTCGAGGACAGTTCGATCAGCGGGCGGGCCAGGCCGCCCAACGCGGCGTCGAGGACCTGGCGGGTGCCGGAGCCGCGTTCGCGCAGGATCAGCGGGGTCGCCGCCAGTTCCGCCGCAGCTAGCGGGCGTCGGCGGCGGGCCCAGGGGTGGGCGGGGGCGACCACGACGATCAGCCGGTCGTGGGCTATCACCGCCGAGTCCAGGCCGTGCGGGACCGTCAGGCCCTCCACGAAGCCCAGGTCCGCCTCGTCCGCGAGCAGCCGTTCCGCCACCGCCGCCGAGTTGCCCGCGAGCAGGGACACGGCCGTGTCGGGGCGCTGGGCGCGCAGCGCGAGCAGCCACCCGGGGAGCAGGTACTCCGCGATGGTCATGCTCGCCGCGACCCGCAGCCGCGAGTCCCGCCGGTCCCGGAGCGCCTGGGTCCCCGCGTCGAAGGCCTCGGCCGCCTCCACCACCCGCCGCGCCCAGTCCGTCACCAGAGCCCCCGCGTCCGTGAGCCGGGAGCCGCGCGGTGAGCGGTCGACCAGGGCCACGCCCAGCTGCCGCTCCATGGACCGGATGCGGCTGCTGGCGGCGGGCTGGGTGATGCCGACCTCCCGCGCCGCCGCCCCGAGGCTGCCCAGCCGCGCCACCGCCAGCAGCAGCTCCAGCGCGCCGAGGTCCGGCACCCGGTGCGCCAGCGTGCCGCCGCCCGCCCGCTCCTCCGTCTCACTCATAAGACCAGCTTATGCCCCCATAGAAGCGGACTCCCTGGCCGCGGGCGTGCAGCGGCGGGACCGTGGAGCCATGGTCACCGCAGTCCGGCATCTCGGCCCCAACTGGTACGCGTCCGTCATGGGCACCGCGGCCCTCGCCCTCGGCGGCGCCGCGCTCGGCGCCGACGGCCCGCGCGAGCTGTTCACCGGCGTCTGGGCGCTGTCCCTGCTGCAGCTCCTGGTCCTGCTGGCCGCCCGTGCCCTGCACTGGGCCCACCACCGCGACCAGGCCCTCGCCCACCTCCGCGACCCCGCGGTCGCCCCCTTCTACGGCTGCCTGTCCATGGCGCTGCTCGCCGTCGGCGCCGGTGCCCTCGCCCTCGGGCGGGACTGGATCGGCGAACCGGCCGCCGTCGCGCTCGACTCCGTGCTGTTCGCCGCCGGCACCGCCGTGGGGCTCGTGGCCGCCGTCGCCGTGCCGTACCTGCTGGCCGTACGGCACCGGGTGGAGCCCGGTCAGGCCGCTCCGGCGTGGCTGCTGCCGCTGGTCGCGCCCATGGTGTCGGCCGCGGTGGGCCCGCAGCTGATCCCTCATCTGCCGTCCGGGCAGCCCCGCGAGGCCCTGCTCTACGGCTGCTTCGCGCTCTTCGGGCTGAGCCTGCTGGCCACGCTGCTGATGCTGACGCTCGTCTTCGCCCGGCTGGTCACCGCCGGCCCGCTGCCGCTCGCCCTGACGCCGACGATCTTCCTGGTGCTGGGTCCGCTCGGGCAGTCGACGACCGCGGTGGGCGCCTTCGCGGACCTCGCCCCCGGGGTCGTCCCGGCACCGTACGCGGCCGGCTTCGGCATCCTCGCCGTGCTGTACGGCGTCCCGGTCATGGGGTTCGCGCTGCTGTGGCTGGCGCTGGCGGCCGCGCACGTGGTGCGGGCCCGGCGGCACGGGATGCGGTTCGCCCTGACGTGGTGGGCCTTCACCTTTCCCGTGGGCACGTGCGTCACGGGCGCCGCCGCGCTGGGGCGGCACACCGGGTTCGCCGGCTACCACTGGCTGGCGGTGGGCCTGTACGGCCTGCTCGTCGCCGGCTGGCTCGCGGCGGCCTCCGGCACCGTGCGCGGGCTGCTCAGCGGTGAGCTGCTCGCAGCGCCTCGCCCAGCACCCGCGGCGCCTCGGCCAGTGACGGTCCGTACCACGTCAGGTGCCGTCCGCTGAGCAGTGCGCACGGCAGTCCGGGGAACGCCTCCGGGCCGTCGGCGGCGGTGAATCGGTAGGGCTCGTCCGGGAGGACGACCAGGCCGGGGGCCGCGTCGAGGAGTTCGTCGAGCGGGATGCGGGGGTAGCGCTCGGGGTGGTCACCGAAGAGGTTGCGTACGCCGAGCCGGGCCAGCACGTCACCCGCGAACGTGTTCCTGCCCAGGACCATCCACGGCCGCCGCCAGATCGGTACGACCGCCGCGGCAGAGGGCTCGGGCAGCGGCGCCGACCACGCCTGCTCCGCCTCGTCCAGCCAGCGGGGGCGGCCTTTCGCCCCGCAGGCGGCCAGGACCCGGGCCAGCTCCCGGAAGGCCTGCGGCACGTCCCGCACCTCCGTGACCAGTACCTCCACGCCGGCGGTGCGCAGGGCGTCCAGGTCGGGGGCGCGGTTCTCCTCCTCGTTGGCGATCACCAGCTCGGGGGCGAGGGCGAGGATGCGGTCGAGGGCGGGGTTCTTGGTGCCGCCGACGCGGGTGAGGTCGAGGCCGGCAGGGTGGGTGCACCAGTCCGTGGCGCCGACAAGGACGTCGGGGAGCGTCTCCGCGATCGCCTCGGTGAGGGAGGGGACCAGGGAGATTACGCGCCGTGGTCCTGTGCGGGGACGTTGTGGCTGGTCGCGCCCACGCGGCGCGGGCCGCATATCGAATTCGGCCCCGCGCTCCGTTCGCGACGCTTCACCGCTGGCGATCGTGGACTGCCTCGATGTGCTCCGCCACGGCGACCACGACGACCCGGGTGTCCGGGACCGTCGCGCGCCAGCGGTGGCGGACCCCGCCGGTGAGGTAGAGGGTGTCGCCGCGGCCGAGGCGGTAGGCGCGACCCTCGGCCTCGACCTCCACGGCGCCGTCGACGACGTACATCAACTCGTCGTTGCGGTGCCGGAATTCGCGGCCGGCGTCGTGGTCGCCGGTGAACTCCGAGGCGTGCAGCTGGTGGTGACCGCGGACCAGGGAACGCACCCGGGGCGCGAAGTCCGGCTCGGTGGCGTCGTCGGCGCGCACGACGTCGACGCTGCACGCCGGGTCGGCGGCGGCGAGGAGTTCGACGGCCGTGGTGCGCAGGGCGTCGGCGAGCTTCTCCAGGGAGGTGCGGCTGGGGCGGGCCCTGTCGTTCTCGACCTGGCTCAGGAAGGGCACCGACAGGCCGGTGCGTTCGGCGACGACGGCGAGGGTGAGTTCCAGCGCGCGGCGGCGCCGCCGGACTGCCGCGCCCACCCGCACGGGCTGCTGGTCTTTGTGGTCGCCCATGGCTCCGGCCCCCTCCTTCGCTCGTCGTTCCGTCCTTCGGGTGCCCGGTTCGGGCCGGGCCCCTCCTGATGGGTTCTCTGCACCCTACGCATGTTCGGCAAACCGTTTCAGGCGGCCGTCACATCCCCGTCACGTCCGGTGAGCGCGACCCTCACGGTTCGCGCCAGTGCACGGGCTCGCCGGACCCACCGGGCGCGGGCTCCTCCCCCGCGACGAACACGCCGCCCGGGAGGGCCGGGCGGCCGTCGGAGTCGGTCAGCAGTGCGGCCGGCGGATCCGCGGCGGCGCGGCCGCCCGCGGGGTACGCGCTCCGTCAGAACGCGGGGGCGCCTGTGGACTTCAGTGCCCGGACGGTCGCCGATGTTCCCGGCGGTGCCCCGGACGAGGAGTGCCTGGTCGGGGCCGTGCTCCGGGCGGGACCTGCGGACGGGGAAGTCCCGGGGGGCGGCGCGGAGTTGCGGCCCGCTCCTCGGTGTCTCAGCGGATCACGGCGCGGCCGGGGTGGCCTCGGCGCACGTGGACGGGGCGGAGAACGCGTCGAACACATGGTCGGACGTTCCGGCCGCAGGACGGAACGTCCTGGGCAGTGCCGTAGCGCTATGTGGTTGGCCGGATCCTTTTCGTAGGTGCGGGCCGCCACACCGGCCGGGCGCTGTCGGTGCCGTACGGCATGATGCCTGGCGTGACCGCACGACTGATGCTTCTCGACACCGCCTCGCTGTACTTCCGCGCCTACTTCGGCGTCCCGGACTCCGTGCGGGCGCCGGACGGTACGCCGGTGAACGCCGTGCGCGGGCTGCTGGACTTCATCGACCGGCTGGTCAAGGACCACCGGCCGGACCTGCTGGTGGCCTGCATGGACGCGGACTGGCGGCCGCAGTGGCGGGTCGACCTCATCCCCTCCTACAAGGCGCACCGGGTCGCCGAGGAGCGCGCGTCGGGGCCGGACGAGGAGGAGGTGCCGGACACCCTCTCCCCGCAGGTGCCGGTCATCGAGGAGGTGCTGGACGCGCTCGGCATCGCCCGGGTCGGGGTCGCCGGATACGAGGCCGACGACGTGATCGGCACCTTCACCGCGCGCGCCGCGGGTCCGGTGGACATCGTCACCGGCGACCGCGACCTCTACCAGCTGGTGGACGACGCGCGCGGGGTGCGGGTGCTGTACCCGCTCAAGGGCGTCGGCACGCTGCAGATGACGGACGAGGCGTGGCTGCGCGAGAAGTATGGCGTGGACGGAGGCGGGTACGCGGACCTGGCGCTGCTGCGCGGCGACCCGAGCGACGGACTGCCGGGGGTGCCGGGCATCGGCGAGAAGACGGCCGCGAAGCTCCTCGCCGAGTTCGGCGACCTGGCCGGGATCATGGCCGCGGTCGACGACCCGAAGGCGAGGCTCACGCCGTCGCAGCGCAAGCGGCTGGACGAGGCCCGGCCGTACGTCGCCGTGGCGCCGAAGGTGGTCCGGGTCGCCGGTGACGTACCGCTGCCGGAGGTCGAAACGGCTCTGCCGAAGGCCCCGCGGGACCCCGCCGGGCTGGACGCCCTCGCCGCCCGCTGGGGCCTGGGCGGCTCGCTGAGCCGCCTGCTGACGACGCTGGCAGTCTGACCGCCGCCGGCCCGGAGGGAATCCCCGAGGGAATTGTTCCGGCAAAACCCGCTCAGCAAGTGTTCATGGAAGAGGTGTTCACTGCGAAAGAGGTGCTAACTTAGGTAAACCTAACCAGTTGAGCAGGGAGGCCGGTCATGGCGGAGCGCCCGGAACGTAAACCGCGTAAGCCCCATTCCGCTCAGGTGGTGCGCACCGAACGGCTGAGCCCGCACATGCAGCGCGTGGTTCTCGGCGGTGAGGGGCTGGCCGGTTTCGCCGCGGACACCTGTACCGATCATTACGTGAAACTCCTCTTCGGGCCGGCGGGCGTCACCTATCCGGAGCCCTTCGACGTGGAGCGGATCCGGGCCGAGTTCCCGCGCGAGCACTGGCCGGTGACCCGGACCTACACCGTGCGCTCCTGGAATCCCGAACTCCGGGAGCTGTCCCTGGACTTCGTGGTGCACGGCGACGAGGGCCTGGCCGGGCCGTGGGCCTGCCGAGTCCAGCCCGGCGAGACCGTGCACTTCATGGGCCCCGGCGGTGCCTACGCCCCCGACAGGGAGGCCGACTGGCATCTGCTCGCCGGTGACGAGAGCGCGCTGCCCGCGATCGCCCGGTCCCTGGAGTCGCTGCCGGCCGGGGCGAAGTCGTTCGCCTTCGTCGAGATCTCCGGCCCCGAGGAGGAGCAGAAGATCGACTCCGACGTGGAGGTCGTCTGGCTGCACCGGGGCGAACGGCCGGTCGGTGAGGCCCTGGTCGCGGCCGTACGGGCGCTGGACTTCCCGGAGGGCCGGGTGCACGCCTTCGTGCACGGCGAGGCGAGCTTCGTGAAGGAGCTGCGGGCGCTGCTGCGCGTGGAGCGCCAGATCCCGCGCGAGGACCTGTCGATCTCCGGCTACTGGCGGCTCGGGCACAACGAGGACGGCTGGCAGGCCTCCAAGCGTGAGTGGAACGCCCGGATCGAGGCGGAGCAGGAGGGCGGCGCCGCCGCGGCCTGACCGGACCGGCCACCCCCGGACCGGCCGCACGAGTACCGGCCACCCGCGGAGCGGCGGCACAAGGACCGGCCGCACGCGGACCCGCGGCACCCGGACCGGCGGCACCTCACGAGGGGTGCCGCCGTCCGTCGTCGGTCACGTCGACCGCCGGTACCACGCGCCGGTCACACGGCCCGCGAGCACCGCATGCCGGTCACACCGACCGCTGGTACGACCTGAAGGTCCTGATCGACAGCCACACGGCCGCCACCGCGAGCGCCAGCAGCGCCCCGCCGCGGCCGAGCACCGCACCCCAGTCGGGGTCCGCCGACAGCGCCGAACGGCTCGCCACCATCGCCCAGTTGAGCGGGTTGAAGTCGGCGATGTGCCGCATCCAGCCGGGCATCTGGGACGGTGCCATGAAGGCGCTGGACAGGAAGGTCAGCGGGAGCAGCAGGAAGGTGTTGATCCCGATGATCGACTCCCGCTCGCGCACCAGCATGCCGAGCGCGTTGGACAGCGCACCGAAGATCGTGCCGAGCAGTACCGCGGAGACCAGCAGGACGGCCACGCCGCCGATCCCGCCCGGGTAGTCGGCGCCGCCCAGCAGGCCGAGCAGCACGATGATCAGCGACTGGCCGGCGGTGACCAGGCCGTTGTTCACCACGTTGCCGTTCATCAGGGCGGCCCTGCTGACCGGCGTGGTCAGGAAGCGGTTGAGGGTGCCGCGCTGGATCTCCTCCAGGGTGCCCATGCCGGCCCACATGTTGGAGCTGAGGGCACTCATCACGACCACGCCCGGCACCAGGTAGTCGAGGTAGGAGGTGGTGCCGAAGCCGCCCAGCTCGACCACCTTCCTGAAGAGGTTGCCGAACAGGAACAGCCAGATCACCGGCTGGATCAGGGTGATGACGGCGAACGCGGGCTGCCGGGCGAACACCACCAGCTGACGCTGGGTCATGTACCAGGTCTGGGAGACGGCGTTGCTCATCGGGCACCTCCGGCCAGGGCGAGGGAGCCGGAGTCGGTGGCGTCGGCCTCCGCGTAGCGGCGTCCGGCGTAGCGCAGGTAGACGTCGTCGAGGGAGGGCCGGGCGACGGTCGCGGCGACCACGGTCACCCCGGCCCGCTCCAGGGCGGCCAGCAGCGCCGGCATCGCGGTGGCCCCGTCGTCGGCGCGGGCGCTGATCCGGCGCCCGTCGAACTGTGCCTCGTGCACGCCCGGCAGTCCGGTCAGCGCGCCCGTGAGCAGGGTGCGGCCGGCTTCCCCGGGCGCCTCGCGCAGTTCCACGTGGACGGCGTCGCCGCGCAGTTCGCCCTTGAGGGAGTCCGGGGTGCCCTCGACCACGACCCGGCCGCGGTCGACGATCGCGATCCGCTCGGCGAGCCGGTCGGCCTCCTCCAGGTAGTGCGTGGTGAGCAGGATGGTCAGGCCCTCCTGGCCGGCCAGCCGGTCGATCTCGTCCCACATCGCGGTGCGGGCCTCGGGGTCGAGCCCGGTGGTGGGCTCGTCGAGGAAGAGCACCTCGGGACGGTGGACCAGGCCGAGAGCCACGTCGAGCCGGCGCCGCATGCCGCCGGAGTAGCCCTTGACCTGGCGGCCTGCGGCCTCGCTGAGGGTGAAGCGGTCCAGCAGCTCGTCGACCCGGCGGTTCAGCCCGGCCCCGCGCAGGCCGTAGAGCCGCCCCTGGAGCTGGAGGTTCTCCCGTCCGGTGGCGACGGGGTCGGCCCCGGAGTTCTGGGCGACCACGCCGATCGCGCGGCGCACCCGATCGGGGTGGCGCAGCACGTCGTGCCCGGCCACGGTCGCGGTGCCCGAGTCGGGGCGGGCCAGGGTGGTGAGGATCTTGACGGTGGTGGACTTGCCGGCGCCGTTGGGCCCGAGGAGCCCGAAGACGGTGCCGGGTTCCACCGTGACGTCCATGCCGTTCAACGCGGTGACGTCGCCGGGATAGGTCTTGACCAGCTGACGCGCCTGCACTGCGGGCGCACGGGTGTTCATGACAGGGCTCTCCTGAATGAGCGGATGACAGCTGATCCGCCTGAGGAGCACCGGGCTATCCTGGGTGTGCCGCACCTCGATCGCCCGGATCTGCCTCACGGCGGGTTCAGCTCGGGGTTCGAGACCCTGGCGGGGCTGCTGCAACAGCTCCGCCGGGGTCTGTTTCTGTTACGGGTCCGCCTCCGTGAACTCCGGCGGGAACTCGCCGGTCTCGTGGTACCGGCGCCAGCCCTCGACGCCCGGCAGCGAACCGTCCTGCATCTCCCGCACGAAACCGCGGACCCATCGGGCCTGCGCCTCCAGCATGTGCAGGTGGTATTCGACCTCGACGACGAAGAGTCGGGGCAGTGTCTCGTGCAGCTTCTCCAGCACGGCCCGGCCGCCGGTGACCTCGACCTCCAGGGTGCTGAGCCGCTCCTCCAGCAGGCGCTCGACCTCGTCCGGCGGCAGGGCGCCCATCAGCGAGAGCGCCGTCTCGAAGATCGGGTACTCCTTCACCGGGACGGCCATGAGGTCGGACAGCCAGTGGACCGTCTCGTCACGCCCGGCGTCGGTGATGCCGTAGACCGTGCGCTCCGGGCGGTTGCCCTGCCGCTCCACGTCGGCCACCTCGACGAAGCCGTGCTTCTCCAGGTTCTGCATGACCGTGTAGAGCGAGCCGTAGTTGATCCGGGTGCTGGTGTCCTTGCCCTGACGGCGCATGGTCTGGGCGATCTCGTACGGGTGCATCGGCCCCTGCAGGAGGGTCGTCAGCACGACGAGCGCCAGAGGATTGCTGAGCTTGCGCCGCTTCACCGCCATGCCGACCACCTCGCTTCCGAATATCCGTGGACGAACATATCGCGTCTGCATGTCGGCGTCAATGCACACGATGTATCGCGTCTGAGGCGATCACGCAAGGGCGTGAGGACTTGGGCCCGCCCCGGACACGCCCGCGTGACGCGTCCGAAACAGCGCGTCCCTAATTTCTGTCGCCCGACAGGAAATCCGCCTGACAGGCAGGTACCGCCGTGACGACCATCGACGACCGCTCCCTGAAGGAGTCCGACGACCGCTCCCTGGAGGAGTTCGGCTACCGCCAGGAGCTGCATCGCAGCCTCGGCCGGTACGCCTCGTTCGCCGCCGGGTTCTCCTTCATCTCCGTACTGACGACCGTCTTCCAGTTCTTCGCCTTCGGGTACGCGTTCGGCGGCCCGGTCTTCTTCTGGGCCTGGCCGGCCGTCCTGGCCGGCCAGGTGCTGGTGGCCGCCTGCTTCGCCGAACTGGCCGCCCGCTACCCGATCTCCGGCGCCATCTACCAGTGGTCCTCACGCCTGTCGAACCCGTCCTTCGGCTGGTTCGCCGGCTGGATCATGGTGATCGGGCAGGTCGTGGTGGTCGCGGCGGCCGCGCTCGCCCTCCAGATGGTGCTGCCCGCGCTGTGGTCCGGCTTCCAGCTGATCGGCACGGACACCGCGGTGACCTCGGCCGACGGGGCCGCCAACGCCGCCGTGCTGGGCGTCGTCCTGCTGGTGCTGACCACCCTCGTGAACGTCATGGACAACCGGGTGATGTCCGTGATCAACCGGGTCGGGGTGACCGCCGAGATCATCGGCGCGGTACTGATCGTCGTGCTGCTGCTCACCCACTCCAAGCGCTCCCCCGGCATCACGTTCCACACCGGTACGGCCGCCGAGGGCGGTCTGCTGGGCGCTCTCCTGGTCGGCTCGTTCACGGCCGCGTACGTCATGATCGGCTTCGACAGCGCGGGCGAGATGAGCGAGGAGACCCACCGTCCGCGCCGTACGGCGCCGCGCACGATCCTCACGGCGCTGACCGCCGCGGGCCTGCTCGGCGGCCTCGTCATCCTGGGCGGCCTGCTGGCCGCGCCCAGCCTGACCGACGGGCACCTCGGGGTCGACGGGCTCAGCTACGTCCTCACCAGCAGTCTCGGCGACGGGGTGGGCCGGGTGCTGCTGGCCGACGTGGTGGTGGCCATCGCGGTGGCGACGCTGGCGATCCAGACCGCGGCCTCGCGGATGCTGTTCTCCATGGCGCGGGACGGGCAGCTGCCGTTCGCCGACCGGCTGGCGCGGGTGAATCCGCGCACCGGGATGCCGGGGGCACCGGCCGTGGTGGTGGGGGTGCTGGCCGCCGTCCTGCTGCTGCTCAACTTCGCGTCCCCGGACGCGTTCCTGGCGATCGGGACCACGTGCATCGTGATGCTGTACCTCGCGTACGCGATGGTGACCGGGCCGCTGCTGGTGCGGCGGCTGCGCGGGGAGTTCCGGGTCGGGGGGACGGACGAGACCGGGGCGCCGCTGTTCTCGCTGGGGCGGTGGGGGGTGCCGGTGAACGCGGTCGCGCTGCTGTACGGGCTGGCGATGACCGTGAATCTGGCGTGGCCCCGGGAGGCGGTGTACGACCCCAGTGGGGGCCACTGGTACTTCCGGTGGTTCACCGTGCTGTTCTTGACGGTGACGGTCGTGGTGGGTGCGGTCTGGCGGCTCACCCGGGCGGAGTCCCGGAGCGCGGTCGCCGTGCCGGAGGCTGTGGCTTAGTGCGTCGGGTGCGGGTGCCCGGGGGCCGGTCGCGCACGCGGCGGAGCCGCTTGTCGATACAGCCCCGCGCCCTGAAGCAGCGGCGTCGCGCTTACCCTTGGCTGCGATGAGACGTAAGACCAGCATTCCGCCCTCGCCCCTCCCCCAGCGCCAGGGGGTGGACCCTGTTCGGGTCCGGTTGCCCTTCGCCGGGGAGTGGGCCACGGTCGGCGAATACCTGGTCGCACGGCTCTCCGGAGCGGCCCCCGGTGTCGTCGAGGAGATGCTGGACTCGGGGCTCGTCGTGGACGCCGACGGACATGCCGTCGCCGCCCACGCGCCCTGCTCCCCCGGCCGCTACCTCTGGTTCCACCGCGACCTGCCTCCCGAGGTCCCCGTCCCCTTCCCGCTCGAGGTCGTCCACCGCGACGACCACCTCGTCGTCGTCGACAAGCCGCACTTCCTCGCCACCACCCCCCGCGGCAGCCACGTCACCGAGACCGCTCTGGCCCGGCTGCGGCGGGAGCTGGGGATTCCCGCCCTGGGAGCCGCGCACCGGCTCGACCGGCTCACGGCCGGACTCGTGCTGTTCACCGTGCGGCCCGAGGAGCGGGGCGCGTACCAGACGCTGTTCAGCGAACGACGGGTGCGCAAGGAGTACGAGGCGATCGCGCCGTACGACCCCGCGCTCGCCGTTTCCCGGACCGTGCGCAGCAGGATCCTCAAGGAGCGCGGGGTACCGGCGGCGCGGGAGATCGCGGGCGAGCCCAACGCGGAGACGGTCGTCGAGCTGGTCGAACGCAGCGGTGACCTGGGGCGCTACCGGCTCACCCCGCGCACCGGGCAGACCCATCAACTGCGCGTCCACATGAGCGCGTTGGGTGTGCCGATTCTCGGCGATCCGCTGTATCCGGTCGTGACCGGCCCCGTGCCGGACGGTGACTTCCGGCGGCCGCTGCAACTGCTGGCGCGTCGGCTGGAGTTCACCGATCCGGTCACGGGGGTGGAGCACCGGCTGTGCAGCGCACGGACGCTGCGGGCGTGGGAGTCGTACCAGGCCTGGGCCGGTGAGGGGATCCGTTAGCGGCCCAGCCACCAGCGGCGCAGCCTGGGCCAGACGCCGCGGGGCCTGGCCGGTTCGGAGGCGGCGACGGCCACCGGCGACGGCTGGGGCTCGGGTACCGGCACGGGTTCCGGTGCGGGATCCGGTGCGGCCGGGCGGGGGATGCCGACCTGCCAGTCGGTGCGCTGCGGGGGGACGAGGGCCGGGCTCGGCATGAGGGTGACGTCCTGCTTCGGCTTGGGGTCGAAGCGCACCGGCAGTTCCACCAGGTGCCGGGAGGCGATGGAGGCGCGCCAGCGCAGCTCCTCCTCGTCGCAGTCGAGCTGGATGTCGGAGAGCCGGGTCAGCAGCTGGTCGACGCCGACGTCGGCGATGGCACGGCCGATGTCCTGGCCGGGACATTCGTGCGGGCCGCCGCCGAAGGCGAGGTGCGAGCGGTTGCCCTGCATGTTCGCGTTCAGGTCGGGGCGGACGCGCGGGTCGACGTTGCCCGGCGCGGGCGCGTAGAGCAGTCCGTCGCCCTTGCGGATGCGCTGGCCGCCGAGTTCCGTGTCCTGCTTGGCGAAGTAGGCGAAGACGGTGCTGAAAGGCGGCTCGTCCCACAGGGACTGCTCGATCGCCTCCGGCACGGTCATCTGGCCGCCGTTGAGCTGGGCCCGGAAGCCGGGCTCGGTGAGGACCATGCGCAGCGCGTTGGCGAGGAGGTTGGCGGTGGTCTCGTAGGCGGCGTAGAGGACGACCCGCAGGTGCTGGGCGACCTCGTCGTCGTTGAGTCCGGCCGGGTGGCTGACGAGATAACTGGTGAAGTCGTCCTCGGGGCGGGCCCGGCGGCGGGCGGTGAGCCGGGTCAGGCAGCCCATGACGTACTCGTTGCTGGCGATCGCGGTCCCGGTGCCCTTGAGCGCGTCCCGGGTGGCCTCCACGATCCGGTCGTTGTACTCCTCGGGCATGCCGAGGAGCTCGCACATGACCGCCATCGGCAGGTGCTCGGAGTACTGGGAGACCAGCTCGGCGCGGCCCTTCTCACAGAACTCGTTGACCAGCAGCTGGGTGTAGCGGCCGATGAGACGGCGGATGCTGCGGTGGTCGATCGTGGTCATGGCGCCCTGGACCGCGGCCCGCAGCCGCAGGTGTTCGTCGCCCTCGGCGTGCGAGCAGATCGGCTGCCAGGCGATGTGCGGCATGAGCGGGTGGTCGGGCTTGACCATGCCCTCACGCAGCGGGGTCCAGATGCGGCTGTCCCGGGTGAAGACGGCGGGGGTGCGGACCATCTGGAGGTTCTCGGTGAGCCCGAGGACCACCCAGATCGGCACGTCGTCGTGGAGCAGGACGGGCGCCACGGAGCCGTGTTCCTCGCGCAGCCTCTCGTACAGCTCGCCCAGGTGGTCCGCGTCGGCGCCGTAGAGGCGCTGCAGTCCGCCGGGGCCGCGGTCGTGCGCCGGACAGCCGGGCGGCGGGACCGGGTCCGTGCTGGCGCCGGCCTGGAAGGGGGATTCAGGCGTCACAGTGATCGCTCCGAGGAGATCCGGAAGAACGCGGAAGAGTCCGACATTCGGGAGGGGGGTGTCAGGTGAGCGCGCCGGACATGGCGAGCGAGTGCAGGAAGCGCATCAGGGTCATCAGGACGTCGCGGCTGGAGGCCCGGCGGCGGGCGTCGCACTCGATGATGGGGACGTCGGGGGGCAGGTCCAGCGCGGTGCGCAGCTCGTCGATGGGGTAACGGGGCCCGTCCGGGAAGGAGTTGACGGCGACGACGAACGGCACGCCACGCTCCTCCAGGCGTCCCATCACGTCGAAGCTGACCTCCAGGCGCCGGGTGTCGATGAGGACGACCGCGCCGAGGGCGCCTTCGAACAGGCCGTTCCACAGGAACCAGAAGCGCTCCTGGCCGGGGGTGCCGAAGAGGTAGAGGACCAGCTGGTCGGTGATGCTGATGCGGCCGAAGTCCATGGCCACGGTGGTGGCGGTCTTGGAGTCGGAGCCGTAGTTGTCGTCGACCCCGATGCCGGCCTGGGTCATGGTCTCCTCGGTGGTCAGCGGTCTGATCTCGCTGACGGAACCGACCATGGTGGTCTTGCCGACCCCGAAGCCGCCCACGATCACGATCTTCACCGCGGCCTGGGCGGTGTGCGGGAGGTGGTCCTCGGTGCGGGGGCCGGGGATCGTGTCAGAGCCGTTGAAGTCCATGCATCACCGCTTCGAGAAGTGAACGGTCGGGGAGCGCCTGGCGGACGATGGGGGCGCGCGCCTGCACCAGTTCGGCCGTGATCAGCTCGGTGATCAGTGCCGTCATCGCGCTGAACGGCAGGTTGAGGTAGGCCGAGAGCTCTGCCACGGAGAGCGGGGCGAGACAGAGCCGGAGCAGCGCCGCCTGCTCCGGGGTGAGGGAGGGCGGTGCGGCGCCGCGCGCCACGATCAAGGTGACCAGGTCGAGTTCGGCCCGGGCGCCGTCGGCGCCGCTGATGACGTAGAGCCGTTCGGGGTTCTTGTTGTCCTCGTCCTCGCCGCCGTTCTCGGGGGCCGGCGGCGCGGACGGGACCGGGGGCGGAGCGGGGTCCGGCCTGGGCCGGCGCCGTTTGCGTTGCGGAGGAGTCATACGGTCTGCCCGTTCCGCCGGGGCGGACTGGTGAGGTGGGCGCCGATGCGGACGACGAGGTCGCGCATCATCTCGCTCATCCGGCCCGGTTCGCAGGTGACGTCGGCGAGCACGGCGAGGTAGGCGTTGGGGCCGGCCGACATCAGGTAGAAGTAACCTCTGTCGATCTCGATCAGGACGAGGTTCATGTCGCCGTTGCTGATGGGGAGTTCCTGGGCGACGGCGCCGGCCAGGCTCTGCACGCCCGCGCAGGCCGCGGCGAGCCGGTCGGCGGCGTCCGGGTCGCCGCCGTGCCGGGCGATGCGCAGTCCGTCCGCGGAGAGCACGACGATCATCTCGACGCCGGGTACGCCGTCGGCGAGCTGCTTGAGCATCCAGTCGAAGTTGCCTCGCTGCTGAATCACTTGAGGTCCCCCTCGTCGTCGGCCTCGGTGCCGGCCGGATCGTTGATCAGATGCAGGTACTTGGTGGGGTTCCGGGTGAAGTCGGTGGGGTGGACACCCGGGTTGTTCTTCTTGAGCCCCTCCCAGAAGGCCTCGACCCAGAGGCCGGGCTCGCGGCGCTCCGGCTCGGGTTCGGGCTCCTTGTGCTGCGACCAGATGGTCGGGTTGCCCTCGCGTTCGGCGCGCTCGATGGCGGCCTGCTCGGCGATGCGCCGGCTGAGCGGCGTCTTCATCCGGCTGCGCCGCTGCGGCAGCCCGCCCGCCGTCCACTCGGTGACCTCGGGGACGTCGTCCTCCATGGAGATCCCGGCGGGGATGCGTGGGCTGGTGGGCCGGCGCCGCTTGGGCGGGCGCTTGGGGCCTTCGAGAGCGCCCAGCTCGGGCTTGGGGATGCCGGTGGCGCCGATGCCGTGGGCGATGCCGGGGGCGGGGTCGGTGGTCATCATGTCGCTGGGCACGATGAGGACGGCCCGGACGCCGCCGTACGCGGAGGCGCGCAGCGAGACGTCCATGTTGTAGGTCTTGCACAGGCGGCCGACGACCGAGAGGCCGAGCCGCGGGTTCTCGCCGAGGACCTGGATGTCCTTGCCCTGCTTGGCCTTCTCCAGCAGGCCCTCCAGGCGGTCGCGGGCCTCCTCGTTGAGGGTGACGCCGGCGTCCTCGATCTCGATGCACACGCCGGACTGCACCTCGACGGCGGTGACGTGCACCTTGGTGGAGGGCGGCGAGTAGCGGGTGGCGTTGTCGAGGAGTTCGGCGGCCGCGTGGATGACCGGCTCGACGGAGGTGCCCTTGATGTTGACCTGGCAGATGGAGTGCAGCTCGATGCGCCGGTACTCCAGGATCCGGGACATGGCGCCGCGCAGCACGCTGTAGAGGGCGACGGGGTTGGGCCACTGGCGGCCCGGCCGGCCGCCGCCGAGCACGGAGACCGAGTCGGCAAGGCGCCCGATCAGCGCGGTGCCGTGGTCGATGCGCAGCAGGTCGTCGAAGACCTCGGGGTTGCGGCCGTGGTCCTCCTCCATCTCCCGCAGTTCGTGGGCCTGCTGGTGGACGATGGCCTGCACGCGCCGGGCGACGCTGACGAAGGAGCGCTCCAGGGAGTCGCGCTGCAGGTCCTCCTCGTCGACGATGTCGAGCATGATGCGGATCAGCCGGCGCTGCGACTCGGGGGCGTGGCGCATCCGCGGGTCGACGTCGAAGAGCTGGCGCACCACCTCTTTGGGTGACTCACCGGCCTTCAGCCGGTAGAGCGCGGTCGGGAAGACCTCCCGGCCGAGGTGTTCGATCTCTTCCTCGCTCGCGGTGAGGCGCCGTTCCAGATACGCGCTGTGACGGTCGTGCTCGGCCCGGGCGTCCTGGAGCCTGCGGCCGCGGCGCACCGCTTCCGCCGCCGTCGCGAGCACCAGCAGCATGCCGACGGCCCCGCACACGCCGACGGCGATCCGGGCGGGCCCCGCCACCAGGACGACGGCGGCGACGGTCGCCGCGGCCATCAGTATGGCGGGCAGCAACAGCACGCGCGCCAGGGAAAGTTCACGGCCATCGGGAGGCGATTGCACACTCACCATGTATGCCTTCTGAGACGAATCGGCTGGGTGTCGGGGGAGCTCGTGGGGGGAAGGTTCATGGAGCAGTCTGGATCTTCCGTATGTTTGGGAACAGGCGCACGAATTCACCTCAACTCGGTGCGCCGCGGGCGAGCCTAGTCCGACCGGATCAACGCCGTGTCATATTCGGCAAGCACCTGAAAATGCCCGAACCACTGGAGTAACCTCGGTCGTTTTACACAGAGGGCATTCGTTCGAACACACCCCGTCACGGCGTACGGGCGTACGGGGGTCACTCACCGTGCCGGGTGAAAGGAGCCTTGGGAGCGAAACCTCCGCGCCTCCGCGCCCCTCCTCAGACCCCCACGATCCGGAGCGCGGCCTCGGCCGTGGCCCGGGCGAACTCGCGGGCGGGGCGCTCCGGTTCGGAACGGTGGACGAGGATGACGCCCTCGATCAGACCGAAGACCAGATCGGTCCGCAGCTCCAGCTCCCCCTTGGCCAGCGCCCCGCCGGCCGCCGTGCCGGCGATCAGCTGCCGGTAGGCATCCTTGAGCTCGGCGCGTACGGCGTGGAAGCCGGCGAACCGCTCGGCGCGCACCTCGGGCAGCAGATAGAGCGCGCCGAGGTTGTGCGGACCGGCGCACAGCAGCTCCACGTCGGCCCGGCACAGCAGCCGCAGCCGCTCCTCGGCCGGGGTCGCGTCGTCCGCCAGCAGCTCCCGCGCGCAGGCGAGGGAGGGCGTGACGGTGGACTCCAGGAGCTCGGCGAGCAGATCCTCCTTGCCGGAGACGTAGTGGTACATCGACGCCTGCCGCATGCCCGCCCGCTCGGCGACCGCCCGGGTGGTGGTGGCCGCGTACCCGTGGGTGGTGAACAAGTCGGCCGCCGCCGCGAGCAGTTCGGCCCGCGGTTCGAGACCGCTGTCCGGTCGCTGCGCGGCCCGCGGCCGGCCGACCCGGCGGCCACTGCTCGTCCCCATGCGTTCGATCCTCGCACACGACCCCGTACGGCGATCACGCCGACGCCGGCCCCCGGCCGGCCGCCGCACCCGGTGAGCCCTCGGCAACCGGGCCGTTACGCCACGGCAATGCCGCCGAGCCGGCCCGCCCCTAATTTCTGTCGAGCGACAGAAATTACCCCCAGTCCGAGGAGCCGGAGGTCAGCGATGGCGACAGCGACAACGCACGGAGCCCGCGCCCACGCCCGCGCCCAGGAGGGCACCCGCGCCGAGGCCATGCCCGTGGTACCGGCCGCCGACTGGCCGGACCCGCCCTGCGAGGCGGGCCACCTGGTGTGGGCCGAGACCGTGGCGGGCGGCAACTACACGCACCGCGTCCTCGCCCGCGGCACCGAACTGCGCCTGACCGACCCGGCCGGTGACGCCTGCGCCCACCTGCTCCTCTACGCCGACGGCCGCCCCTGGGAGCGGCTCAACGTCGCCGACACCGTCAAGGTCCAGTGGAACGCCTACCTCGGCGAGGGCGTCCTGCTCCTCTCCGACCAGGGCCGGGTCCTCGCCTCCGTCGTCGCCGACACCTCCGGCCGACACGACGCGCTGTGCGGCACCTCCACTCTGGTCCGCAACACCGAGCGCTACGGCGACGGCACCCCGCAGTCGGCCTCCCCCGCCGGCCGCGAACTGTTCAAGCTGGCGGCGGCCAAGAACGGCCTGGAACCGCGCGACCTGCCGCCCTCCCTGTCGTTCTTCCAGGGCGTGGAGGTACGCGAGGACGGCTCGCTGGAGTTCACCGGCCCGTCCGGCCCCGGCGGCAGCGTCACGCTCCGCACCGAGCAGGACGTGACCGTGCTGATCGTCAACGTCCCGCACCCGGCCGACCCGCGCCCCGACTACGTCAGCACCCCCCTGGAGGTGCTGGCCTGGCGCGCCGCGCCCACCCCACCCGGCTCCCCGCTCTGGGACGCCACCCCCGAAGGCCGCCGCGCCTTCCTCAACACCGCCGAACTCCTCGCCGCGAGGGGGGTCGCATGAGCACGCGGACCGTCGTCCCGGCCCGCGCCGCCTGGTCCGCGGTGATCCCCGGGGGCGACACCCTGACCATCACCGACCTGCACGGCAACCAGGCCGTCGACTTCCTCGTCTACGACGCCCACGACACGTCGGTGCGGTACAGCGCGCCCGACACCGTGCACGCCCAGGGCAGCATCTTCCTCACCACCGGCAGCGTGCTGCTCTCCAACGAGCACACCCCGCTGATGACGGTGACCGCCGACGAGGTCGGCCGGCACGACACGGTCGGCGGCGCCTGCTCCAAGGAGTCCAACACCCTGCGCTACGGCCACCACACCTGGTCCCAGCACGCGTGCGTGGACAACTTCCTCGCGGAGGGCGCACGGCACGGCCTCGGCAAGCGCGACCTGGTCTCCAACATCAACTGGTACATGAACGTGCCCGTCGAGAAGGACGGCACCCTCGGCATCGTCGACGGCCTCTCCGCCCCCGGCCGGAAGCTGTCCCTGCGCGCCGAACGCGACGTCCTCGTCCTGGTCTCCAACTGCCCGCAGATCAACAACCCCTGCAACGGCTTCGACCCGACAGCCGTCGCGATGACGATCACCGGGGCCGCGCGATGACCTCCTTCGACAAGCTCCTGGTCGCCAACCGCGGCGAGATAGCCGTCCGCATCATCCGCACCGCCCGCGAACTGGGCCTGCGCACGGTCGCCGTCTACTCCGACCCCGACCGCTCGGCCCCGCACGTGCGCCTCGCCGACGAGGCGGTCCGGCTCGGCCCGGCGCCCGCGAAGGAGTCGTACCTCGACGCCGACCTGGTCCTCGGCGCGGCCAAGGACACCGGCGCGGGCGCGGTCCACCCCGGCTACGGCTTCCTGTCCGAGGACGCCGACTTCGCCCGGCGCTGCGCGGAGGCCGGGATCGTCTTCGTCGGCCCGACCCCCGAACAGCTCGAACTCTTCGGCGCCAAGCACACCGCGCGGGCGGCGGCCCGGGCCGCCGGTGTCCCCCTGGCGCCCGGCACCGGTCTGCTGCACGACCTCCCCGAGGCCCTGCGCGAGGCGTCTGCGATCGGCTACCCGGTCATGCTCAAGGCCACCGGCGGTGGCGGCGGTATCGGTATGTCGGCCTGCCGATCGGCCGACGAACTGACCGACGCCTGGGACCGCGTCCAGCGGGTCGCCGCCGCCTCCTTCTCCTCCGCCGGGGTCTTCCTGGAACGCCTGGTCGAGCACGCCCGGCATGTCGAGGTCCAGGTCTTCGGCGACGGCGACGGCCGGGTCGTCACCCTCGGCGACCGGGACTGCTCCCTCCAGCGCCGCAACCAGAAGGTCGTCGAGGAGGCCCCGGCCCCCTGCCTGCCCGACCCCGTACGCGCCCGGCTCGCCGACGCCGCCCGCGATCTGTGCGCCTCGGTCGGCTACCGCTCGGCCGGCACGGTCGAGTTCGTGTACGACGCGGCCCGCGAGGAGGCCTACTTCCTCGAGGTCAACACCCGCCTCCAGGTGGAACATCCGGTCACCGAGGAGATCTACGGCGTCGACCTGGTCGCCTGGATGCTGCGCCTGGCCCGCGGCGAGACCGACGTGGTACGCGACCCGGGCGCCCCGCGCGGCCACGCCGTCGAGGCCCGCGTCTACGCCGAGGACCCCTCCCGCGAACACCGGCCCAGCGCGGGCCTGCTGACCCGGGTCGAGTTCCCGGAGGGCGTCCGCGTCGACGGCTGGGTGGAGACCGGCACCGAGGTGACGACGTCGTACGACCCGATGCTCGCCAAGGTGATCGCCTACGGCACCGACCGCGCCGAGGCGCTGCGGCGGCTCGACGAGGCGCTGGCCCGCACCCGCGTCGACGGCATCGAGACCAACCTCGGCCTGGTCCGCGCCGCCCTCGCCGACCACCGCTTCCGCTCCGCCGCCCACTCCACGGCCACCCTCGCCACGGTCACCGACCCCACCCCGCGGATCGAGGTCGTCGCCGCCGGCACGCTCACCACGGTCCAGGACTGGCCGGGCCGCACCGGCTACTGGCAGGTCGGCGTCCCCCCGAGCGGCCCGATGGACGACCGCTCCTTCCGCCTCGGCAACCGCGCCCTCGGCAATCCGCAGGGCGCGCCCGGCCTCGAATGCACCCTCCAGGGCCCCTCCCTGCGCTTCACCCACCCCACCACCGTCTGCGTGACCGGCGCCCCGGCCCCGGTGACGGTCGACGGCGTCCCGGCCGCCCAGTGGGAGCCGGTGACCGTCCCGGCGGGCGGCCTGCTGGAGATCGGCGCCCCCGCCGAACACGGCCTGCGCACCTACGTCCTGTTCGCCGGCGGCGGCCTGGACGTCCCCGCCTTCCTCGGCAGCGCGGCCACCTTCACCCTCGGCCGGTTCGGCGGCCACGGCGGCCGGGCGCTGCGCACGGGCGACGTCCTGCACGGCGGCGCCGTGACGGACGGCGAGCCGGTCGCCGAACGCCCGCGCCTCACCACCGCCTGGCAGCTCGCGGCCGTCGAAGGACCCCATGCGGCCCCGGAGTTCTTCACCGAGGACGACATCCGCGACTTCTACGCGGCCGAGTGGAAGGTGCACTTCAACTCGGCGCGCACGGGGGTCCGCCTGGTCGGCCCCAAACCGCGCTGGGCCCGCACCGACGGCAGCGAGGCGGGCCTGCACCCGTCCAACATCCACGACACCCCGTACTCGGTCGGTGCCGTCGACTACACCGGCGACATGCCGGTGCTGCTCGGCCCCGACGGCCCCTCGCTGGGCGGCTTCGTCTGCCCGGCGACCGTCCTGAGCGGCGAACGCTGGAAGCTCGGCCAGCTCCGCCCCGGCGACACCGTCCGCTTCACCCCCGTCGACGTGACGGGTGCCCCCCGCCCCGAGATCGTCGACGGCGGAGTCCTGGCCCGCGACGGCGACGTGACCTACCGGCGCAGCGGCGACGACAACCTGCTGGTCGAGTTCGGCCCCATGCAGCTCGACCTCGCCCTGCGGATGCGTGTCCACGCGCTGATGGAGGCGGTGACCGCCGCGGACCTGGACGGGGTCACGGACCTCACCCCCGGCATCCGCTCCCTCCAGATCCGGACCGATCCCCTCGTCCTGTCCCAGGCCGAACTCCTCGGCGCGGTACGGGAGATCGTGGCGGGACTGCCGCCCACCGACGAACTGGTTGTGCCCTCCCGCACGGTCCACCTCCCCCTGTCCTGGGACGACCCGGCGACCCGCGAGGCGATCGCCCGCTACATGGCGGGCGTCCGCGACGACGCCCCCTGGTGTCCGTGGAACATCGAGTTCATCCGCCGGATCAACGGCCTGGACTCGGTCGACGACGTCCACCGCACGGTCTTCGACGCGGAGTACCTGGTCCTCGGCCTCGGCGACGTGTACCTGGGCGCCCCCGTGGCCACCCCGCTGGATCCCCGCCACCGCCTGGTCACCACGAAGTACAACCCGGCCCGCACCTGGACCGCCGAGAACTCCGTCGGCATCGGCGGCGCCTACCTGTGCGTCTACGGCATGGAGGGCCCGGGCGGCTACCAGTTCGTGGGCCGTACGACCCAGGTGTGGTCGGGCTGGCAGCAGCGCGGCGCGTTCGAGCCGGGCATGCCGTGGCTGCTGCGGTTCTTCGACCGGATCAGGTGGTACCCGGTGTCCGCGGACGAACTCCTCGACCTGCGCGCGGACATCACCTCGGGCCGTTTCGTCCCGCGCATCGAGGACGGCACCTTCTCGCTCGCCGCGTACGAGGGCTTCCTCACCGAACACGCCACAGCCATCGAGGAGTTCAGGTCGCGTCAGCAGACGGCCTTCGCGGCGGAGCGCGACGCGTGGGAAGCGGCGGGCGAGTTCGCGCGGGCGGAGGCCTCGGCCGCACCGGCCGCCGCACCGGCCGAGGTGTCCGTCCCGCCGGGCGGCCGTCTGATAGAGGCCGAGTACGCGGCGTCCGTATGGCAGCTGAACGTGGCGCCGGGCGACGAGGTGACGGCGGGCCAGCCGCTCCTCGCCCTGGAGGCGATGAAGATGGAGTCCAGGGTGCACGCGCCGGTTCCCGGTGTGGTGACGGAGATCCTGGCCCGGCCCGGCGACCAGGTGGAGGCGGGGACGGCCCTGCTCGTCCTGGCGCCGGCCGCGAACTGAGCGACAGGAGCGAGACCATGTCCAGCACCCTCTCCCGGGTCCATGCCGCCTACGCACGCATCGAGGCCGTCGACCGGCCCGAGATCTGGATCGACCTGCGCCCGCGGGCCGAGGTGGAGGCGGAGGCCCGCGCGATCGACGAGCGGGTGGCCGCGGGGGAACACCTTCCCCTCGCGGGCCGCCTGTTCGCCGCCAAGGGCAACATCGACGTACTCGGCCTGCCCACGACGGCGGGCTGCCCGGCGTACGCCTACGCACCGGAGGCCGACGCACCTGCGGTGGCCCGGCTGCGCGCGGCCGGCGCACTCGCCCTCGGCACCACCAACCTCGACCAGTTCGCGACCGGCCTGGTCGGCACCCGCTCCCCGCACGGCGCGGTCCGCAACGCGATCGACCCGAGCCGGATCAGCGGCGGCTCCAGCTCGGGCTCGGCCGTCGCCGTGGCCCTCGGCATCGTCGACCTCGCCCTCGGCACGGACACGGCGGGCTCCGGCCGGGTCCCGGCCGCCTTCAACGGCATCGTGGGCCTGAAGCCGACCCGGGGCCTGGTCCCGACGGCCGGTGTGGTCCCGGCCTGCGCCTCCATCGACTGCGTGACGGTGTTCGCCCGGACGCTGGCGGAGGCGGAGCAGGCACTGTGGTATGTCACACACCACCCGGACCGCCCCCTCCCGCCCCTCCCCCAGCGTCCCCCGGGCCCCTGGCGCATCGCCGTCCCGCCCCTGACCCAGCTCGGCGAGCTGGACGAGGGCTGGGCCGGGGCCTACGAGGCGGCGGTGGACCGCCTCGCCGCCGCCGGCGCGTCGATCCGCGCGCTCGACCTGACCCCCTTCACCGAGGCGGCCGCGATGCTGTACGAGGGCGCGTTCGTGGCCGAGCGCTACACGGCGGTGGGTCCTTTTGTCGACAAGTTGATCGCGTCCGGCGGCGCGGGCCTCGACCCCACGGTGGCCGGCATCATCACCCGGGCCCGGGACATCCCGGCCCACCGGCTCTTCACCGACCAGGACCGGCTGGCGGACCTGCGCACCCGAGCCCTGGCCGCACTCGGCGACGCGGACGCCCTGCTGCTCCCCACCACCCCCGGCCACCCCACCCTCGCCGAGGTGGCCGCCGACCCGCTGGGCGCCAACGCCCGCCTGGGCCGCTTCACCAACTCCACGAACCTCTTCGACCTGGCCGCGGTGGCGGTACCGGCGGGCGAGGTGGACGGCCTGCCGTTCGGCGTGATGCTGATCGGCCCGGCGTTCACGGACGAGCGGCTGGCCACGATCGCCCGCGCCCTGGAGCCGCGGGTGAGCCTGGCGGTGGTCGGCGCCCACCTGACGGGCCAGCCGCTCAACCCCCAACTCCTGTCACTGGGGGCGGTCCTGGACCGTACGACGACGACGGCCCCGGTGTACCGCCTCCACGCCCTGCCGACGACTCCGCCCAAGCCGGGCCTGGTCCGGGTGGGCGAGGGCGGGGCCGCGATCGAGACGGAGGTGTGGAGCCTGCCCCCCGAGGGCCTGGGCCGCCTGCTCGCGACGCTCCCCCACCCCATGGCTCTCGGCCGCGTCGACCTGGCGGACGGCACCAGCATCCCCGGCTTCCTGTGCGAACCGAGCGCACTGACGAACGCCGAGGACATCACACGGTACGGAAGCTGGCGGCACTACCTGAACGAGGGCTGACGCACCCCACCCGCTTGAGGGCGCGGGAAACTGCGCGACCAGCCACAGCCCACCCGCACCCGCACCCGCACCCGCACCCGCAGACGAACCGCTACCCCACCGACGAGTACGCCACAACCCCCCGCAGCACCAGGTCGACCGCCTTCCGCGCGGTCTTCCCCACGGTCGAGCCCTCCGCAGGTGAGGCCGCCGAGAGCTGCCCGAGCACGTCGATGACCTGCTTGCACCAGCGGACGAAGTCACCGGCCGGCATCTCCGCCTCCCGCAGCACCTCGTCCAGGCCCGTCCCCGAGGCCCACATGTAGACGGCCCAGGCGAAGCCGAGGTCCGGTTCGCGCTGCCCGACGCCCTCGGTCTGGCTGATCCGGAAGTCCTCCTCGAGGGCGTCGAGGCGCCCCCAGATCCGCACCATCTCGCCGAGCGCGGCCTTGGCCTTCCCGGAGGGCAGCTTGGGCGCCATCGCGTCGTCGCCGACCCGGGCCTCGTACACCAGCGCCGAGACGCACGCGGCGAGTTCGGCGGGGCCGAGGCCCTCCCAGACGCCGGCCCGCAGGCATTCGCTGGCCAGCAGGTCGAGTTCGCCGTACAGCCGCGCCAGCCGCTTGCCGTGTTCGGTGACCTCGTCGCCGCGCAGGTAGTCCAGTTCGGTCAGCAGCGCCACGATCCGGTCGAAGGTCCGGGCGATGGTGTTGGTCCGCCCCTCGATGCGCCGCTCCAGCTGGGAGGTGTCCCGGATCAGCCGGTGGTAGCGCTCGGCCCAGCGGGCGTGGTCCTCGCGGTCGTTGCAGCCGTGGCAGGGGTGCGCCCGGATGGCGGTGCGCAGCCGCGCGATCTCCCGGTCGTCGGCGGCCTGCGAGCGCTTCTTGCGGGCCCGTTCCGGCGGGATGTGCCCGGCCTTGGTACGCAGCGCGGAGGCGAGGTCCCGGCGGGACTGCGGGGAGCGGGGGTTGAAGGACTTGGGGATCCGCATCCGCTCCAGCGCCTCGACCGGCACCGGGAAGTCGATGGAGGCGAGCCGCTTGACCTGACGCTCGGCCGTGAGGACCAACGGCCGGGGCCCGTCGTGCTGTTCGAAGCCGCGGTGCCCGTTGGACCGCCCGGCGGGCAGCCCGGGGTCGAGGACCAGGGCGAGACCGGCGTACTTGCCGGTCGGCACATGGATGACGTCGCCCGGCTTGAGCTTCTCCAGGGCGACGGCCGCCTCGGCGCGCCGCTCGGCCATGCCCTGCCGGGCCAGTTCGGTCTCCCGGTCCTTCAGCTCCCGCCGCAGCCGCGCGTACTCCTCGAAGTCGCCGAGGTGGCAGGTCATGGACTCCTTGTAGCCGGCGAGCCCCTCCTCGTTGCGCTGCACCTGACGGGAGATCCCGACGACCGACTTGTCGGCCTGGAACTGCGCGAACGACGTCTCGAGCAGCTCCCGCGAGCGGTGCCGCCCGAACTGGTCGACCAGGTTTACCGCCATGTTGTACGACGGCTTGAAGCTGGAGCGCAGCGGGTAGGTGCGGGTGCCGGCGAGCCCGGCGAGGTGCTCGGGGCTCATGCCGCGCTGCCAGAGCACCACGGCGTGGCCCTCGACGTCGATGCCGCGGCGGCCCGCTCGGCCGGTCAGCTGGGTGTACTCGCCGGGGGTGATGTCGGCGTGCTGCTCGCCGTTCCACTTGACGAGCTTCTCCAGCACCACCGAGCGGGCGGGCATGTTGATGCCGAGCGCGAGGGTCTCGGTGGCGAACACGGCCTTCACCAGGCCGCGTACGAAGAGTTCCTCGACGACCTCCTTGAAGGTCGGGAGCATGCCGGCGTGGTGGGCGGCGATACCGCGCTCCAGGCCTTCGAGCCACTCGTAGTAGCCGAGGACGTGCAGGTCCTCCGGCGGGATCGACGAGGTGCGCTCCTCGACCAGGGCGCGCACCTTGTCCCGCGCCTCGTCGTCGTTGAGCCTGAGACCCGCGTGCAGGCACTGCTGGACGGCGGCCTCGCAGGCGGCGCGGCTGAAGATGAAGGTGATGGCGGGCAGCAGGCCCTCGTTGTCGAGCCGTTCGATGACCTCGGGGCGGCCCGGTGTCCACGCCCGGGAGCGCTGCCTGCGCTCCCGCTCCCGGTCGGCCTCGCGCATGGCCCGGCCGCGTCTGCGGTCCTGGTACGAGGGGCGCTGTGCCTCCATGCGGGCCAGCCGGGCGAGGTCGGGGTTGACGGCCTTCTTGTGGCCCTCGCCCTCCTCGAACAGGTCGTACATCCGGCGTCCGGCGAGCACGTGCTGGAAGAGCGGGACCGGCCGGTGCTCGGAGACGATGACCTCGGTGTCGCCACGGACGGTGTCGAGCCAGTCGCCGAACTCCTCGGCGTTGGAGACGGTGGCCGACAGGGAGACCAGGGTCACGGACTCCGGGAGGTGGATGATCACTTCTTCCCAGACGGCGCCGCGGAAGCGGTCGGAGAGGTAGTGGACCTCGTCCATGACCACGTAGCCGAGGCCGATGAGGGTCTGGGAGCCCGCGTACAGCATGTTCCGCAGGACCTCGGTGGTCATGACGACCACGGCGGCGTCCGGGTTGATGCTGTTGTCACCGGTGAGGAGGCCGACCATGCCGTCGCCGTAGCGGCGGCACAGGTCGGCGTACTTCTGGTTCGACAGCGCCTTGATGGGTGTCGTGTAGAAGCACTTCTTGCCCTGCCGGAGGGCGAGGTGGACGGCGAACTCGCCCACGATCGTCTTGCCGGAGCCGGTGGGGGCGGCCACCAGTACGCCCTTTCCTGCTTCGAGCGCCTGGCAGGCCTCGATCTGGAAGGGGTCGAGGCCGAAGTCGTACATCTCGCGGAACGACGCGAGCGCGGTGGCCTGCTCGGCGGCCCGCTTGCGGGCCGCCGCATACCGCTCGGCCGGTGAGAGGTCCTCTGTCATCGTGCTTTCGAGCGTACCGGTCCCCACTGACAACAGGACGATCATTATCCGGAACATGGGACGACGGACAACGAAGAGGTGCCCGCGTCGGGGGACGCGGGCACCTCCCGGTGGCTGTGGTCGCCCTGTCAGGTCACGTCGTCGTAGCCGTTGACCCGGTCAGGGCCCTCGGGCAGCGCGCGGCTGGCGGAGACGGTCTCGATCTCGCCGATGTCCTCGGGGCTGAGGTCGAGGTCGGAGGCCTCGTCGTCGTCGAGGCCGTCGTCGTCGCGGCGGCGCTTGCGCCGGTCGTTCAGGAGGGAGAACAGGACCGCGCCGAAGTACAGCACCCAGATCGGCCCGGCGAGCGCCAGCATGGAGAGCGGGTCGGTGCTCGGGGTGGCCACGGCCGCGAAGACCGTGATGCCGAGGATCATCGCCCGCCACCAGCCGAGCATGCGCCTGCCGGTGATGATGCCGGTGAGGTTGAGAAACACCAGGAGCAGCGGCAGCTCGAAGGAGAGGCCGAAGACGATCACCATGCGGGTGACCAGCTGCAGCAGGTCGTCGAGCGGCAGCAGGTTGCTCACCCCGTGCGGGGTGAAGCCCATGAGCACCTTGGCGGTGGTCGGCAGGATCTTGTACGCGAAGAACGCGCCGGCGAAGAACAGCGGGACGCCGGTTCCGACGAACGCGTAGGCGTACTTCTTCTCGTGCCGGTGCAGACCGGGGGCGACGAACGCCCACAGCTGGTACAGCCAGACAGGCGAGGCGAACACCACACCGGCCATCAGGGAGACCTGGAGGGCGAGCGTGAAGGGCGCGAGCAGACCGTTGATCGTGATCTGGGCGCACTGCTCGTCACGGGTGGTCTTGTTGATCTCCGAGAAGGTGTGGGCGCAACCGACGGAGTCCAGGATCGGCTTGGTGAGGAAGTCGATGATGTTGTTGTAGAAGAAGGCGGCTACCACCGTGATGACGATGATGGCCAGCATGGCCTTCGCGAGCCGGTTGCGGAGCTCACGAAGATGATCCGCGAGAGGCATCCGCCCCTCGGGATCCCTCTCCTGTTTGCGGGCAGACTTTGGCAACCCACGTCCTCATCTCGTGCGGCAGGCCGGGGGCTACCGGCCTTGCGTCAGCGCTGGGTGGTGTCCGACGGCTCGTTGACCGGGCGGGCGCTGGTCACGTCGCCGGGGGCCGCCTGGATGGTGCGCTGGGCCTGGGACTGCTCGCCGGAGGCGGGCGCCTGGGCGGAGCCGGTGGTGTTGCCGTCTTCCTTCATCGCCTTCGCTTCGCTCTTGAGGATGCGAGCGGACTTGCCGAGCGAGCGCGCCATGTCGGGAAGCTTCTTCGCGCCGAACAGCAGGATGACGACGACGAGGATGAGAATGATCTCGGGGGCGCCGAGCCTTCCGAACATAAGTCTTTACCTTCTCACCGAGGCGGCTGGGTGGGATGCTGTGCGATCCGTCGGACACGCGTCCGAGTGATCGTGCTCTCAGCGATCGTAACGCTCAGGGGTAAACGTCAGGCAATCCCCGTGCGTACTCCCGGTCCGCGGCACGGGCCTCGTTCTCCGTGCCGCGTTCAGCAGCGTACCTTTCCCTGCGGGCACCGTGACAGGGCGAAGTGACGCAAACCGCTTATGGCCCACTACTCACACCGCTCGCACAGCGCGGGTCACAGTGCGTCCACAGTGCGGGCCGCGCTCCCGGCCGCCCGCTCCAGGTCCTCCGCGGCCCGGTTGATACGCCGTGCCGAGTCCGCGACCTGGGCGCCCAGCCGTCGTGCCTCCAGGAAGACCCGGACGGCGAGCACGCCGAGCACGGCGAGACCCACGAAACCCACAGCTACCGCGACCATCGCCCACAACATGGGGCCGAGCCTAGACGGTGGGGTGCAGCCGCAGTGTCCTGACCCCGCCGCCGGTGAGAAGTTCGACGATCCGCTCGCCGGCGGGCTTGCGGACGGCGGCCCCGCAGTCGGGGCAGGTGAACGAGTAGAACGTCGTCTTGCTGGTGGCTCCGATGGCCAGGCGCAGGGCGCTCGCGGTGAGCTCGAAACTGCTCCGGCAGTCCGGGCAGCCGGCTCTGAACACCACGGGGACCACTCTTCTCATCCCGGCGAAGGCGGCCGCGACCGTTATCTCCCGGGCGCCCACGCCGCCCGCACCCGAAGACCCGTCCAGAACCCCCGACGACTCGTTCACCACCCCTGCCCTCCTTCTTGACCGTTCGCCTTCGGCGCGCCCCTCCGGCTCACTCGTGCCCTTCCTCGTCGCCGTGCCCGACGTGGTCGTACGCCGCCAGTGCCTCACGGGCCGCCCGGCGGGCGCTGTCGGCCAGCTCGGGCGGTGACACGATCCGGCCGTCGCCGCCGAGCCTGAGCGCCAGCCGGCGCAGGGAGGCCGGATCGGGGGTGCGCAGAGTAATACGCAGTCCGCCGTCGGGAAGCTCATCCGCGCTGTCGTGCGGGTAGTACTCGGCGACCCAGCGGCCGGCCGGGCCGACCTCGACGACCACCTCGGGGTCCTCGGCGGCCGGCTGCACCAGGGCCTCGGACAGGTCGCGCAGCTCGATCTCGGGGGGTGCGGACGGCTCGTCGAGGATCTTGATCTCGGCGACCCGGTCGAGCCGGAAGGTGCGCCGGGCCTCGGAGCGGCGGCACCAGGCCTCCACGTAGGTGTGCCCGACGCTGACCAGGCGGATGGGGTCGATCTCGCGCTCGGTGACCTCGTCGCGGGCCGGTGAGTAGTAGCGGATCCACAGCCGGCGGCGCTCGGCGATCGCCCGGTCGACGTCGGCGAAGACCCCGCCCTCGGACTCGAAGGTCACCGACAGCCGGGCGCTGGCGTCGCCCGCCTCGCCGGCCGCGGTCTCCACCTTGGCGGTGGCCCGCAGCAGCGCCTGCCGGTCGCCCTCGCGCAGCCCCGGCAACGTCGCGACGGCGCGGGCGGCGACGAGCAGCGCGGTCGCCTCGTCGGCGGCGAGCCTGAGCGGCTCGGCGGCCTCCTCGCCGAGCGCGGACGCGTTGTGCCACCAGATCCGCTCGCCGTCGGTGTCGATGTCCAGCAGATCGCCGCCCCGGAAGCTGGTGCCGCACATGGGCAGCACGTCGAGGTCGGAGACCAGCTCGTCCTCGGTGATCCCGAAGGCGCGCGCCACGTCCGCGATCCGAGCGCCGGGGCGCTCGCGCAGGTAGGTCACCAGGGAGAGCATCCGCCGGGTCTGGTCGATGGCGTTCACGGGCCTGACCGGTTTGCCTGCCACTGCCTTGCTCCGCTCCCCCTCAGCCCTTGGCCACGGCACGCAGCCGGTCCACGACGTCCGCCCGCAGCTCGGCCGGCTCCAGGACCATCACGTCCGGTCCGAACTCCACCAGCCAGGCGTCCAGCCCGTGCCCGTACGGAATCTCCAACTCGTCCCACCCGTCTCCGAGTTCCCGGACCGCGGTGGCCTTCGCCCGAAGGGGGTAGCCGGCGCCGGAGCGCAGCCGGATCAGCGCGGAACGGTCCGCGACCTCACCGGCCCAGCTCGCCACGGTCTCCCGGACGGTGACGACGTCCGGGACCGGCGCGGTGAAGGCGGTGCCCCGGGAGCGGACCTTCCCGGTGATCCGGGACAGCCGGAACACCCGCTCGGCGCCCCGGTCGCGGTCCCAGCCCGCCAGGTACCAGTGGCCGCGCCAGCACTCCAGGGCCCAGGGCTCCACGTTCCGGGTCTCGGGGTGGGCGGCGGTTACCTTGCGGTAGTCGAAGACGACCGGGCGACGGTCCCGGCAGGCCAGCATCAGCGGCTCGAAGGCGGCCTCGTGCACCGGGATCCGCGGCTCCAGGGCGCCGTGCGCCTCGTAGGGGTCGACGTCCTCGGGCAGGCCCGCCGCGCGCAGTTTCTGCAGGGCACCGCTGGCGGCACCGGCCAGCCGGGCCTGCTGCCAGACCTTCGCGGCGAGACCGAGGGCGGCGGCCTCCTCGGCGTCCAGGGTGATGGGCGGCAGGCGGTTGCTGTCGCGGCGCGCGAGGTAGCCGACCTCGCCGTCCAGGTTCTCGACGGTCTCGATCACCAGCCCGAGTTCGCGGAGATCGTCCTTGTCCCGCTCGAACATGCGGCTGAAGGAGTCGTCGCTGCCGGCTTCCAGGTAGGCCTCAATGGATTCCCGCAGCTCACGCTTGCTGAGCGGCCGCCGCGTCCCCAGCAGGCACAGCGCCAGGTTCATCAGCCGCTCGGCCTTGGCAATGGCCATCGACGCCCTTCGCCTTCCCTATGGTGCTCCTGACGGATGACCGTACCGCCCCGGAGTGTCACGGCAAAAGCCAGTCCAAACAATGACGGCCGAAACGGACACGACGCGACAAACACCGAGGGCCCGCGCACACGGCACGGGCCCTCCTCCAGCCGGTTCCCGGTCAGGAGCGGACGGCGCCCGAACGACGCCGGCCGGGGACGGGGATCAGACCCCGAGCAGGTCCACGACGAAGATCAGCGTCTCGCCGGGCTTGATCGCCGGCGTCGGGCTCTGGTCGCCGTAGGCGAGGTGGGCGGGGATGGTCAGTTGGCGGCGCCCGCCGACCTTCATGCCCTGCACGCCCTGGTCCCAGCCCTTGATGACCCGGCCACCGCCCAGCGGGAAGCGGAACGGCGTGCCGCGGTTCCAGCTGGCGTCGAACTCCTCGCCGGTGCTGAACGCGACACCCACGTAGTGCACGGTGACGGTCTGGCCCGCCTGGGCGACCTCGCCGTCACCCTCCCAGATGTCCTTGATCTCCAGGTCGGCCGGGGCCGGGCCCTCGGGGAAGTCGATCTCGGGCTTGTCGATGCTCACGTCTTCTGCTCCTGCTTGTGTACGACACGGAACCCGGACAGTCTTTCATCCCCGACCGGCTCACGCCCCCGCGACTACATCGCCGCAAGAATGTCCACCGTGAACACCAGCGTCGAACCCTTCTTCACCACACCACCGCTCGGCGGGTTGTTCCCGTAGGCCAGGTCCGGCGGCGTGACGACCACGATCCGGCTGCCCACCTTCTTGCCGGTGATGCCCTGCGCCAGCCCCTTGACGACCTGCTGCATCTGCTCGACCGAGAACTGGGCCAGCCGCCCGCTCTCGTACGTCTGCTCGAATACCTTGCCGCTGTCCCAGACCTCGCCCTTGAACTGGCACAGGACGGTCTGCGCCGACTGCACCTCGGGGCCGTTGCCCTCCAGCACGTAGTTCGACACCAGCTGCTTCGGCGGGTCCGCCTTCGGGATCTCGATCGAGGGGGCCTTGCCGTCCGTGTTCGTGCCGATCCTGGGCAGCGCGGCGTCGCTCTGCGCGACCTCCTTGCCCGTGCTGGAGCTCTTCGAGTTGAACGAGTTCAGGATGTCCACCACGAACACCAGCGTGTCCGTGCCCTTGATCCCCGCCTGCGAGTTGCCCGAGCTGCCGTATCCCCAGGTCGGCGGCACGGCCATCAGCACCCGGCTGCCGACCTTCTTTCCGGCCAGCCCGTACCGCCAGCCGTCGATGATGCTGCCCGCGGCGAGCTGCATCAGCAACGGCGTGCGGTCGTAGGACTGGTCGAAGACCTTCGCCGTGGACCAGATCTGCCCCAGGTAGTTGGCCTGGATGAAGTCGTTCTCCGCGACCGTCCTGCCGCTGCCCGCGATCACCGTCTTGACCGCCAGGTTCTTCGACGGATCCGCGCTGCCCTTGGCGACCGTCGGCTTCTCGTCGAACTTCGTGCCCGCCGTGATCGCCGGCAACGGCCCGTCCACGATCTTCGGCGGCGGCACCGAGGCGGACGCCGACGGCGAGGCACTCGCCTTGCTGGAGGAGGACGACTTGTCACCACACCCGGCGAGCGTGACCAGTCCCACGGGAAGCGCGGCAAGGAGAAGAGAGCGTCGGCGCACGGAAGAGCCTCGTAATCGGTCGATCTTGCGGATGGCGTGCGCGCAACTCTACGACGTGAGAAGGGCGCCGTACGGAAAACGTACGGCGCCCGTGTGGCGTTCTGTGCCGATCTCTCACATGCCGGCGATGAGCTTCTCCACCCGGTCGTCGACCGAACGGAACGGGTCCTTGCACAACACCGTTCGCTGCGCCTGGTCGTTGAGCTTGAGATGCACCCAGTCGACCGTGAAGTCCCGGCGCTGCTCCTGGGCCCGCCGGATGAAGTCACCGCGCAGCCGCGCCCGAGTCGTCTGCGGCGGAACCGACTTGCCCTCGAAGATCTTCAAGTCATTGCAGATCCGCGTGGCTTGCCCCTTCTTCTCCAGCAGGTAATACAGACCCCGACGACGGTGAATGTCGTGATAAGCGAGGTCTATCTGCGCCACGCGCGGATGCGACATGGTCATGTTGTGCTTGGCCCGGTACCGCTCGATGAGCTTGTACTTCATCACCCAGTCGATCTCGGTGCCGATCCGGTCCAGGTCCTCGGCCTCGATCGCGTCCAGCGTGCGGCCCCACAGCTCCAGCACCTGCTCGACCGTGCCGGTGCGGATACCGCGCCGCTCGCAGAAGTCCACGGCCTTCTCGTAGTACTCCCGCTGCACCTCGAGGGCGGAGGCCTCCCGGCCGCTGGCCAGACGCACCTTGCGCCGGCCCGTGATGTCGTGGCTGACCTCGCGGATCGCCCGGATCGGGTTCTCCAGGGTCAGGTCCCGCATCACCGTGCCCGCCTCGATCATGCGCAGCACCAGGTCGGTGGCGCCGACCTTGAGCAGCATCGTCGTCTCGGACATGTTCGAGTCGCCGACGATGACGTGAAGTCGGCGGTAGCGCTCCGCGTCCGCGTGCGGCTCGTCGCGCGTGTTGATGATCGGCCGGGAACGCGTCGTCGCCGAGGAGACGCCCTCCCAGATGTGCTCCGCCCGCTGGCTCACGCAGTACACCGCACCGCGCGGCGTCTGCAGCACCTTCCCGGCGCCGCACAGCAGCTGCCGGGTCACCAGGAACGGAATGAGGATGTCCGCGAGCCGGGAGAACTCCCCGTGCCGCGCCACCAGATAGTTCTCGTGGCAACCATAGGAGTTGCCCGCCGAGTCCGTGTTGTTCTTGAAAAGGTAGACGTCGCCCGCGATTCCTTCCTCATGCAGGCGTCGTTCGGCGTCCACCAACAGCCCTTCGAGAATGCGCTCGCCGGCCTTGTCGTGGGTGACCAGTTCGGTCACATTGTCACACTCGGGTGTCGCGTATTCCGGATGTGAGCCCACGTCGAGATAGAGCCGGGCGCCGTTCCGCAGAAAGACATTGCTGCTACGGCCCCATGACACGACACGGCGGAAGAGGTACCGCGCCACCTCGTCAGGCGACAGGCGGCGCTGTCCCCTGAACGTGCACGTGACGCCGTACTCGTTCTCCAGCCCGAAAATGCGGCGGTCCATGACTGAACATTACGCCCGATCCCCTGAGCTGAAACGGGGTTCGACAGCACGATTTGGATCATTTTCCGAACCGGCCGCAACCACCGCACCCCCACCGGGAGCTGCGAGGACCCGCCCCGTGACCGCCAGGACCAGCAACGACACACCACCCGCCGCGCCCGGCACCGCGAACCCCCACAGGGCCCCGCCCGCCTCGACCACCGGCCCCGCCACGCCCGTTCCCACCGACGCGCCCACCGTGAACGTCGTCACAAGCCAGGAGAACGCCTCGGTGACCGTGCCGCCCGGCGCATGCCGGTCCACCAGCACGAACGCACACGCGATCGCCGGCGCCAGGAACACCCCGGCCAGCACGGTGAGCAACACCATGGCCAACGCCCCCGGCATCAGCATCAACGGCAGATAACACACCGCCAGAAGAGCCACCAGCACCCGCAGTCGCCGCGCCGGCTCCCCCGCCCACCGCCGCGCCCCGTAGACACTGCCCCCCACCAGCGCACCCAGCCCCAGCGCCGCCATCATCCAGCCGTACACCACGTCACCCCCATGGCCGTCCGCGTACGGCACCGACGCCACGGTGATGGACCCCATCGCCACCCCCACGAACAGGAACGCCGCCAGCAGTGCCAGCAGCCCGGACGAACGCAGCGCACCCAGCCAGTGCGCCTCACGCGGCGCCGACCGCCACGCGCGCGACGGCGCCGACACCACCACCGAGAGCGCCCCGAGCACCCCCAGCACGTTCACCACCAGCAGCGCCGCCTGCGCCGACCACAGCGACACGCACAGCGTCACCAGCAACGGCCCCGCCGTGAACATCACTTCCTGCGCCACCGCGTCCATCGCGTACGCCGTGTGCACCTGCTCCTCCGCACCCAGGACACTCGGCCACAGGGCCCGCAGCCCGCCCTCCAGGGGCGGGGTGAACAGCCCCGCCGCCGCCACGGCCGCGTACGCCACCGGCCGGGACCCGGTACCCGCGAAGGCGAACACGGCCATCGCCCCGGCCGACGCGAGCGCCGCGGGGAGCTGCACCCGCGGCTGCCCGCACAGATCCACCAGCCGCCCCAGCACCGGCTGACCCACCGCGTTCGCCACCCCGTACACCGCCGCGAGCACCCCCGCCAGGCTGTACGTACCGCCCTCCGCCCGCACGAACAGCACGATCGCGATCGCCGCCGTCGCGTTCGGCAACCGCCCCACCAGCGTCCCCGCCAGCAGCCGGGCCGCGTGCCTCGCCCTGAGGATCTCCAGGTACCCCGCGGCCATGTCCCACCTCCACGTTTTACGTATAACCCCGCCTCCCATACGTACCATGTGCGCTGTTCACACGTCCAGACGAAGGAGCCCACCCCCGGTGCCACCCAGCAGCACGCGCCCCACGAGCCGCGACGTCGCCCAAGCCGCCGGCGTCTCCCAGGCCGCCGTGTCGCTCGTGCTCGGCGACAAATGGCGCGGCCGCGTCTCCGAGGCCACCGCCGAACGCGTCCGCGAAGCCGCCCGCGACCTCGGCTACCGCCCCAACCTCGCCGCCCGCAACCTGCGCCTCGGCCGCACCCGCACCGTCCTCCTCGTCGTCCCCGCCCTCACCACCGAGTTCTTCGCCGGCGTCTACACCGGCGCCGCCCGCGTCGCCTCCGCCCACGGCTTCGGCGTCCTCCTCTACCCCTCCCCCGAAGGCATCGGCCCCGCCCGCAACCCCTTCGCCTCCGCCCAGGCCGCCCTCGACGGCGTCATCGCCTCCTCCATGGCAGCCGACGCCCTCACCGCCATCCGCGGCGACCAGCTCCCCCTCGTCATGCTCGACAGCGACCCCGACGGCAGCCTCGGCGCCGCCACCGTCAACCTCGACATCGCCGACGGCGTACGCCAGACCGCCGACCATCTCCTCGACCTCGGCCACCGCCACTTCCTCCACCTGGCCGCCGACATCGCCTCCTGGACCTTCGAAGTACGCGCACACGAACTCGCGGCCCGCACCTCAGACGTCCCCGGCACCTCACTGCGCACGATCCGCGCCCCGATCTCCATCGAAGACGCCCAGGCCGCCGCCGAAGCCGCCCTCACCACCCCCGGCCCTCGCCCCACCGCCCTCGTCTGCGACGACGACAAACTCGCCGCCGGCGCCTACAAGGCCATCCGCCGCCAAGGCCTGCGCATCCCCGACGACATCTCCGTCACCGGCCTCGACGACCTCGCCCTCGCCACCGCCATCGACCCCGAACTCACCACCGTCCGCCTCGACGCCGAACTCTTCGGCGAACGCGGCATGCAAGCCCTCCTCGCCGTCCTGGACGGCCGCGAACCCGAACACGGAGACATCCCCGTAGAACTCGTCGTACGCGGCTCCACAGCACCCCCACGGCAGCCCTGACCCCGCCAAAACGCCCGCGCCCCGCCCGGAAAACTCCCAGGCGGGGCGCTGAGCGGATGAAACACGAACAGGACTACTCGACGTCCCCGCCGGACTCCTCGGCATCCTCGGCCTCCGCGGCCGTCGCCGCGCCACCCGACTCCAGCAGCCGCGACAACTGCGGACCCACGATCCGCTTGAACTTCCGCTTCTGCGGACGCGTCCGGTCCAGCACCGCGACCTCCAGACGCTCCGCCGGAATCTCCCGCTGCGTGCCGTTCGACTCCCGCGACAACGCCGTCACCGCCAGCTTCAGCGCCTCCGCCAGAGTCATGCCCTCCCGGTGCTCACGGTCCAGATACGTACTGATCTGCTCCGCACTGCCACCGACCGCCACCGAACCGTGCTCGTCCACGATCGAACCGTCGTGCGGCAACCGGTAGATCTGGTCACCCTCCGGAGTCTCCCCCACCTCCGCGACGACCAGCTCCACCTCGTACGGCTTCTCCGCCGCCGACGAGAAGATCGTGCCCAGCGTCTGCGCGTACACGTTCGCCAGACCACGCGCCGTCACATCGTCACGGTCATAGGTGTAACCCCGCAGATCGGCGTAGCGCACACCACCGATCCGCAGGTTCTCGTACTCGTTGTACTTACCGGCGGCCGCGAAACCGATGCGGTCATAGATCTCGCTGAACTTGTGCAGCGCACGGGACGGGTTCTCACCGACGAACACGATGCCGTCGGCGTACTGGAGCACAACCAGGCTGCGGCCGCGCGCGATGCCCTTACGGGCGTACTCGGCACGGTCCGCCATCGCCTGCTGAGGTGAGACATAGAACGGCGTCGACACCGGTATCCGTCCCCTTCCTTAGGGTTCCGTCGAAGTCACTGGGATCACCTTGATAAGAACGCCGACGCCCTACAGCAGCGCCGCGCGGGGACCGTCCGGCTCCTCCAGGCGACGCGCCAGCACCGCACGGGCCAGCCCGGAGGACTCGTCGTCGGTGAGCCGGCGGAAACCGGCGTCGGTGATCACGGTGATGATCGGGTAGATCCGGCGGGCGACATCGGGACCGCCCGTCGCCGAGTCGTCGTCGGCCGCGTCGTACAGAGCCTGCACCACCAGTGTGGTCGCCTGCTCCTCGGACAGGTCGTCACGGAACAGCTTCTTCATCGCACCGCGCGCGAAGATCGAGCCGGACCCGGTCGCGGCGAAGTTGTGCTCCTCCGAACGGCCCCCCGTCACGTCGTACGAGAAGATCCGCCCCTTGTCCCGGTCCACGTCGAACCCGGCGAACAACGGCACGACAGCCAGGCCCTGCATCGCCATGCCCAGGTTGGACCGGATCATCGTCGACAGCCGGTTCGCCTTGCCCTCCAGCGACAGCTGGGCGCCCTCGACCTTCTCGAAGTGCTCCAGCTCCAGCTGGAAGAGCTTCACCATCTCCACCGCGAGACCGGCGGTGCCGGCGATTCCGACGGCCGAGTACTCGTCCGCCGGGAACACCTTCTCGATGTCCCGCTGCGCGATCACGTTGCCCATCGTGGCCCGACGGTCACCGGCGAGCACCACGCCTCCGGGGAAGGTCACCGCCACGATCGTCGTCCCGTGCGGCGCCTCGATCACCCCCTGCGTCGGCGGCAACTGCCGCCTGCCGGGCAGCAACTCCGGCTGGTGCTCACCGAGAAAGTCCATGAACGAAGAGGACCCAGGCGTCAGGAAGGCAGCTGGTAGACGCCCGGTGCTACGAGTGTTGGCTTCCACAAGTTTCCTTCCAGGTAAGCAGCGGCACGGCGAGCGGCGTCGGGCTTGTCCCTCAATTTGCCGATGGCCGAATTGCAGTTGAAGCACAGTACGCCTCGGACCCTACCCGTCTTGTGGCAGTGATCCACATGAACGGGCGGGGCATCTAGGCAGATCGCGCACATCCCGTACTGGGCGGCGGTCATCGCGTCGCGCTCGGCTTCGGTGAGGCCGTAGTTGCGCTTGAGATGACGCTGCCGCCCCTTGACCGCTTTGCAGGCCTTGCAGAGGGTTCCCAGGCCGTCCGAAGCACTGCTGTTCCGCGGCCACTCACCGTGCGGCTTGATCTCGCCGCACGTACGGCAATACCTGTGCCCTTCGGGTGCCTTCACCCTGGGCCGTGCGTTGAGCCCCTTGGCCAGCTGTCTCTGCTGGTGGTACGCGGATGCGCACTCTCTGCAGTAGGCCTGCATGCCATCACGCATGGACTTGTCGCTCGCAAAGGCTGCTCGCGGCTTGTGTTCCTTGCACCGCGAGCAGCGCCTCGCATCCTCTTCGCTCGCCAACCCAGCCCCCCGCCCGCAACCTTCGATTCGAAGGCTACTGGCCGCCCTTCTGAACGAAACTACGAACGAAGTCCTCTGCGTTCTCCTCCAGGACATCGTCGATCTCGTCAAGAACCGAGTCCACGTCGTCGCTCAGCTTCTCGTGCCGCTCCTTGAGGTCCTCGGAGCCCTGCGACTCTGCCGCCTGCTCCTCGACCTCCTCGGTCGAGTGCGTCGCCTTCTGCTGTCCGCCGCCGGTGTCCTTGGTTGCCATGACACTCACCCCGCTCAGTTCGCCCGACATGGTCGACAGGTCGGCATTCCTGCCGATCGGTGATGATCAGACCCTACAAGCCGGGTCCGACATCGGCCCCGCAGTTTCTCCAACGTACGGGGGCCACCTCGATGATTCCCGGGCGCCGGGGTTTTGACCCCGGCGGCCCGGTGCGGTCCGGGGGTCCGTTCAGCCGCCGGAGAGGACCCTGACCAGGTCTTCTGCGGTGCGGCAGCGGTCCAGGAGCGCCTTGACGTGATTTCGCGTTCCGCGTAGCGGTTCCAGGGTTGGGACGCGCTGGAGGCTGTCGCGGCCGGGGAGGTCGAAGATGACCGAGTCCCAGCTGGCGGCGGCGACGTCGTCGGCGTACTGCTCCAGGCAGCGGCCGCGGAAGTAGGCGCGGGTGTCCTCGGGGGGGCTGGTGCGGGCCCGTTCGACGTCGGCCTCGTCCAGGAGCCGCTTCATGCGTCCGCGGGCCGCGAGGCGGTTGTAGAGGCCCTTCTCGGCCCTCACGTCGGCGTACTGGAGGTCGAGGAGGTGCAGCTTGGCGGCGTCCCAGTCGAGGTCGTCGCGGCGGCGGTAGCCCTCCATGAGCTCCTTCTTGGCCACCCAGTCGAGTTCGCCGGAGAGACTCATGGGGTCGTTCTCCAGGCGGTTGAGGGTGTCCTCCCAGCGCTGCAGGACGTCGCGGGTCTGGTCGTCGGCGTCGGCGCCGTAGCGCTCCTCCACGTATTTACGGGAGAGCTCGTAGTACTCCATCTGGAGCTGCACGGCGGTGAGTGTGCGGCCGCTGCGGAGCGTGACCAGGCGCTTGAGACCGGGGTCGTGCGAGACCTGGTGGAGGGTGCGTACGGGCTGGTCGACGGCGAGGTCGACGGCGATGAAGCCGTCCTCGATCATCGACAGGACCAGGGCCGTGGTCCCGAGCTTGAGGTAGGTGGAGATCTCCGACAGGTTGGCGTCGCCGATGATCACGTGGAGGCGGCGGTACTTCTCCGCGTCGGCGTGGGGTTCGTCGCGGGTGTTGATGATGGGCCGTTTGAGGGTGGTCTCCAGGCCGACCTCGACCTCGAAGTAGTCGGCGCGCTGACTGAGCTGGAAGCCGTGTTCGTGGCCGTCCTGGCCGATGCCGACGCGGCCGGCGCCGGTGACCACCTGGCGCGAGACGAAGAAGGGGGTGAGGTGGCGCACGATGTCCGAGAAGGGGGTTTCCCGCTTCATCAGGTAGTTCTCGTGCGTGCCGTAGGAGGCGCCCTTGTTGTCGGTGTTGTTCTTGTAGAGGTGGATGGGCTGGGCGCCGGGGAGTGCGGCGGCTCGTTCGGCGGCTTCGGCCATGATGCGTTCGCCGGCCTTGTCCCAGAGGACGGCGTCGCGGGGGTTGGTGACCTCGGGGGCGCTGTATTCGGGGTGTGCGTGGTCGACGTAGAGGCGTGCGCCGTTGGTGAGGATGACGTTGGCGAGGCCGATGTCCTCGTCGGTGAGCTGGCTGGCGTCGGCGGCGTCGCGTGCGAGGTCGAAGCCCCGGGCGTCCCGTAGCGGGTTCTCCTCCTCGAAGTCCCAGCGGGCCCGGCGGGCCCGGTGCATCGCCGCCGCGTAGGCGTTGACGATCTGGGACGAGGTGAGCATGGCATTGGCGTTGGGGTGGCCGGGGACGGAGATCCCGTACTCCGTCTCGATGCCCATTACTCGCCGTACGGTCATGCGGCCCTCCTTGCCCGGCGGAGCCCTCGGTCGTGGGCTGCGCTCGCGTACCGCTGGCGCTCCGGTGCGTGTGCGGTGCCCGTCCCCGCACTGCGCGACTCGGCGGTAGGAAAGAGCCTAGAACGCCTTTGCGCTGGTGGGGAGATCATTTGCGTCATTGCCTTGCTCGCCTCGGTTTCCGGTTTTGGCCGGAAAAACAGTCGGCTGCGGGTACCCGGTGAGGGCACCCGCAGCCGCCCTGTGTTTTACAGGTACTGTCCGGTGTTCGCCACCGTGTCGATGGAGCGTCCGGTGTCCGCGCCCTGCTTTCCGGTGATGAGGGTACGGATGTAGACGATCCGTTCGCCCTTCTTTCCGGAGATCCGGGCCCAGTCGTCGGGGTTGGTGGTGTTGGGCAGGTCCTCGTTCTCCTTGAACTCGTCCACGCAGGCCTGGAGGAGGTGGGAGACGCGGAGGCCCTTCGAGTTGTGGTCGAGGAAGTCCTTGATCGCCATCTTCTTGGCGCGTCCGACGATGTTTTCGATCATGGCGCCGGAGTTGAAGTCCTTGAAGTAGAGGACTTCCTTGTCGCCGTTGGCGTAGGTGACTTCCAGGAAGCGGTTTTCCTCGGATTCGGCGTACATGTGTTCGACCGCCGTCTGGATCATGCTCTCGACGGTGGTGGCCTTGCTGCCGCCGTGTTCTCCGAGGTCGTCGGCGTGCAGCGGGAGGCGTTCGGTGAGGTACTTGCCGAAGATGTCCTTGGCGGCCTCGGCGTCGGGACGCTCGATCTTGATCTTCACGTCGAGGCGGCCGGGGCGGAGGATGGCGGGGTCGATCATGTCCTCGCGGTTGGAGGCGCCGATGACGACCACGTTCTGCAGGCCTTCGACACCGTCGATCTCGGCGAGCAGCTGGGGGACGATGGTGTTCTCCACGTCCGAGCTGACGCCGGAGCCGCGGGTGCGGAAGAGGGATTCCATCTCGTCGAAGAAGACGATGACGGGGGTGCCCTCACTGGCCTTCTCACGGGCACGCTGGAAGACGAGGCGGATCTGCCGCTCGGTCTCGCCGACGTACTTGTTCAGGAGCTCGGGGCCCTTGATGTTGAGGAAGAAGCTCTTGCCCTGGGCCTGGCCGGTGACCTCGGCGACCTTCTTGGCCAGCGAGTTGGCGACAGCCTTGGCGATGAGCGTCTTGCCGCATCCGGGGGGCCCGTAGAGCAGGACGCCCTTGGGTGGGCGCAGTTCGTGCTCCTTGAACAGGTCCGGGTAGAGGTAGGGCAGCTCGACCGCGTCGCGGATGGCCTCGATCTGGCCGCCGAGACCGCCGATCTGCTCGTATCCGATGTCGGGGACCTCTTCGAGGACGAGCTCCTCGACCTCGCTCTTCGGAACGATCTCGTAGACGTAGCCGGAGCGGGGTTCGAGCAGGAGGGCGTCGCCGGGGCGGATGGTCACGTCCAGCAGCGGCTCGGCGAGCCGTACCACCCGTTCCTCGTCGGTGTGCCCGAGCACGAGGGCCCGCTCGCCGTCCTCGAGGATCTCCTTGAGGGTGACGATGTCGCCGACGCGCTCGTACTCCATGGCCTCGACCACGTTGAGCGCTTCGTTGAGCATGACTTCCTGGCCGCGCCTGAGGTCGTCCAGGTCGACGCTTGGGCTGACGTTCACCCGCAGTTTGCGGCCGCCGGTGAAGATGTCGGCGGTGCCGTCCTCGTTCGCCGTGAGGAAGACACCGAAGCCGGCCGGCGGCTGTGCGAGCCGGTCGACTTCCTCCTTGAGGGCCACGATCTGGTCGCGGGCCTCGCGGAGGGTGTTCGCGAGTCGCTCGTTCTGGGCGGACACGCCGGCCAGGTTCGTCTGCAGCTCGACGATCCGCTCTTCGAGAATCCTCGTGTGTCGCGGAGAGTCGGCGAGCTTGCGTCGCAGGACGGCGATCTCCTGCTCAAGATAGGCGATCTGCTCGGACGGGTCGTCGGACCCTCGTCCCGGGCGGATGCCGCGGTTCATGTCGTCGTCGTGGGCTGCCACGGTCCTCACCTCCTCCAAGGGGAGCTGGACGCTTCCAGACCCTACCTGGGTGGGTGTCGATTGAAACCCCTAGATCACAAAGACTGTCAAGGTGTGTCGTCGGTCACCCATTGCGTTCTCCCTCGTGCCGGGTGGATACCCACTCAACGCGATTCAGAAGCGGCGTGTTCCAGGCCCGGAGTGGTCAAAACCCTTCGTTACTGACCGGAGTTGTCCGCTCCAGTGCCGGTTCAGGGGTTGTGCCCCGGTGGCGGATTTCTTACACAGAGCGACCGGCCGGATGTACTGCGTGTGCACGGCGGCAGGGCCGCGGTTGGCTCGGTTCGATCGGTCGGGTGGCCGGACGCCGCCGTCCCGCGCCGGTGGACGCGCCGTCCGCGCGGGCGCGGGGCGTGCGCGGAGGGCGCTCCGGAGGGTGCGCGAGGAGGGTGCGCGGGGGGCTGGGGGCCGGAGGTAGGGTCGGAGGCGTTCAACACCCGCCGGGGCGGGACCGGGTGACCCCCGGGCCCGGCCGTCCGGCGCTTTCGACGGCAGGAGAGATGACCGTGCAGCAGGAGGCCCTGGCCGGCGACGAGGCGCTCGAGGTCTGGATCGACCAGGATCTGTGTACGGGCGACGGGATCTGTGCCCAGTACGCCCCGGAGGTGTTCGAGCTGGACATCGACGGCCTGGCCTATGTGAAGGGCGCGGACGACGAGCTGCTGCAGGCGAAGGGGGCGACGGTGCCCGTGCCGCTGCCGTTGCTCACGGACGTGGTGGACTCGGCGCGGGAGTGTCCGGGCGAGTGCATCCATGTGCGCCGGGTCGCGGACCGCGTCGAGGTGTACGGGCCGGACGCGGAGTGACTTTCCGGCCACTCCGCGTGGCGTGGGCTGCGGACCTGCCGCGCGGACGCGGTCGACGCGGTCGACGTGGCCGGGGTGGCCGTCAGACGCTGTGGGCGGCGGCCGGGGTGGAGCGGACGAACGCGTGGCCGTTCCACTGCCACTTGGCGCCGGCCTTCAGGTCCGGGCAGCAACTGGGCACATCGTCCGAGGAATAGCCGAGCAGGGTGGCGGTGACCGCTCCGCGGGCGACGGCGAAGTCGGTCACGGTGTAGCGGTCCTTGGGGTCGACCAGGGTGGCGACGACGCGGGGGCTGGTGGCACCGGCGGCCTGGGTGAGGACGTAGACGCCGTCGGGCGGGGTGCCCATGGCCGAGTCGCAGTGGACGACGACCACGGTTTCCGGCCTGCCGTCGCCGTCCAGGTCGCCGCTGGCCTTCTTGACGACCAGCTCCTTGACGGGGCCGCAGTCGAGGGGGAAGTCCACGCCGGTGGTACTGGGCGGCGCGGCGGCAGCGGGGGCGGGTTTCGTCCCGGTCGCGGCGGTGGGCTGGGCGGCTTTGGCCGAGCCCGGCTGGAAGAGGGACGACAGAGCCACCACCCCGGCCACGGCAGCGGCGGTGGCGAGCCAGTGCATGGGGCGGGTGTCGGTGTGAGCGAGCTCCGGGACCACGGATTGCTGCACTAGGAGTGTCTCCTGTGAGGCCTGTGCCGGTGGGGGTGGCCTGCATCGTGCCACACGTCACAGTGGGGAGGGAACGGCGGGGTGGGCTTTCACGGCCGGTGGGGTGCCGCACTGTGATGGGTGGCTTCAACGGGTGAGCGCCGCCGCCGAGTTCCGTGGTGTCCGGGAACTCGGCGGCGGCGCTCGTGCGTTGCTGAGGTTGCGGGGCCGGGCTCAGCGGCCGGCGCCGCCGTCGGCGTTGGGGCCGTCGTAGTCCTCGCCGTAGGCGCCCTTGGCAGGGCGGCGGCGGCGCATGGGCGGCTCGACGCCGTCGGCGAGGCGGCGGGCGGTGAGCAGGAAGCCGGTGTGGCCGATCATGCGGTGGTCGGGGCGGACGGCGAGGCCTTCCACGTGCCAGTTGCGGATCATCGTCTCCCACGAGGTCGGCTCGTTGAAGCAGCCGATCTCGCGGATGGACTCGACGGTCCGGGCGAGCTGGGTGGTGGTGGCGACGTAGCAGCACAGGATGCCGCCGGGGACGAGGGCCTTGGAGACGGCCTCCAGGCATTCCCAGGGGGCGAGCATGTCGAGGATGACGCGGTCGACGTCAGTGTCGGAGAGGTTGTCCTGGAGGTCGCCGACGGTGAGCTGCCAGGCCGGGTGCGGGCCGCCGAAGTAGCGCTCGACGTTCTGCTGGGCGATCTCGGCGAAGTCCGCGCGGCGCTCGTAGCTGTGCAGCATGCCCTGGTCGCCGATGGCGCGCAGCAGGAAGCTGCTGAGCGAGCCGGAGCCGACGCCGGCCTCCACGACGCGGGCGCCGGGGAAGATGTCGGCGAAGGAGAGGATCTGCCCCGCGTCCTTGGGGTAGACGACGGCTGCCCCGCGGGGCATGGACAGGACGTAGTCGGGGAGCAGGGGGCGCAGCGCGAGGTAGGCGACGTTGCCGGTGGTGCGGACAACGCTGCCCTCGGGAGCGCCGATCAGTTCGTCGTGCGGGAAGGAGCCCTTGTGGGTGTGGAAGTTCTTCCCGGCTTCGAGCGTGAACGTGTAGTGGCGACCCTTGGGGTCGGTCAGCTGTACCTGGTCCCCGACCTTGAAGGGCCCGCGCCTGCGGGCGGCACCGGTCGGTTCGGACATGTGAACAGCCTACCGGGCCCTGCGGGCGGCTCGGACCAACGAGGGGCGCCTTCGGTCGTGGGACCGGTGCGGGTGGGTCGTGGGTGCCCGCGCAGTTCCTCCCCCGGCCTTCGACCGGGAGTACCCCCAGCGCCCCTTGCGGGGCGCTCCAGTGCGGGGTGCCTCGAGGGCGGGGTGCCTTCAGGGTGGGACGCCTTCGGGGTGGAGGTCAGGACGGCCTTGCCATTGCCCTGACGAAGGCGCGCTCGACGTCCGCCGCCGAGAGGACGCCGTAGATCTCGCCGGTCTCCTCGACGACCAGGTATTCGGTTGCGGGGGTGGCGCGCAGGACGTCGAGGAGGTCCTCGCCTGCGAGTTCCGCGGAGACCCGCATGCCGTCGGTCAGGTCCTGGGCGAGGCCGCTGACGGCGACCCAGGGGCGGCGGTGTTCGGGTACGCCGACGATCGCGGCCTCGCGGACGAGGGAGAGGGGGTTGCCGTCGGCGTCGACGACGACCAGGGCGCGGGCGCCGGCGGCGTTGGCGCGGCGCAGGGCCTCGGAGAGGGGGGTGTCGGTCTCGACGGGGACGGCGCGGCGGGTGAGGGTGCGGGCGCGCAGTTCCGGGAGGTGTTCGCGGAGCCGGGCCATGCGCAGGCTGTTGCCGGCGCCGGTCCAGATGATCGCGGCGAGGATGGCGGCGAGCAGGGCGTCGGTGACGGCGTCCATGCCGCTGCTGTCGTCGGTGCCGCCGCCGAAGGCGCCCCAGTGGTTGAGCAGCGGGAGGCCGATGAGGACGGAGACGGCGAGGGCCCGGCCGACCCAGGCGGCGGCGACGGTGCCGCTCATGGGTTTGCCGGTGATCTTCCAGACGACGGCGCGGAGCATCCGGCCGCCGTCGAGGGGCAGGCCGGGCAGCAGGTTGAAGGCGGCGACGATGAGGTTGGAGACCATCAGGCCGGCCAGCAGGACGCCGGGGACGGTGCCGGGTTCGACGGGCTGCATGGCGAGGTAGAAGAGGCCGGAGAGGACGAGGGAGAGCAGCGGGCCGACGAAGGCAAGGACGAATTCCCGGCCGGGGGTCTCCGCTTCCTTCTCGATCTCGGAGACGCCGCCGAAGAACTGGAGCTGGATGCGGCGGACGGGGAGCTTGAAGCGGATCGCGGCGACCGTGTGGGCGAGTTCGTGGATCAGGACGGAGGCGTAGAAGGCGATGGCGAAGAAGAGGGAGACGAGGTAACGGGCGGCGCCCAGTTCGGGCAGTACGCGGTCGAGCTGGCCGCCGAAGACCCAGGTGATCAGTGCGGCGACGACGAACCAGCTGGGGGCGACGTACACGGGGACGCCGAAGGGCCGGCCCATGAGCAGTCCGCCGCCGGGTTCCTTGGGCCGCTGCGGCGGCTGTCCCTTGGCCATGCCGGAGCGTGCGGGGGACGGCCCGTCGCCCGGGTCGGGGGCACCGGTGGGTGAGCCGGGTGCGTCGGGTGGCTCCCGGTGGGCCGGTGCCGTGGCCGCCTGGGGTTTCTCCGGTGCCTGCGTGGTCTGCGGTTGTTCCGGCTGTTCGGGGTGTTCCGGTGTCTGCGGGGCCGGGGCCGGGGGCGCGGGCTCCTCGCCGGTCGTCTGCTGCGCCGGTTCGGCGTTGTCCGACCGGGGCTGCCCGCTGCCGCCGCTCACGTCCACGGTGTCCCCTCGTTAGATGCGTCTTCTCCGGTCGATGGTATGCGGCCGTCGCGGCGTGTTCTGCCCCGGCACCCCCTGTGTTGGCCGGGGCGTCGCGCGGGTTGGGTGACTGTCAGTGGCGGGCCGTATGGTCTGTGGTCATGGACAGCAGCATCGGGGACGCCGCGCGGGATCGGGGCGCGGTCGTCGCGCAGGGGGACGGGCCGGTCACGGCGGTGGCGGGCAGGGCGGCCGGGCCGCCGACGTCGTTGTCGCCGTCGCGGGCCAGTGACTTCATGCAGTGTCCGCTGCTGTACCGGTTCCGGGTGATCGACCGGTTGCCGGAGAAGCCGAGTGCGGCGGCGACGCGGGGGACGCTGGTGCACGCGGTGCTGGAGCGGCTCTTCGACGCGCCGGCGGCGGAGCGGACGGCACCGCGGGCCAAGGCGCTGATCCCGGGGCAGTGGGACCGGTTGCGGGAGTCCAGGCCGGAGCTCGGGGAGCTGTTCGCGGAGGATCCGCAGGGCGAGCGGCTGGCGCGCTGGCTGGGTGAGGCGGAGCAGTTGGTCGAGCGCTGGTTCACGCTGGAGGATCCGGTCCGGCTGGAGCCCGTGGAGCGGGAGCTGTTCGTGGAGACGGAGCTGGAGTCGGGGCTGCGGCTGCGGGGGATCATCGACCGGGTCGACGTGGCTGCGACGGGTGAGGTGCGGATCGTCGACTACAAGACGGGCAAGGCGCCGCGGCCGGAGTACGCCGAGGGTGCGCTGTTCCAGATGAAGTTCTACGCGCTGGTGGTGTGGCGGCTGAAGAACGTGGTGCCGAGGCGGTTGCAGCTGGTCTACCTCGGCAGTGGTGACGTGCTGACGTACGACCCGGTCCTCGCCGATCTGCAGCGGGTGGAGCGCAAGCTGCTCGCGCTGTGGGAGGCGATCCGGGAGGCGACGGAGTCGGGTGAGTGGCGGCCGCGTCCGACGAAGCTGTGCGGCTGGTGCGACCACCAGGCGCACTGCCCGGAGTTCGGCGGCACTCCCCCGCCGTATCCGCTGCCGGTGAGGTCGGCGGGGTCCGAGGAGGCGGCGCAGGGCAGAATGGGCGCGGACTAGCAGAAGGAGACTCATCGTGGCCATCCGCGTCCTACTGGTCGACGACCAGCCGCTGCTGCGTACCGGGTTCCGGATGATTCTGGAGGCCGAGCAGGACATCGCGGTCGTGGGCGAGGCCGGAGACGGCCTGCAGGCACTCGACCAGGTGCGCGCCCTCCAGCCCGACGTCGTGCTGATGGACATCCGGATGCCGCGGATGGACGGTGTGGAGGCGACCCGGCAGATCACCGGTCCGGGCCGGGACGGTCCGGCGAAGGTGCTGGTGCTGACCACGTTCGATCTGGACGAGTACGTGGTGGAGGCGCTGCGCGCGGGGGCCAGCGGCTTTCTGCTGAAGGACGCCCCGGCCAACGAGCTGGTGCAGGCGATCCGGGTGGTGGCGAACGGCGAGGCGATGCTGGCGCCGAGCATCACGCGCCGGCTGCTGGACAAGTACGCGACGCATCTGCCGTCCGGTGAGGAGCCGGTGCCGGACACCCTGCACACGCTCACCGACCGTGAGGTGGAGGTGCTGAAGCTGGTGGCGCGGGGGTTGTCGAACGCGGAGATCGCCGCGGATCTGTTCGTCAGCGAGACCACGGTGAAGACGCACGTGGGGCATGTGCTGACCAAGCTGGGGCTGCGGGACCGGGTGCAGGCGGCGGTGTACGCGTACGAGAGCGGTCTGGTGCGCCCCGGCGCGCAGTAGCGGCGGGACGGCCGTGTACGACAGGAAGGGCGCCCGGCTCGTGGAGCGGGGCGCCCTTCCTGTCGTTTGACCGGGCGTCAGCTGCTGGAGCCGCGGCCCAGCTCCCACAGCTGGAGGCTGGCGGAGGAGTTGAGGGCGTAGGCGACGCCGGTGATGTCGTTGCGGGCGGCGACGTACTGCTTGCCCTGCCACAGGGGCAGCACCGGGACGTCGCCGGCGACGTCGTTCTGGATCTCGGTCAGGCTGCCGGCGGCGCTGGCCCGGTCGGCCTCGCGGCGGGACTCGGGGATCAGCGTGTTGATGATCCGGCTGTTGACGTAGGGCGACTTGAGGAAGTTGTCCTTGTCGAGGAACGGCGCGAGGAAGTTGTCGGCGTCCGGGAAGTCGGGGAACCAGCCCATGCCGTAGACGTCGTAGGCGCCCTTGCGTTCGGCCGTCTGGTAGGTCGACCAGGGGGTGCCCTGGATGCTGACGTCGAACAGCCCGCTGCCGTTGAGCTGCTGCTTGAGGACCTCGAACTCCTGCTTGGTGGCCGGACCGTAGTGGTCGGTCGTGTAGTGCAGCGTGAGCTTCACCGGGGTGGTGATGTTCGCCGCGGTCAGCAGGTTCTTGGCCTTGGAGACGCTGGGGTCGCCGTACTTGTTGAAGAAGGAGTTGGAGTGGCCGGTGACGGAGGCCGGGACCAGCGAGTACAGCGGCTCGGCCTGGGAGCCGTACACCTTGGCGACGAGTTCGTCGCGGTTGATGAGCTGGGCCATGGCCTGGCGGACGGCCTTGGCCTTGACGGACGGCGCGTCGGTGTTGAAGCCGAGGTAGCGGATCTCCAGGCCGGACATCTCGACGAGGTCGACGTTCTTGTCGGTGCCGGCGTCGAGCTTGTTGATCTGGGCCGGCGACATGGAGCGGGTCATGACGTCGATGTCGCCCTTGTCGATCGCCTCGCCCATGGCGTCGGCGTCCTTGAAGGAGCGCAGGACGACCTGCTCGTTGTTCACCTTCACGCTGCCCTTGTAGTTCGGGTTCTTGGTGAAGGTGGAGGAGACGAGCTCGTCGTTCTTGACGTCGGCCTTGAAGGTGTAGGGGCCCGAGCCGTCGATGTCGAAGCCGTCGCGGAGCTTGTCCTTCTCGTAGTCCTTGGGGTTCAGGATGCCCGCGACCGGGGTGGACAGCTTGTACGGGAAGGTGGCGTCGGCGGTCTTGAGGTGGAAGACGACCTCGCGGTCGCCCTGGGTCTCGATGGTGTCGATGTTCGTGAGGAGGCCGAAGACACCACTGTCCGACTTGATGCGCAGGGCACGCTCGATGGACCACTTGACGTCCTCGGCGGTGACGGCGTTGCCGTCGGAGAACTTCAGGCCCTCACGCAGCTTGCAGGCGTAGCGCTCGCTGCCGCTGTCGGTGAAGGAGCAGCTCTCGGCCGCGTCCGGGACCGGGTCACCCTCGCCCTTGGGCTGGGACATGAGGGTCTGCACGGTCTGGCGCAGGATGTTCCAGCCGCCGACGTCGTAGGAGTAGGCCGGGTCGAGGGGCGCCGGGGCGTCCTTCGTGGCAGTGAACCCGTCGGTGGTGCCGACGACGATCGCGTCGCTGCTGCTGCTCCCGCTGTCGGATCCACCGCACGCGGCGAGCACCGGAGTGAGCAGGCCGACCACGGCCGGCAGCACCAAAGTCTTACGGTTCATGCTCGAAGTTCTCCAGAGCTGTTCGTGTCCGTGTATCCCGCATACATGGGGTGTCGAAGCGGATCACGGGGGTTACGACGATGTTCTCGCGACGAGATTAGTCGGCGCCCGCAGGACGGTTGGCAGCGGCGTGAGTTGAGGGTCCATCACGCAGGGGAACCGGTCGTGGACGGACCGAAAACCCGACAGCGGCAGGATTAGTGCAGCGTCTCCCCAATCGGGACACAAGGTCGCCCCGTTTCCCCCCGAAGGGGGGTGCTCTGCACAGTCGGGCAACGTTGTCGAGCGTCCTCACACGTGGGGAACGTCACACGCGTATTTCCGTGATGGGGTATCGGAATTCAGCCGGTTGAACAGTTGCGAATTCCGTTGAATGACCACTGCCGGGATTTCGACCATTGGAGCTTTGCACGCTGGGTGAACGGCTAGACCATTTCCGTCATCAGGCCGCGTAGGAAAGCCAGGTCGACCTCTTCCAGGGAGGTCACCACGGTACGCCGTACGGCCGGGGCGATCGGCGCGACCGACGGGACGGCGACCACCTGGCAGCCGGCCGCCTCGGCGGCGGCGACACCGGTCGCGGTGTCCTCGACGACCGCGCACCTGGCCGGATCCACCCCCAGTCCGGCGGCGGCGAGCAGGTACGGGTCCGGGTAGGGCTTGGTGCGCGAGACCTCGTCGCCGGCGACGGACAGGCTGAAGTGCTGGGGGCCGAGCGAGGTCAGGACCCGGTCGATGATGCGCCGGTGCGAGGCGGAGACCAGGGCGGTGGGGATCTGCTGCTCGTACAGCTCGGCGAGGAGCCGCTGGGCGCCCGGCATCAGCGGCAGGGCGGTGCCGATCCGCTCCTCGAAGCCGTCGTTGAGGAGCACGCTGAGTTCGGCGAGGGTGATGGCGGCGCCGGTGGCCTCGATGAGGAACCCGGCGCTGCGGGTCATGGGGCCGCCGACCACGACATGGCGCCAGGAGTCGTCGAGGGCGTGGCCGAGGCGGGCGAAGATCTCGACCTCGACGTCCCACCAGAAGCCCTCGGTGTCCACCAGGGTGCCGTCCATGTCGAGGAGCACCGCCTGGAGGGCCGAGCCTTCCGCCGTACGGGTTCCGAGCGCGGGGACCGTGCTGGTCAATCCACACACCTCCTTGAGGGACGACCAGGCCGGTTCCCATGCGGGGAACCGGCCTGCTGTGGACCGACCAGTGTACGACTTATCCGATCAGTGCGCCGGGTGGGACACGCCTCGGTGCCGGCACACCGCTCAGCGGGCGTTGAAGTACTTCGCCTCCGGGTGGTGGATCACGATGGCGTCGGTGGACTGCTCGGGGTGGAGCTGGAACTCCTCGGACAGGTGGACGCCGATCCGCTCGGGCCGGAGCAGGTCGGCGATCTTCGCACGGTCCTCCAGGTTCGGGCAGGCGCCGTAGCCGAGGGAGAAGCGGGCGCCCCGGTACTTCAGGGCGAACATGTCCTCGACGTCGGCCGGGTCCTCGCCGGCGAAGCCGAGCTCGGAGCGCACGCGTGCGTGCCAGTACTCGGCGAGGGCCTCGGCGAGCTGGACGGACAGGCCGTGCAGTTCGAGGTAGTCGCGGTAGGAGTTGGCCTCGAACAGCTTGGCGGTCTGCTCGCCGATGCGGGAGCCGACGGTGACGACCTGGAGGCCGACCACGTCCGTCTCCCCCGACTCCTCCGGGCGGAAGAAGTCGGCGAGGCAGAGCCGGCGGCCGCGGCGCTGGCGGGGGAAGGTGAACCGGGTGCGCTCGTTGCCCTGTTCGTCGAGGATGATCAGGTCGTCGTCCTTGGAGACGCACGGGAAGTAGCCGTAGACCACGGCCGCTTCCAGCAGGTTCTCCGTCTGGAGCTGGTCGAGGAGGCCGCGCAGCCTGGGCCGGCCCTCGGTCTCGACGAGCTCCTCGTAGGAGGGTCCCTCGCCGGTGCGGGCCTGCTTGAGGCCCCACTGGCCCTTGAAGAGGGCGCCCTCGTCGAGCCAGCTCGCGTACTCCTTGAGCTGGATGCCCTTGATGACGCGGGTGTCCCAGAACGGCGGGGTGGGCACCGGGTTGTCGACGGCGACGTCGGAGCGGACGTGGCCCTCCTCGGGCCGCTCCTCGACCTCGACGACGGCGGTCTGCCGGACCCGGCGCTGCTTGAGCTCGGGGAGGCTGGCGCCGGGCACGCCGCGCTTGACGCCGATGAGTGCGTCCATGAGGCGCAGGCCCTCGAAGGCGTCGCGGGCGTAGCGGACCTCGCCCTCGTAGAGCTCGTACAGGTCCTGCTCGACGTAGGCGCGGGTGAGGGCGGCGCCGCCGAGGATGACCGGGTAGGTGGCCGCGAGGCCGCGCTGGTTGAGCTCCTCCAGGTTCTCCTTCATGATCACCGTGGACTTGACGAGCAGGCCGGACATGCCGATGACGTCGGCCCGGTGCTCGTCGGCGGCCTCGAGGATCGCGGAGACGGGCTGCTTGATGCCGAGGTTGACGACGTTGTAGCCGTTGTTGGACAGGATGATGTCGACGAGGTTCTTGCCGATGTCGTGGACGTCGCCGCGCACCGTGGCCAGCACGATGGTGCCCTTGCCCTCGGCGTCCGACTTCTCCATGTGCGGTTCGAGGTGGGCGACCGCGGACTTCATGACCTCGGCGGACTGGAGGACGAACGGCAGCTGCATCTGGCCGGAGCCGAACAGTTCGCCGACGACCTTCATGCCGTCCAGCAGGGTCTCGTTGACGATGTCCAGGGCGGGGCGGCTCTGCAGGGCCTCGTCGAGGTCGGCCTCCAGGCCGTTCTTCTCGCCGTCGATGATGCGGCGCTTGAGGCGCTCCTCCAGCGGGAGGGCGGCCAGTTCCTCGGCCTTGCCGGCCTTGAGGGACTTGGCGGTGGCGCCCTCGAACAGGGCCATCAGCTTCTGCAGCGGGTCGTAGCCCTCGGCGCGACGGTCGTACACGAGGTCGAGGGCGGTCTGCACCTCCTCCTCGGAGAACCGGGCGATCGGCAGGATCTTGCTGGCGTGCACGATCGCCGAGTCCAGGCCGGCCTTGACGCATTCGTCGAGGAAGACGGAGTTCAGCAGGATGCGGGCGGCCGGGTTGAGGCCGAAGGAGATGTTGGACAGGCCGAGGGTGGTCTGGACGTCCGGGTGGCGGCGCTTGAGCTCGCGGATGGCCTCGATGGTGGCGATGCCGTCCTTGCGGGACTCCTCCTGACCGGTGCAGATGGTGAAGGTCAGGGTGTCGATCAGGATGTCCGACTCGTGGATGCCCCAGTTCCCGGTCAGGTCGTCGATCAGCCGTTCGGCGATCTCGACCTTCTTCTCGGGGGTGCGGGCCTGGCCCTCCTCGTCGATGGTCAGCGCGATCAGCGCGGCGCCGTGCTCCCGCGCCAGCCGGGTGACCTTCGCGAAGCGGGACTCCGGGCCGTCGCCGTCCTCGTAGTTGACGGAGTTGATGACCGCGCGGCCGCCGAGCTTCTCCAGGCCGGCCTGGATGACGTCCACCTCGGTGGAGTCGAGGACGATCGGCAGGGTGGAGGCGGTGGCGAAGCGGCCGGCCAGTTCCTCCATGTCGGCGACGCCGTCGCGGCCGACGTAGTCCACGCAGAGGTCCAGCATGTGGGCGCCCTCGCGGATCTGCTCGCGGGCCATCTCCACGCAGTCGTCCCAGCGGGCGGCCAGCATGGCCTCGCGGAACTTCTTGGACCCGTTGGCGTTGGTGCGCTCGCCGATGGCCAGGTAGGAGGTGTCCTGGCGGAAGGGCACGGTCTGGTAGAGGGAGGCGGCGCCGGGCTCGGGGCGCGGGCTGCGCCCGGGCGGGGTGACGCCCCGGACCTTCTCCACGACCTGGCGCAGGTGCTCGGGGGTGGTGCCGCAGCAGCCGCCGATGAGGGAGAGGCCGTAGTCGCGGACGAAGTTGTCCTGGGCCTCGGCCAGGCCCTCGGGGCCGAGCGGGAAGTGGGCGCCGTCCTTGGTCAGGACCGGCAGGCCCGCGTTCGGCATGCACAGCAGCGGGATGCGCGAGTGCCGGGTGAGGTAGCGCAGGTGCTCGCTCATCTCGGCGGGGCCGGTCGAGCAGTTCAGGCCGATCATGTCGATGCCGAGCGGCTCCAGGGCGGTGAGCGCGGCGCCGATCTCGGAGCCGAGCAGCATGGTGCCGGTGGTCTCGAAGGCCATGGAGACCAGGAGCGGGACCTCGGTGCCGAGGGCCGCCATGGCGCGGCGGGCGCCGAGGACGGAGGCCTTGGTCTGCAGGAGGTCCTGGGTGGTCTCGACGATCAGGGCGTCGGCGCCGCCGGTGAGCAGGCCCTCGGCGTTCTGCTGGAAGCCGTCGCGGATGGTGACGTACGGCACGTGCCCGAGGGTGGGCAGCTTGGTGCCGGGGCCGATGGAGCCGAGGACCCAGCGCTGCCGGCCGTCCCGGGCGGTGAAGTCGTCGGCGGTCTCGCGGGCGATGCGGGCGCCGGCCTCGGACAGCTCGTGGACGCGGTCGGCGATGTCGTACTCGGCCATCGCCGCGTGGTTCGCCCCGAAGGTGTTCGTCTCCACGCAGTCCACGCCGACCGAGAAGTACGCCTCGTGGACGGAGCGGACGATGTCGGGGCGGGTGAGGTTGAGGATCTCGTTGCAGCCCTCGAGATTCTCGAAGTCCTCCAGGGTGGGGTCCTGCGCCTGGAGCATGGTGCCCATGGCTCCGTCGGCGACCACCACGCGTGTGGCGAGCGCCTCCCGGAGCGCGGACACCCGGGTCCGGCTGTCGGCGGAAGGGGACGGTGGCAACGAGGCCATGAAGGGCTCCCTTGGATGCGACGGCTGTCGGCTATGCGGCTTCCCCGGGTGGACCCGGCTATGGACGCACGGCGCCAGCGTAACCGGGAGTGGGCTTGGATGGGCAGGGCGTCCATGTGGCGGACGAGTGGCCGGCGGGGCGGGCAGTATGACGCCGGCCATGGCGTTTCGGCCGCTCACGGGTCATGGTGCGGGGCGGACGCGTGTGGCCGGGCACCGAAGGGTGGGCCACGCGTGAAGTAACGGATGTCGACGGAGCATTAGCGGTGAGTCGGCATGGACCGGTAGTGTTCGGCATTGCCGAACGATGGTTACGGCGTCGTGACGGTGAGGGTCACAGGGGACGGAGGCATAACGGCGATGGCACGGAACATCCAGTCGCTCGAACGGGCGGCCGCGATGCTGCGGCTGCTCGCGGGCGGCGAGCGACGGCTCGGCCTGTCGGACATCGCCTCGTCGCTGGGCCTCGCCAAGGGCACCGCCCACGGGATACTGCGCACCCTCCAGCAGGAGGGGTTCGTCGAGCAGGACGACGTCTCGGGCCGCTACCAGCTGGGCGCCGAGCTGCTCCGGCTCGGCACCACCTACCTGGACATCCACGAGCTGCGGGCGCGGGCGCTGGTGTGGACGGACGACCTGGCCCGCTCCAGCGGGGAGAGCGTCTACCTGGGCGTGCTCCACCAGCAGGGCGTGCTGATCGTGCACCACGTCTTCCGGCCCGACGACAGCCGGCAGGTGCTGGAGATCGGCGCCATGCAGCCGCTGCACTCCACGGCCCTCGGCAAGGTGCTGTCGGCCTACGACCCCGTGGCGCACAGCGAGGCGCTGGAGGCCGACCGCAAGCCCTTCACCGACCGCACCACCTGCGACCTGGACGCCTTCGAGCACATCCTGGACATCACGCGGGCCCGGGGCTACGCGGCCGACGTTGAGGAGACGTGGGAGGGCGTGGCCTCGGTCGCGGCCCCGATCCACGACCGCCGCCGGATGCCGGTGGGCGCGGTGGGCATCACCGGTGCGGTGGAGCGGCTCTGCAAGGACGGGGAGCTGCGGCCCGACCTGATCGCGGCGGTGCGGGACTGCGCCCGTGCGGTCTCGCGGGACCTGGGCGCGGGCCGGTTCTGACGGCACACCCCGGCACACCCTTGATCGACGACCGAGGCCGGTTCGCATGTGGCGGACCGGCCTCAGCCGTACCCTGAGATGGACATAACAGGGCAAATGCGCAGATCAGCGGAGTTTACGCAGGACACCCGGCGGACAACCCGACTCGGCCCGACTCATCGATAACCCACAGCAATCAATAACGATCGCGTTTTCGATAACAGAACTCTTGACGCACGCGTAACGCCGGGGCAAGACTCCCGTCCATCGGTCGGCATTGTCGAACACCTACCGGCAATACGCGCTAGAGTGTGACAACGCCAAAGGCCGACATCGCTCTCACCCCCGAGGGCGCCAACACCCCGAAGGGACTCGGGGTTCGGCTTCCCTGGACGAAGGACAAAGGAGTCGCGGGTGTCCAGCTCCGACATCTTCATCGGCGAGACCATCGGTACCGCCATACTCATCCTGCTCGGCGGTGGCGTCTGCGCCGCCGTGACCCTCAAGGCCTCCAAGGCCCGCAACGCCGGCTGGCTCGCCATCGCCTTCGGTTGGGGCTTCGCCGTCATGACGGCCGTCTACATCTCCGGACCGCTGTCCGGTGCCCACCTCAACCCGGCCGTCACCGTCGCTCTCGCCATCAAGAACAGCGACTGGAGCAACGTCCCGGTCTACTTCGCCGGCCAGCTGCTCGGCGCGATGATCGGCGCCTCCCTGGTGTGGGTCGCCTACTACGGCCAGTTCCACGCGCACCTCACCGACAAGGAGATCGTCGGCGGTCCGGGCGCGCAGGCCACCACGGCCAAGGCCGTCGAGGCCCAGGAGAAGGGCGCGGGACCGGTCCTCGGCATCTTCTCCACCGGCCCGGAGATCCGGAACGCGGTCCAGAACCTCGCCACGGAGATCATCGGCACCGTCGTGCTGATCCTCGCGGTCCTCACCCAGGGCCTCAACGACAAGGGCAACGGCCTCGGCGTGCTGGGCGGCCTGATCACCGCCCTGGTGGTCGTCTCGATCGGTCTCTCGCTCGGCGGCCCGACGGGCTACGCCATCAACCCGGCCCGTGACCTCGGCCCGCGCATCGTGCACGCGCTCCTCCCCCTGCCCAACAAGGGTGGTTCCGACTGGAGCTACGCCTGGATCCCGGTCGTCGGCCCGCTGATCGGCGGAGCCATAGCCGCGGGTATCTACAACGTCGCCTTCGCCTAGACAGCAGGCCTCGCCGCAGAAGCAGACGTACCGCCACACACCACGGATCTTTGAGGAGCACACAGTGACCGACGCCCACACCGCGGGTCCCTTCATCGCCGCGATCGACCAGGGCACGACCTCCAGCCGCTGCATCGTCTTCGACAAGGACGGCCGTATCGTCTCGGTCGACCAGAAGGAGCACGAGCAGATCTTCCCGAAGCCGGGCTGGGTCGAGCACAACGCCAACGAGATCTGGACCAACGTCCAGGAGGTCGTCGCCGGGGCCATCCAGAAGGCCGGCATCACCCGCGACGACATCAAGGCCATCGGCATCACCAACCAGCGCGAGACCACCGTGCTGTGGGACAAGAACACCGGTGAGCCCGTCCACAACGCCATCGTCTGGCAGGACACCCGCACCGACGCCCTCTGCCGGGAGCTCGGTCGCAACGTCGGCCAGGACCGCTTCCGCCGCGAGACCGGCCTTCCGCTGGCCTCCTACTTCGCCGGCCCCAAGGCCCGCTGGCTGCTCGACCACGTCGACGGCCTCAAGGAGCGCGCCGAGGCGGGCGACATCCTCTTCGGCACCATGGACACCTGGGTCATCTGGAACCTGACCGGCGGTGTCAACGGCGGCAAGCACGTCACCGACGTGACCAACGCCTCCCGCACCCTGCTCATGAACCTGCACACCATGCAGTGGGACGACAAGATCGCCGAGTCCATCGGGGTGCCCCTGCAGATCCTGCCCGAGATCCGCTCCTCCGCGGAGGTCTACGGCGAGGTCACCGGCGGCAAGCTCGGCGACCTGCTCGGCGGCATCCCGGTCGCCTCCGCGCTCGGCGACCAGCAGGCGGCCCTGTTCGGCCAGTGCTGCTTCTCCGAGGGCGAGGTCAAGTCCACCTACGGCACCGGCACCTTCATGGTGATGAACACCGGTGACAAGATCATCAACTCCTACGCGGGCCTGCTGACCACGGTCGGCTACAAGATCGGCGACCAGCCGACCCAGTACGCGCTGGAGGGCTCGATCGCCGTCACCGGCTCGCTGGTGCAGTGGATGCGCGACCAGATGGGCCTGATCTCGACCGCGGCCGAGATCGAGACGCTCGCGCTCTCGGTCGAGGACAACGGCGGCGCCTACTTCGTGCCGGCCTTCTCCGGCCTGTTCGCCCCGCACTGGCGCTCCGACGCCCGCGGTGTCATCGCCGGCCTGACCCGGTACGTCACCAAGGCGCACCTGGCCCGCGCCGTCCTGGAGGCCACCGCCTGGCAGACCCGCGAGATCGCGGACGCCATGGTGAAGGACTCCGGCGACGAGCTGGTGGCCCTCAAGGTCGACGGTGGCATGACCGCCAACAACCTGCTGATGCAGACCCTCGCCGACGTCCTGGACGCACCCGTGGTGCGCCCGATGGTCGCCGAGACCACCTGCCTCGGCGCCGCCTACGCCGCCGGCCTCGCCGTCGGCTTCTGGTCCAGCACCGACGAACTGCGCGCCAACTGGCGCCGGGCCGCCGAGTGGACCCCCCGCATGGACGCGGAGACCCGCGACCGTGAGTACAAGAACTGGCTCAAGGCCGTCGACCGGACCATGGGCTGGATCGACGACGAGAGCTGACGAGAGCGTGCACCGCTCTCACGATCGAGCTCTGACGAGGAGTAAGAACCCGACATGACCAGTCAGTCCACCCTGCAGTCCGTACCTGCCCTGGGGACGCACCCGGCCTCCGGCTCGCTTCCGAGCCGCGCCGAGACCAGGGAGCAGCTCTCCAAGGCGTCGTACGACCTTCTCGTGATCGGCGGCGGCATCCTGGGCATCTCCACCGCCTGGCACGCCGCGCAGTCCGGGCTCAGGGTGGCACTGGTCGACGCCGGCGACTTCGCCGGCGCCACCTCCTCCGCCTCCTCCAAGCTGCTCCACGGCGGTCTGCGCTACCTGCAGACCGGCGCGGTGAAGCTGGTGGCGGAGAACCACTTCGAGCGCCGTGCGGTCTCCCGCCAGGTGGCCCCCCACCTGGCGAACCCGCTCACCTTCTACCTCCCCGTGTACAAGGGCGGTCCGCACGGCGCGGCGAAGCTCGGGGCGGGCGTGTTCGCCTACTCCGCGCTCTCCGCGTTCGGTGACGGCGTCGGCCACCTGCTCTCCCCCGCGCGGGCCCAGCGGGACGTGCCGGAGCTGCGTACCGAGAACCTCAAGGCCGTCGCGGTGTACGGCGACGACCAGATGAACGACGCGCGCATGGCGCTGATGACGGTCCGCGCGGCCGTCGAGGCGGGCGCGGTCGTCCTGAACCACGCCCAGGTCACCGGGCTGCGCTTCACCCGGGGCCGGGTGACCGGTGCCGACCTGAAGGACGCGGTCTCCGGCGAGGAGTTCGGCGTCAACGCCCGCCTGGTGCTGAACGCGACCGGCCCCTGGGTCGACCACCTGCGCCGGATGGAGGACCCGAACGCGGCCCCCTCCATCCGTCTCTCCAAGGGCGCCCACCTGGTCCTGAAGCGGACCGCGCCGTGGAAGGCCGCGCTGGCCACCCCCATCGACAAGTACCGGATCACCTTCGCCCTCCCCTGGGAGGACATGCTGCTGCTCGGCACCACCGACGAGGAGTACGAGGGCGACCCGGCGGACGTCTCCGTCACCGACAAGGACATAGCCCAGATCCTGGACGAGGCCGCGTTCTCCGTCCGGGACCAGCAGCTCGAGCGCGACCTGATCACCTACGCCTTCGCCGGCCTGCGGGTGCTGCCGGGCGGCCCCGGCGACACCGCCAAGGCCAAGCGGGAGACCGTGGTCACCGAGGGCCGGGGCGGCATGCTGTCCGTCGCGGGCGGCAAGTGGACCACCTTCCGGCACATCGGCCGCACCGTGATGGAGAAGCTGGAGGCGCTGCCGGGCCACCCGCTGGGCGACGACTTCGAGCCCATCGCCTCGCTGCCCAAGAAGCTGCCGCTGCCCGGCGTCGCCAACCCCCGTGCCGTCGCCCACCGACTGCTGGTGGACAACCCGGCCCCGGGCCCGCGGATGGCCGCCGACACGGCGAAGCACCTGGCCACCCACTACGGTTCGCTGGCCTTCGACATCGCGCGCCTGGCCAACGAGGACCCGCTGCTGGCCGAGCGCGTCCACCCGGACGCCCCGGAGATCTGGGCGCAGGTCGTCTGGGCCCGCGACCACGAGTGGGCCGAGACCGCGGACGACGTGCTGCGCCGCCGTACCACCCTGACCATCCGCGGCCTGGCCACGGACGACGTCCGGGCCAAGGTCCAGGGCCTGCTCGACAAGAGGTGACCCCAGGAACAGGCGGCTGCCGGGTCCTCCCCTGACCGTCCCGGCAACCGCTGAAGACCCGGCCCCGCCGTACCGGGGGCGGGCGACAGGAGGGGCGGCTCCCATCCCCTGGGGAGCCGCCCCTCTCGCATGCCCGCCGCACGGCGGTATGCCGTCGCCTCGTGCCTCCGGTACCTGCCCGCACGGCGCCTCTCACCACCAACCGCCCCCCGAACACACCCGCACGCTCCCTCACACGTGTTTCGAACAGCGGGTTTGCCGAAGGTCCTGCGACTAGAACGGGCGTTACAGCACGACGGCACGACGGCAGGCGGTGCCGGCACGGCACGATCCGGGAGCGGCGTATGCACGGCGGATGGCAGAGCGCCCGGGTGCGGCGGCGCCTGGGGTTGTCGGCGTGCGCGGCCGCGCTCGCCGCCCTCACGGCCGTGCTGCGGTTCTCGTGGGACGACGCCGCCACCGAGGGCGTCCTGGTCTCGGCGATCGGCACCCTGGTGTCGGTCGCCGCGCTCGTGGCCGACGTGCTGCGCGGCGACGCGGACCCGGCTCCGCGGTCGGCCGAGGAGGACCGGCGCCGGGCCGCCGACGCACTGGCCGAGGCCGTACGCGAGCAGTGGGCGGCGGAGGCCCGGCTGCGGCGGCTGCAGGACCCGGAGCCGATCGAGGTGGGCTGGGCGCCCGCGGACCGGCGGCTCGCCGACCACCCGGAGAACGTGGGGCGCGGCGACCGGCTCCCCGCGCCACGGGCGTGGCGGGTCGAGGACCTGGCCGCGTGGTTCGCCGGCCTCCCCGGCCGCCGACTGGTGGTCCTGGGCGGGCCGGGCTCGGGCAAGTCCGTGCTGGCGATGCGGTTCGTCCTCGCCCGGCTCGCCGCGCGGCGCCCGGGGGGACCGGTGCCGGTGCTCTTCCCGCTGGCCGGCTGGGACCCCCGGCGGACCGGGCTGCGCGACTGGCTCGCGGACCGGCTGGCCGCCGACTACCGCCCGCTGGGCGCCGTGCTCGACGGGTCCCGCACCCTCGCCCGCTCCCTGCTGGACACCGGTCTGGTGCTGCCGGTCCTCGACGGCTTCGACGAACTGGCCCGGCCCGCCTACGGGGACGCCGTACGCCGGATCAACGCCGAACTGGACGACGACCTGCCCCTGCTGCTCACCAGCCGCCGTGCGGCCTGGTCGGTCGCGGTGGCCGACGGCGACGTGCTCACCGCCGCCGAGGTGATCGAACTCCTGCCCCTGGACCTGGCCCAGGCCTCGGCCCACCTGGAGCGGACGGCACGGCCGCTGCGCACCGCGGACGGGGCACCCGGCACCGTGTGGACGCCGGTGCTGCGGGAACTCGCCCGGCACCCGGGCTCCGCTCCCGCCCTGGCGCTCGCCACACCCCTGATGGTGACGCTGGCCCGCGCGGTGTACGGCGACACCTCCCGGAACCCCTCGGAACTCCTCGACCGGGAGCGCTTCGCCTCGGTGGGCGCGGTCGAGGAGCACCTGCTCGGGGCCTTCGTCCCGGCCGCCTTCGCGGACGCCGATCCGCGGGCCGCCGCGGACGCGGTGCGGCGGCTCACCCTGCTGGCGCGGGAGCTGCACCGGCGGGACACCGGACGGCTCGCGTGGTGGGAGCTGGAGTCGCTGCTGCCGCGGGCGCTGCGGGTGTTCGGGCCGGGGCTGCTGTCCATGGCCGTGCTCTCGGCGCTGCTGCTGCCCGTCACGGTCACCCGTGCCGTGCACCGGCTGACGGGTGTGGAGGACGTCCTGTCGCTCGTCGCCGCGCTGGTGGGACAGACCCTGGGCTTCGCCTTCGGGGTCGCCCGGCTGCTGCCCGACGGCACCGGCCGGCCGGGCGGCGGGCCGGCGGGCGAGCCGGACCGGCGGTTCCTCGTCCGGCAGGGGCTGACCGCCGTCGGGGTGACCGGGGCGCTGTGGGCTGGCTTCGCGTACGCCGACGACCTGCGGTTCGGTTTCCGCTTCGGGTCGGTGACCGACGGCTGGCTGCCCGATCTGCTCGGCGGGGGGCTGTTCTCCCTCCTGTTCACCCTGTTCTTCGGCACCGCGGGACTGTCCCGGCGGCCGGTGCCGCTGGGGCTGCCGTGGAGCGGTGCCGGGGAACGCGCGACGGCACGGCTGTGCGGGGCGGTCCTGCTGCTCGGCGGGGCGGGTACGGCGGGGACCGTGCTGCTGGGGCGGACCGGTGATCCCTGGACGCTGCTGGTGGGCCTCACGGCGGCGGGAGCGGGCACCGCCCTGCTGGTGAGCGCCGGGCACCGGGCCGGACGGGAAGGCGCGCTGCCGGCCCGGCCCGGGCGGGTCGTGGGGCGGTTCGCGGCGGGCATGGCCCGTGGCACCGCCGTCACGCTGCTGACCGGCGTCACCGCCTGCACGGTCGCCGGGCTCGCGGCCACGGGCGTGACCCTCCTCAAGTCCGGTGCCGTGCCCGACCTCGCCGGACGGCAGCTCGACGGCTGGCGGTTCGGCGAGCGGGACGGGGTCAGGACGGCGGCCACGGCACGGCCGCTGCGGGGAACCCTGCTGGTCCCCGGTTCCGGGGCCCGTCCGATCGCCTACCCGTGGGGCGCGGAACCGCCCGACTGCACGATCCCGCTGGTGCCGGAGCGCCGGTGCGTCGTCTTCCGCTCGCCGGAGACGGCGTTCGAGTCGCGGGGCGGGGTGGTGACCGTGCGCCTGCGCCTCGCCGGCCCGTCGGCCGGCGGGCGGACGACGGTCGCGTACGCGGCCGACCTGCGGTCGGTGCTGCCGCCGCAGGCCCGTGGCTGGCTGGCCCAGGGCCCGGCGGCGGCGTTCGCGGCCCGGGTCCTGCCGCCGTTCGTGGCCGCCGGGGTGCTGGTCGGGCTGGTGGGCGGGTGCGTGTGCGGGGTCTACCGCGCGCTGAGCGTGCCGTCCGACACCATGCGCGCGACCGGCCCGGGGTCCTCCCTGCACACGGACCGCACGGCGTCCTTCACCCGCGGCGGTGTCGTCGCCCTGCTCGTCGCCTGTGTCTGTGTGCCGGTGGTGCTGCTGCCCGGCGACTGGGGCGGACTGGTGCACGTCGGCACCCAGTTGTGGCTCCCGATGGGCGCCACGGCGGTGGCCCTGGGTGCCTGGGGCCGGTTCGCCGTCGCCCGGGTCTGGCTCGGGGCGACGGGCAGGCTGCCCTGGCGGCTGATGGCGTTCCTGGAGGACGCCCACCGGCGTGGTGTCCTGCGCCGGTCCGGGGCCTACTTCGAGTTCCGGCACCTGCGGCTGCAGTCGCACCTGGCACACGACGGCACCCCGGCCGGCATTCCGCCCCGGCCCCGCGAGGCGCCGGCCGGGCCGGTCAGGGAGAGTGGCGACAGGCCCCGCTAGGCGGGTCCGCGCGCCGTGAAGGGGCGTGCGGAAGGCTGGCCGCGGAAGCCTGACCAGGCCGCATAATGTGAGCCGAGACATCGGATGTCTGAGCGACAGGGAGGCCGGTATGGCAGTCACCGATGAGGCGATCGAGAAGATCAAGGACATGATCGTCTCCGGTGCGCTGCGCCCCGGAGAACGGTTGCCGAAGGAGAGCGAGCTCGCCGCCGAACTGGGCCTGTCCCGCAACTCGTTGCGGGAGGCGGTGCGGGCCCTGTCGCTGATCCGGATCCTGGACGTCCGGCAGGGCGACGGCACGTATGTCACCAGCCTGGACCCGCAGTTGCTGCTGGAGGCGATGAGCTTCGTCGTCGACTTCCACCGCGACGACACCGTCCTGGAGTTCCTCGCGGTGCGCCGGATCCTGGAGCCGGCCGCGACCGCGATGTCCGCCACCCGGATCAGCGAGCAGCAACTGGACGCGCTGGACGCCCAGTTGGATGCGCTCGGCGCCGAACCCTCGGTGGAGGAACTGGTCGCCTGCGACCTGGAGTTCCACCGGGGCATCGTGCAGAGCTCGGGGAACTCGGTGCTGTGCTCGCTCCTTGACGGGCTGTCGGGCCCGACCACCAGGGCGCGGATCTGGCGCGGTCTGACCCAGGAGGACGCGGTCGCCCGGACCCTGCGGGAGCACCGGGCGATCCTGGCGGCGCTGCGCGACCGGGACGCGGAGGCGGCCCGGTCCTGGGCGACCGTGCACATCGCGAGCGTGGAGCAGTGGCTGCGCAGCAGCCTGTGAAGCGCTTGCCGGCTTCCTGGAACCGGTGGTGTTCGAGGGCGGCGAACGGGGCAGTGATCCGTTCACTCCCCCGTGCAAGGGGGCTGCGGGCGCCCCCGCCTCACGCCGTAAGGTTGGGGCGTACGCGAGGGCACGTCGGAAGGAGGCACTGGGTGATCGAGCTGGAGGGGGTTCCCGAGCTGATCGACCCAGTCATGGTGGCCGCGTTCGAAGGCTGGAACGATGCCGGCGACGCCGCCTCCACCGCGGTCGCGCACCTGGAGCGGGAGTGGAAGGGCGAGGTGTTCGCGGCGCTCGACGCCGAGGACTACTACGACTTCCAGGTGAACCGTCCCACGGTGTGGATGGACGCGGGCGTGCGCAAGATCACCTGGCCGACGACACGGCTGTCGGTGGTCCGGGTCGGCGGCGACAAGCCGCGGGACCTGGTGCTGGTCAGAGGCATCGAGCCGTCCATGCGCTGGCGCTCGTTCTGCAACGAACTGCTCGGCTTCGCCCACGAGCTGGGCGTCGAGCTGGTGGTCGTCCTCGGCGCGCTGCTCGGCGACACCCCGCACACGCGTCCGGTGCCGGTCAGCGGGGTCACCTCGGACGCGGACCTGGCGCAGCGGATGGACCTGGAGGAGACCAAGTACGAGGGCCCGACGGGCATCGTCGGCGTCCTCCAGGAGGCGTGCACGCATGCCGGTGTGCCGGCGGTCTCGCTCTGGGCGGCCGTCCCGCACTACGTCTCCCAGCCGCCCAACCCGAAGGCCACGCTGGCCCTGCTCAACCGCCTGGAGGACCTGCTCGACCTGCGGATCCCGCTGGGCGAGCTGCCCGAGGACGCCCGCGCCTGGCAGGTCGGGGTGGACCAGCTGGCCGCGGAGGACAGCGAGGTCGCCGAGTACGTGCAGACGCTGGAGGAGGCCCGGGACACCGCGGAGCTGCCGGAGGCCTCCGGCGAGGCGATCGCCCGGGAGTTCGAGCGCTACCTGCGGCGCCGGGACGTGAACCCGCCCGGCGGGCACGCCACCGCGGACGGCAGCGACAGCGCGTCGTATCTGCGGGACAACCCCGGCAACCCGGCCGGCCGGGCCCGGCCGCCGCGTCCGCCGAAGCCCGACACGCCCGGGAGCACCGGGAATGCGGGGAAAACCGGGGAGGACGGGGACACCGGCGGGGACTCCGGGACGGACGGCGAGGACACCTCCGAGGACTGAGACAGGGGCGGTACGCGTAGTGCGTACCGCCCCTGTTCGTCGGGTGTCAGCCTTCGGGTGTCAGCCGTCGGATGGCGGCCGTCGGATGGCGGCCTCGTGCCGGTGGGGGCTGAGCGCGCGATTCCGCCGCCGGCCGAGCGACGCGGGCAGTCCCGGCGCCCCTCTCGGGGCGCGGGACTCCACGTCTCCTTAGAGGGCCACGCCCAGCAGGGCGTCCACCGCGCGGGACACCACGCCCGGTGCGCCGGTGTCCGTGCCGCCCTGCTCCTGCTGGAGGGCCGCCCAGCGGTCCACCGCGGCCAGGGCGGCCGGGGCGTCCAGGTCGTTGCCGAGGGCCTCGCGGATCTCCTCCACGAGGGACTCGGCGGGCGGTCCGTCCGGGCGGGAGACCGCCGCGCGCCAGCGGTCCAGGCGGGCCACCGCGTCGGCCAGCACCTGGTCGGTCCACTCCCAGTCGGAGCGGTAGTGGTGGGCGAGCAGGGCGAGGCGGATGGCGGCGGGGTCGACGCCGTCCCGGCGGAGCCGGGAGACGAAGACCAGGTTGCCCTTGGACTTGGACATCTTCTCGCCGTCGAGGGCGACCATGCCGGCGTGGACGTAGGCCTTGGCCATCGGAAACTCGCCGGTGAGCACCTGGGCGTGCGAGGCGCCCATCTCGTGGTGCGGGAAGGCGAGGTCGGAGCCGCCGCCCTGGACGTCGAAGGTCATGCCGAGGTGGTCGAGGGCGATGGCCACGCACTCGATGTGCCAGCCGGGGCGGCCACGGCCCAGGGAGCCGCCGTCCCAGCTCGGTTCGCCCTCGCGGGCGGCCATCCACAGCATCGGGTCGAGCGGGTTCTTCTTGCCGGGACGGTCGGGGTCGCCGCCGCGCTCGGCGGAGAGCAGCCGCATGGCGGCCGCGTCGAGGTTCGAGACCTTGCCGAAGTTCGGGTCGGACTCGACGGAGAAGTAGACGTCGCCTTCCAGTTCGTAGGCGGCGCCGAGGTCGCGGAGCCGCTCGACCAGCGGCACGATGCCCGGTATGGCCTCGACCGCGCCTATGTAGTGCTGCGGCGGCAGCATCCTGAGGGCGGTCATGTCCTCGCGGAAGAGGGCCGTCTCCTGCTCGGCGAGGGCGACCCAGTCGACGCCGTCGCGCTCGGCGCGCTCCAGGAGCGGGTCGTCGACGTCCGTGACGTTCTGGACGTAGTGCACCTGCCGCTTGGTGTCGAGCCACACGCGCTGAACCAGGTCGAACGCGTTGTAGGTCGCCGCGTGCCCCATGTGGGTCGCGTCGTACGGCGTGATGCCGCAGACGTAGATGCGGGCGACGGGACCGGGGTCGAGGGTGACCAGACCGCCGGTCGCGGTGTCGTGGATCCTCAGGTCGCGGCCCTGACCAGGCAGGGCGGGGACCTCGGAAGCGGGCCAGGCATGCATGTACATGAGCGTAACCGGACCTGAGTTCGGTATACGAACCGGACGGCCGGGAAGGCACTCTTGATCTCGGGGCCGGAATGTGCTGGTGAGGGCTATACGGGCGGCCAGGGGATGGCCGGCCACTCCCCGCTGGGTTCCGGATGTCTTCCGGTGGTGAGCAACGTCTCCACCCGCGCGCGGGTGGCGTCCAGTTCCGCGGTGGTGATCAGCTCGGCCAGGCGGGTTCCCAGCCGCCCGCCGAGAGCCTCGCGCAGGCCCATGAGGACCTCGACCGCCTCGCCCGTCAGGTCCTCCCCCGCCCACCCCCACAGCAGGGTGCGCAGTTTGTTGTCGACGTTGAAGGTGACGCCGTGGTCGATGCCGTAGAGCCGGCCGTCGGCGGTGGGCAGCAGATGGCCGCCCTTGCGGTCGGCGTTGTTGATGACCGCGTCGAGGACGGCGAGCCGGCGCAGCCGTTCGTCGTCCGCGTGCACCAGCAGCGCCGTCCTGTCGTCGCCGACGTCGGCGAGCCCGATCGCCTTCCAGCCGGGTTCCGGCTCCTCCGCGTCCACCAGGGCGAGCAGTTCGGCGCCCCCGGGGTCGACGTCGATCCACAGCTGGACCATGCCCTCGCCGTACGGCCCGTCGCGCAGCACGGTGGGCGGGACCAGGTCCCATCCGGTGGCCGCGGCGACCTCGTAGGCGGCCACCTCGCGCTGGGCGAGGGTGCCGTCGGGGAAGTCCCACAGCGGGCGCTCCCCCGCTACCGGCTTGTAGACGCAGGACGCCTCCCGGCCGTCGTGCGCGACCGTGCAGAACAGCGCCGCGTTGGAGGCGTCGCGGATGCGGCCGCGTACCTTCAGCTCACCGTGGGCGAGCAGCTCGGCGGCGGTCACGCTCCGCGGCGGTATCCGTTCTGGCGCGGACATACGTGTCCTTCCGGGTCGAGCGGGAGGCTGCACAGCGGGCACGGCGGCCGCCCGGCGTTGACGACGTCCAGGGCGCGCTTGGCGAAGGCCCTGGCCTGCGCGCCGGTCAGCCGGACCCGCAGCATCGGGGGCCCGTTCTCCTCGTCCTGCAGGAGCCGCTCCTCGGCCTCGGCGAGGTCCTCCTCGGAGTCGGCCTCCAGCTCCACGAGGGCCTGCGCCTCGACGATCATGCGTTCTTCCTCGCCGTCCCAGGCGAGCGCCATGGTGCCGACGCGGAACTCCTCCTCGACGGGGGTGTCGAGGGGGGCGCTGTCGCTGATCTCGGCGGGCGCGACGGCGGGCACGGCCGCGTTGCCGCCGCTGCGGCGCACGACCTCGTCGAGGAGTTCGTCCATGCGTTCGGCGAGCGCGGCGACCTGGGTCTTCTCCAGGGCCACGCTGGTCGTCCGGGGGCCGGCCGTGGCCTGGAGGAAGAACGTACGGCGTCCGGGCATTCCGACCGTGCCCGCGACGAAACGGTCCGGCGGATCGTAGAGGAACACCTGACGGGACACGTCCTGTCTCCATGAGTCGAGAGTGCGGGGGTTCGGGCGGGCGACGCCACGGTCGCTGGGCCGCTTACGTGGATCGCTTCACCCTACTGCGGCTGACGATCACGGCGCGCCGGCGCCGCCACCGACCGGGGCGTCTTCCCCGGGGGGTTCCTCGCGGGGGGCGAGGGAGGCGAAGTCCCCGGTGTCCCCGAGACGAACGAGAAACGGCCTGAGGCGGGTGTAACGGATCGCGGTGATGGAACACGGTTCGACGGAGATCCGCTGGAAGAGGTCGAGATGCAGACCGAGCGCGTCCGCGACGAGGGACTTGATGATGTCACCGTGCGAGCACATGAGAAAGACGGCGTCCGGGCCGTGGTCGCGCTCCACGCGCGCGTTCCACTCGCGGACCGCCTCGGCGGCGCGGGTCTGCATGGCGCGCATGGACTCGCCGCCGGGGAACGCGGCCGCCGACGGATGGGCCTGGACGACCTCCATCAGCGGCTCGTCATTGAGTTCGGCGAGCTTGCGGCCGGACCAGTCGCCGTAGTGGGCCTCCCCGATCCGTTCGTCGGTGTGGGCGGTGAGCCCGGGGCGGGCGTCGAGCAGCGGGCGGACCGTCTCCTGGCAGCGTTGCAGCGGGCTGGTGACGAGTTCGGAGATCGGCAGCCCGGCGAGCCGGCCGGGCAGCGCGGCGGCCTGGGCGGCCCCCCGCTCGTCGAGGGCGACGCCCGGCGTCCAGCCGGCGAGCACACCCGAGGTGTTGGCGGTGGACCGTCCGTGCCTTACGAGGATCAGCGTGGGCATGCGGCCCAGGGTAGGCGCACCCCGAAGTGCACCGGCGCGCGGGCGACTGGAGAATACTCTCCGTGATCGTCGATTGCGCCATCTACCGGGACGGGGAGCGGACGGAGACGCCGCAGGACTTCTCCGACGCCCTCGCGGAGGCACGCGCGCGCGGCGACAGCTTCCTGTGGATCGGCCTCTACGAGCCGACGGAACGCGAGTTCGACCTGGTCACCGACGAGTTCGGGCTGCATCCGCTGGCCGTCGAGGACGCGCTGACCGCGCACCAGCGGCCCAAGCTCGAGGTGTACGACGACTCGCTGTTCGTCGTCCTGAAACCGGTGACGTACGAGCCGAAGAGCGACACGGTGACCTCCGGCGAGCTGATGATCTTCATCGGGGACTCCTTCGTGGTGACCGTGCGTCACGGGACGCCCTCGCCGCTCGGCGACATCCGGCGGCACCTGGAGGAGCAGCACGAGATGCTGAAGCAGGGGCCGACGGGGGTGCTGCACTCGATCTCCGACGCGGTCGTCGACAACTACCTGCTGGTCGCCACCGAACTGCAGAACGACCTGGAGGAGCTGGAGGCCGAGGTGTTCTCGCCGAGCGGCGGCGGCTCCCGGCACACCGCGTCGCGGATCTACACCTTCAAGCGGCAGATCCTGGAGTTCCGCCGGGCGACGGTGCCGCTGGCGCTGCCCATGACCAAGCTGGCGGGGGTGGGCCCGTACGGCAGCGGTGCGACCGTGCCCTTCGTGCACACGGAGGCCCGGCCGTTCTTCCGGGACGTCAACGACCACCTGCTGCGGGTGAACGAGAGCGTGGAGGGCCTGGACCGGCTGGTGTCGGACGTCCTCGGCGCCCATCTCGCGCAGATGAGCGTGCGGCAGAACGACGACATGCGGAAGATCTCCGCGTGGGCGGCCATGGCCGCGGTCCCCACGATGATCGCGGGGATCTACGGCATGAACTTCGACCACATGCCCGAGCTGCACTGGATCTGGTCGTACCCGGCCGTGATCCTGATCATGGCCTTCCTGGAGACGGTGCTGTACCGGCTGTTCAAGCGCCGCGGATGGATGTGAGCCGGTTCACCGACGGCGCCGGGACTCAGGCGAACTCGGGGGTGGGGGCCGCCGGGCCGCCCAGGGCGTTGCGGCGCTCCGGCATCCGCAGGGAGACCATGCGGCGCCAGCCGACGGCGCGTTCGTAGGCGTAGACGGCGTGGATGCCGGCCGCCAGGAGCGCGGACCTGGCCCTCGGCCAGCCGAGGACGCGGCCCATGTGGGCCATGACGGCGAGGCTGACGTCCCGGTAGACGCGGATCTCGGCCAGGGCGCACGCGCGGAGCGTGCGCTGGATGGTGCGGCCGTGCCCGGCGGCGGCGAACCGCAGCAGTTCCTCGTGGCAGTAGGCGAGGTGGTTGTCCTCGTCACCGGCGATCATGCGCACCGCGCGGCCCACGTCCGGGTGGTCGGCGAAGTACCGGCGCAGCAGCTCCATCTGCTCGGCGGCGCGCTGCTCGGTGACCCGGCTGTGGGCGAGGTAGGCGACGATGTCCGGCACGGTGAGCGGCTGGTCGGCGCGGAGCCGGTCGTGGGCGAGCCCGATGCCGTGCCGTTCCAGGATCATCGTGTAGTCGGTGTCGGCCGGCACCGGGACGGGCGCCAGCCCGCGCTTCTTCAGCAGGGCGTGGAAGATGCGCCCGTGCTTGTCCTCGTCGGCCCCGTGGCGGGCGATCTTGGGGGCGAGGGCGCGCTCGCTCCGCGGTACCAGCGCGGCGATCCGCGCGTTCTCCCAGCCGCCCTGCGACTCCCCGCTGGCCGCGATGGAGCAGAAGAGCCGGAAGGACTCGTCGTTGTCGAGGATCTCCTGGAACAGACTCCTGGCCGAAAGCATCGTGGGCACCTCTCCGGAGGACTCACCAGACCCGCAAAGAACGAGTCAAATGCCACGTCGGAGGGGCTGCAACAGGTGTGCGGGCGAACTGGGCCGAAAGGAGGGGCGGCGGGGTCACGCCGAGGGCGTAACCGTGCGGGCGCGGGCGCGTTGTTCTGCGTGACGGCCGTGGCGGGGAAGACCCCCGAGCCCCCACCACGGCCGTGGACTTCTCTCACCTCTCAGGTGTTCACGCGAGCCCGGCGCGCTCCAGGGCCTCGGCGCCGGCCCGCAGCGAGGCGAGCCGCTCGTCCAGCGCGAAGCCGGCGGGCGCGAGGGAGAGCGTGGTGACCCCGGCGGCCGCGTAGGCCTTCATCCGGTCGGCGATCCGGTCCACGGAGCCGAGCAGCGTGGTCTGGTCGATCAGCTCCTGCGGTACGGCGGCCGCCGCCCCGTTCTTGTCCCCGGACAGGTACTTGTCCTGGATCTCGGCGGCCTCCCGCCCGTAGCCCATGCGCTGGGCGAGCTGGTTGTAGAAGTTCTGCTTGCGGCTGCCCATGCCGCCGACGTACAGCGCGGTGTAGGGCCGGAAGGTGTCGGCGAGCGTGGCCACGTCCTTGTCGTCGCCGACGGCGAGCGGCAGCGTCGGGCAGATGTCGAAGCCGTCCAGGGTCAGGCCGGCCTTCTCCCGGCCCGCGCGCAGGTACTTCACGGCCGTCTCCTCCAGGTGCTCGGCGGAGGGGAAGATCAGCAGCGCGCCGTCGGCGATCTCGCCGGTCTGCTCCAGGTTTTTCGGGCCGATCGCGGCGATGTAGACCGGGATGTGCTCGCGCTCCGGGTGCACGGTCAGCCTGATGGGCTTACCGGGGCCGCCCGGCAGCGGCAGCGTCCAGTGCTCGCCCTCGAACGACAGCCGTTCCCGGGTCATCGCCTTCCGCACGATCTCCACGTACTCGCGGGTGCGGGAGAGCGGCTTGTCGAACTTGACGCCGTACCAGCCCTCGGAGACCTGCGGTCCGGAGACGCCGAGGCCGAGCCGGAAGCGGCCGCCGGAGAGGGAGTCGAGGGTGGCGGCGGTCATCGCGGTCATGGCGGGCTGCCGGGCCGGGATCTGGAAGATGGCCGAGCCGACGTCGATGCGCTCGGTCTGGGCGGCGACCCAGCTGAGCACGGTGGCGGCGTCGGAGCCGTAGGCCTCGGCGGCCCAGCACACGGCGTACCCGAGCCGCTCGGCCTCCTGCGCCACGGCCAGATTGTCCCCGTCCATCCCGGCGCCCCAGTAGCCGAGGTTGATCCCGAGCTGCATGGCCGTTCCCCTTACCGATCAGTAACGTCGCTGTTGCGGAGACCTTAGCGCGGTCGTTTCGTCTGGGGGAGATCGGTCGTGACGCGGCCGCGGGTCGTGGGGGCTGCTCGCACCCACGCGCCGGAGCCGGGAAATCGGCAAGGCCCCGCGCCCCCTGGGGAGGGCGACTACCGCATCTCACAGGCCACCGCTGCCCTGTGAAATCGGTTATCCACAGGCAACCCAACGCACCAGCTCTGGCCAGTAATCTCGCGGGCATGGAGCAGAGGCATCTCGGCCGTACCGGCCTGCGTGTGTCCAGAATCGGACTCGGCACCCTCACCTGGGGCCGGGACGTCGACGAGCACGACGCCGCGGACATGCTGAAGGCGTTCTGGGAGGCCGGCGGAACCCTCGTCGACACCGCGGACGTGTACGGCGACGGTGAGGCCGAGTACCTGCTCGGGCAGCTCATGGAAGGGCTGGTGCCCCGCCGGGACCTCGTCATCTCGACGAAGGCGGGCAGCGTCCCCGACCCCGACCGGCGTTTCAACGGCTCGCGCGGCCACCTGCTCGCCGCCCTGGACGCCTCCCTGGCCCGCCTGGGCACCGACCACGTCGACGTCTGGCACGTGCACGCCTACGACCCGGACACCCCGCTGGAGGAGACCCTCCAAGCCCTCGACCTGGCGGTGAGCAGCGGCCGTGCCCGGTACGCCGGGGTCTCCAACTTCTGCGGCTGGCAGCTGGCGAAGGCGGCGACCTGGCAGCTCGCGGCGCCGGGCAACCGCACCCGGCTGGCCAGCACCCAGCTGGAGTACTCGCTGCTGCAGCGGGGCGTGGAGCGCGAGGTGCTGCCCGCCGCCCTCGACCTCGGCATCGGCCTGCTGCCGTCCTCCCCGCTGGGCCGGGGCGTGCTGACCGCGAAGTACCGCCACTCCACTCCCCCGGACTCGCGGGGCGCCTCCGAGCATCTGGCGCTGTTCGTCGAGCCCTACCTCGACGACACCGCGACCCGGATCGTGGACGCGGTGCAGACGGCGGCGGACGGGCTCGCGGTCACCCCGCTCCAGGTGGCGCTCGCGTGGGTGCGGGACCGGCCGGGCGTGGCCGCGCCGATCGTCGGCGCGCGCAACGCGCAGCAGCTCGCGGGGGCGTTGTCAGTGGAGGCACTTACGCTTCCTGACGAGATCTGCCGGGCGCTCGACGACGTGTCGGCGCCCGTGCACCGCTATCCCGATCACGACTGGAGCACGCTGTGAGCACGGAGCCGGGGCTGGGCGCCCATCCCGAGGCCGACGAGGACACGACGGCCGGGGGGACGACGGAGACCGGCCACCTCACCGACAGAGCGAACGGCGACGGCAGCGACGGGGTCGCGGCGGACGGCGGCGGCAGCGGCAGCGGCAGCGGCAGCGGCAGGGCCGAAACGGACGGAGCGGGCGGCGACGAGGGTGCCGAGTCCGTCTCCGAGGCGGCGGAGGATGACGCGGCGGTCGGCCGGGCCCGCTCCGGGGACGACGCGGGTGGACCGGGGAGCGGCGAGGACACGACCGAGCAGTCCGAGGTGAGCGGCGAGGACACGACCGAACAGCCAGAGGCGAGCGGCGAAGGCACGACCGAACAGCCAGAAGCGAACGGCGAAGGCACGACCGAACAGCCAGAAGCGAACGGCGAAGGCACGACCGAACAGCCAGAAGCGAACGGCGAAGGCACGACCGAACAGCCAGAAGCGAACGGCGAAGGCCCGACCGAACCGTCCGAGGCGAGCGGCGAGGGCACGGCCGAACAGCCAGAGGCGAATGGCGAAGGCGCGACCGAACCGTCCGAGGCCGCGGCCGAGCTGGCCGCTCAGCGGGTCGAGCGGGAGCGGATCGAGCGGCGGAAGGCCGAGAAGTCGGCGCCGATCGACAGCGGGGCGAAGCTCAGCGGCAAGGCGGCCGACCTGCTCGCCGCGATCCGGGCCGTGGAGGGCGGCGGAAAGCCGGCGACCACCGTGTTCGCCGCCCCGGAGCCGTCCCCGCGCGCGGCGGCCCCCGTGCCGGAACCGGTCCGGCGGCCCCAGCCCGCGCCGGCCGCCGCCGTGCCCGCCGTGGAGACGATCGGGGCGGTACGACGGGTCCTGACCGACGGCGGTGCGCCGGAGTCGCTCGCGCCGCAGGTCGCCGCCGCTCTCGGCGAGGGTGCCGAGTCGCTGCTCCGGGAGGATCCCTGGCAGTTGCTCCGGGTCACCGGGGTGCGGCCGGACCAGGCGGACAGGTTCGCGCGGGCGCTGCTCGGCGCGGAGTGCGGTCCGGACGACGAGCGGCGCGGCCGCGCGGTGACCGGCTGGCTGTTGGAGCAGGCGGCCGTGGCCGGGCACACCGCGCTGGAGATGCCGGCGCTCACCGCCGCGCTGACCCGGGGCGCGGTGCCCGACCCGGAGGCGGCCGTGCAGGGCGCGCTCGCGGAGGGCGAGGCGCTGGTCTTCCGGGACCCGCTGGATCCGGCCGCCCCGGAGCCCGAGGACGACGAGGAGGAGCGGCCGGTCCGGATCCTGGTCGCCCTGGAGCGGTACGCGCTGGCCGAGGAGAGCCTCGCCGACGGGCTGGCCCGGCTGGTCAACTCCCTGGCCAAGGAGGCCCCGGAACCCTGGGAGGCGGTCGCGGCGGCGGCCTCCGGCGGCGCGGCGGAGCTGGCGCGGGCGGTCGCCGGGCACGGCCTGGTGCTGCACACGGGCGGCGAGGCGGCCCGCGCCGAACCCGCGGCCCTGCTCGCCGCCGCCCGCGCGGCCGGGCTGCGCGCCTTCGCGACCACCCACACCCCGGACGGCAGCCGGCGCCTCGCGGGAGGCGCGGGAGCCGTCGGCACCGTCGCCGACCTGCTGACCGGCGTCGCGGGGCCCGGCCGGGACGCGGACGGCGCCCTGGCCCTGGACCTGCTGATCGTGCTGGACGCGCCCCAGTTGGACGTGGAGGGTGCGGCGATGCTCGTGGAGGCGCTGCCCGACGGCGCCCGGCTGGTGCTGAGCGGGGATCCGGCGGCGCTGTGGTCCGCGGGCGCAGGGCGGGTCTTCGCCGACCTGCTGGCGGCCCGCGTCTGCCCGCAGATCGCCTCCCGCACGCCCGACCCCGGCCCGCTCGGCGAGTTGGTCTCCGGGATCGGTGTGGGCGAACTCACCCAGGTCGAGGCGCCCGGCAAGGAGGTCGTGATCGTGCCGGTGCGGGACGCCGGTGAGGCGGTGCACCGTGCGGTGCAGCTGGTCGCCGACTCCGTGCCGCGCGCGATCGGCGTCCCCGCCGGGCAGACCGTGGTCATCACCCCGGGCCACGGCGGGGCGGCCGGCACCCGCGCCCTCAACACCGCCCTCAAGGAACGGCTCAATCCGGGCCCCGGCCGCTTCGGCGGCTTCGACCCCGGTGACCGGATCGCCTACTCCCCCGCGCCGGGCCGCACGGTGCCGGGTGAGGTGGTGACGGCCGACGCCGACGGGCTGCACCTGTCGTGCGCGGGCGCGCCCGTGGTCGTACCGAAGGAGCGGGTGGAGCAGTCCGTGCGCCACGGCTGGGCCCTGACCGCCCACCAGGCGGTGGGCAGCCGCTGGGCGGCGGCGGTCGTGGTGCTGCCGGGGGACGCGGTCCAGTCCCTCAGCCGCCCCTGGGTGTACACGGCGTTCAGCCGGGCGGAGCGCCATCTGTCGGTGGTCCACGGTGTGGAGCAGGCGCTGCCGAAGGCGGTGGCCGAGACCCTGCCGAAGCCGCGGACGACCCGCCTTCCGCTGTTGCTGACGACACAGGTTCCCGCGGCGGACTGACCGGTTCCGCCGCCGTGCCGACTCTCACAGCGACGGCGACGGCGACGGCGACGGTGAGGGCGATCGGCCGCGACGGCGCCGGGCGGCGGTGCCCGTCCGGCCTCGACCGCCGGAGGGCACCGCCGCCCGGCGGATCAGCGCTCGGCGTCCAGCGGCTCCAGATCCTCGTCCTCGTCCAGGTCGATGACGTCCAGTTCGTCGGTCTCCGCCGCGTCGTCGCCGTCGTCGCCGTCCTCGTCGTCCTCGTCGTCCTCGTCGTCGAAGACCGCGCTGACGTCGAATCGGCACACCACCCGCTGCGGGTCGACGCCCTCGAAGGGCACCTCCAGCCACTCGCCGGGTTCGGCCGGCTCGTCCGCCGCGGTCACCCAGAGCGTGGAGTCGCCCTCCTCCAGGCCGAACTCCTTGTGCCGGGAGGCGATCTCGTCCGGCTCGAACTCGCCGAACAGGACGCCCAGCGCCCCGTGGATCGTGGCCGCCGCGTCCCGGTCCACGCCGGGGCCGTCGTCGTACTCCGCCGCCTCGACCCGCTGGGCCTGTGCCAGCAACCGCTGTGGTTCCGCCACGGCGTAGTCGCGACGGATCAGCACGCTGATGGCGTTCGGCTCCTCGGGGCCGGCGTACGGCGGCAGCGACTCGTCCGCACCGGGGATCTCGAAGGGTGTGACCTCGTCGTAGCAGTCGTACAGGAGCTCGTCGTAGACCTCGGCGGCCGCGGCCAGCTCGTTGAACGCCTCGTAGACAGCCGGGTCGTCCTCCCCCGACCTGCGTTCGACCGCGGCCAGATGGCGGTCGAGCGCGGTCTTGACCGCCTCGGCGGCGGCGCGTACCTCGGCAGCGGTGGGCTGCGCAGCATCAGACATAGTGCAGACGCTATCCGTACCGGGCACCAGCCCGCACAATAGATGCGATGCCGGAATACGAATTTGTCGACGTGTACGTACCTCGCGGGGTGTCCCGCAAGGAGGCCACACGTCTGCTGACGGACCATGCCGAGTACGGACACTGGGAGTTGGACCGACTGAGCCTCATGCGCGACGGCAGCCGCAGGGTGCGGTTGCGCCGGCGGATCATCCGCCAGGTGCGTGCCACATGGTGAGACTGGCCGACTGACGGAAAGGGCCCCGCGTCGACGGGGCCCACTCCGTTCCACGCACCGTCCCCGGTGCGTCACCGTCCGTGCGCTACGCCGCGGCGCGCGCCCTGCGGTAGAGCACCGCGCCCGCGAGCAGCGCGCCCGCGCCCGCCGGGAGCGCGAGACCCAGCGGCACGTCACTGCCCGTGTGCGCGAGTTGCGGCCCGGTGACCGGCCGGCTCACCGAGGCGCGGCCCAACGGTCCGACGTGACTGGAGCCGTGGGAACCGGTCGGGACGGTCCCACCCCCGGAGTGGGCCGGGGGCGTGCCGGGGTGGTGCTGTCCAGGGGTTCCCGGATGTCCCGGAGTCCCGGGGTGTCCCGGCTGCCCGGGCGGGTTGTTCCCGCCCCCTCCGTGTCCAGGGGGAGTGCCATGGCCCCCGTGCCCACCGTGACCGCCGTGACCCCCGTGCCCGCCGTGGCCGGGCGGCTGCGTGGGGTGACCGCCACCCGGATGTCCGGGGTGGCCGGGGTGCCCGGGGTGGCCCGTGTGTCCGGAACCCCCGTCGTTGGCGCACTCGTTGCCCAGCGCGGCGTTGCCGACGCCGATGATGTTGACGCTGTTGCCGCAGACGTTGACCGGCACGTCGATCGGCGCCTGCACGGTGTTGCCCGAACCGACGCCGGGAGAGCCCGCGGTGTGGCCCCCGGCGTGCGAGCCGCCGCCGTGGCCGGCATGGCCGCCGTGGTCGCCGTAGCCCGTCGAAGCGCCGCCACCGCCGCTGGGGTTGGCGCACTTGTTGCCCATCGACGGGTTGAGGGCGCCGACGACGTTCACGGTGTTGCCGCAGACGTTCACCGGCACGTGCACCGGCGCCTGCACCGTGTTGCCGGAGAGCACGCCGGGTGAGTCGGTGGCGGAGCCGACGGCTCCCGAGTCGGCGTGGGCGTAACCGCCCGCCGCGGCGATGACGCCGGTCGCCGCGGCCACTGTCATAAGTCCCTTGCGGGTACCCTGTCGCATTTTCTGAATTCCCCCTTGCCTTCGTACCTGACCTTGCATTCACCGCAGGGAAAACCCGCGGGAAAACCGGCCGGGGGCCGGGGGGGGGGGGGGGGCGCCGGGGGGGGGGGGGAGTAGCCCCCCCCGGGGGGGGGGGGGCGGGGTTTTTTGTGGGTTTGGGGAGGGGGGGGGGGGGAGCCCC